>CAYFXD010000107.1:0-15266 GCA_964347095.1 uncultured Actinomycetota bacterium | reverse complement strand
GGTGAACAAGCCAGAAAGTGTATCCGGCCGCGCGCAGAACACCACCACATCCGGCTGTTCTTGCTTCTGCAGCTTATCCCATCTTTTGAAAATCAGAAATCTAGCTGGGGCCTCGAACTGAGGTAGCTTGTTCATTAGCTCTCTTACCAATTCAGGCGATTTCTTGTACCGCTCGCCCTCCAGCTTGCCCGGAATGCCACAAGAGAGAAAATACTCAAAATCCGGCCTGATCTCGCGGGCAAAACCTGTGTACCTCCTGCCTCCAGCACACCCGATGGAGTGCGCCTCGAGACAGAGGTTGCTTCCCGCTCTAACCTTCGCCAGGTTAGCGATGAGACATCTATGAGTAGATGATGGCTGAAGAATCTCCTCACCACAGGCATCATCGGTGTAGTAGAGGATAATCGGCAGATTCGCGCCGTCGAAATACGTGCTCCATAACCTCTTGAAATCCTTTTGCAGATCCATATTCATTGTGTGCTCCTCGTTGCAGCTTAACCTGTCTCTTAAGCAGTGCTCGGGAACCTTTTCCGAGTGCCAATGACTGATGCCAACAGCTCCGGCCTTTCCCTCACCCGATTCTATCCCAACAAGATTACGATATCATTTCCTCAATTTGGGAATCGTAGCACCCAGATATTGTAATACATTTCCGTGATGGATTTAAGAATATCCATCTTGGCGCGGATGATTTAGCAGCTCCAAAAAGAGCATTGATCTAGAGCATCAGAGGCATAATCGGAAGACATTTTGATGACAAAGGTTGACGCTTTCCTGTTTATTTGGGATAATTTAGCTGAAGTTTCGGAAGTTTTTTGTTGTTGTAGCAACCACAAAAGCTTTGGCTTTGTGGATTTTTTTATGACAGGGCTCCGTATCTTCAATACTTAGCTAGGAGGTGCAAGAACGTGGCAAAGGGAACCGTTAAGTGGTTCAATGACTCCAAAGGTTTTGGATTCATTGAGAACGAAGATGGCGGAGACGTGTTTGTTCATTACAGTGCCATTTCGGATACCGGATTTAAGTCATTGTCTGAAGGTCAGCAGGTCAAATTCGATATTGTTGACGGAGACAAAGGACCGGCAGCTGCAAATGTCGTAAAGATTTAAGAAAAAGCGCCAAGGAAAGCAGGCCTGAATCATGACTGAGTGGGGCCTGCTTTTTTGTGCACTTTTTTCTTGCCTTGCTCCTTCTCGATCGCTGATAAAGAGGAACGGTACAGCATAATTGATCGGGATTGCCGGCTTTCTTCATCCATCCAAAACAAGGTCATCTCCTAGTATTCACGAGGAAGACGCTTGCTCTATTATTAGCATATTCAGCTAATAGATCTTTTTCCTGACAGTCCTTGCGGCTAGGATAATATGCGGAGCCAGCTGAAAGGAGGTGTGACCGATGCAAATAATGTGTGAAGAGGGAAAAGTAGTCACCTGTAACTCGGTGCAGTGCTCTTGGAATGAGAAGGAGGTTTGTTTTGCTCAGAGTATTGATGTCGGAGGCAATTGCCCCTTGTGCGACACTTATACCACTGATTCGGTAGGAGGGACCAGGAATGAAGAGACGGCGGTGTCTAAGTGTGTCATGTCAAAATGCCAACTAAATGAGCAAAAAACCTGCAACGCGACCGGGATTATGATTGGAAATCATGCCGGGCATGCAGACTGCATGACGTACAGGGAGTAGAGACGAACTGGACTTTCTATCCAAGGCAGCGGTCCAGTTAGTCAAGAAAGGTCAGTGTGAGCCTCATCATGAATGATGTCGATCTTTTGATCATCGGCGGTGGTGTGGCCGGGACTGTGGCGGCGCGGATGGCACGGCGTTATGGCCGTTCTGTAGCGCTAGCAGATCCCGGAAAATTGGGCGGCACGTGAGTCTGGCGCGGGTGCACTCCCAAGAAGGCCTTGGTCAGGTCACTCAAAGCTCTCTCAACAGTTAAGCATGCCGCTCAGTTTGGAATCGATGTTGGCGATCCTCGGCTTGATTGGAACAAGGTCCTGGCCAGAAAAAACCAGGTCATTGGGGAGCTGGTTGGCGACCGCGAAATGATGCTTCAGAAGGCTGGCATAGCTTATCACAGCGCAGGCGCATCATTCCTTGCCGGCAATGAGTTGCTTGTTGGGGAGACGAGGATACATGCCGAAAAGATCCTGATCGCCGCGGGCTCAAAGCCTGCAACTCCGCCGATTCCAGGCATAGAACATACAATTAACAGCGATCAAGCCCTCGAACTTAAGAGCCTGCCTCAGTCATTGATTATTGTGGGCGGGGGTTTCATTGCACTGGAGCTAGGCTATGTATTTAGTGAAGCGGGAGTGGACCTTAAGATCATAGAGGCAACTGAGCGGCTCCTTCCAAATGCAGACGGTGAAATCAGCGAGGCGATCCAGCAGTCTTTTAGACAACGGGGGACCGGCGTATACACATCTTCAAAGGTGGAAAGCATCCATGTCAATAATGGCCAAAGAGTGGTAACGGTCAACCTAGGGGAAAATGTGGCTACATTTGCTGCAGATATGGTGCTTGTCGCTACCGGCCGCACGCCAAATGTGGATGACCTAAATCTTAACGCTGCTGGCATAAAGTATTCCAAAAAAGGAATCCTGGTAAACCAATACTTGCAGACAAGTAATCCCGCAGTGTATGCAATTGGTGACATAACCGGTGGTTTGATGTTTACGCCTGTCGCATCCTACGAGGCCCGATACGCTGTAAAGAATGCACTCGAAGGAAATGTTGCACCGGCAGACTATAGAATTGTGCCCAGTGCCGTCTTCACCGAGCCGACCATCGCTGGTGTAGGACTCACGGAAGCCCAGGCCCAGTATGACAGCATCGACTACACTGTGAGCCGCTCCTATTTTGAGGACAATGGCGCGGCGGTAATAGAGGGGCAACCGGAAGGATTCGTGAAGCTATTGATTGACAATAGTGATCATATCATCGGTGGCCACATCATCGGCGCCGGTGCTCCTGAGATCATCATGGAGGTAGCCCTGGCCATGAGGGGTGGTCTGACTGTTCAAGAACTCCATGACACCATTCATATCCACCCAACCTTCGCAGAAGCTGTTGCCCGTGCAGCAGGCACATAGAAGCGCATTCAGCGTCAGTGGAAGGCGATATAACTAAGGCTTGAGCTGGAATGCATGAATGATGCCTTTATCACCGTCCGCTCTTCGCTCAAACACGTAGAGAATGCCCCCATTTCGATCAAAGCTCACTGCACCGATTGTCTCCTGCTTCTCGCGCTCGTGATCAAATCCCGGATCAAACATATGGCGATCGATATCCAGTGAAGCATACGGTTGAGGGTCCCAGGGCTTCGCTTTACCCGCGGCGACGTCTGCCAGATCATCTGGGTCATAGAAGATGATCTGAGCCTTTATCCCATCTGACCAGTACCCGCGGTTGTTGTGTGGCCAAGGCGGGACCTCCGGTATCTCCTGCCCGGAACTCTCATCCGTTGGATACACAACCCCATTGGCGAATCCGTACCATGAACTGCCTGTTGCTTTGGTTCCAACAAATATGACAGCCGATTTGTCGCCTGCGGTGAGCCAGGCACCACCAGCCCAGTCATCAGCCTCCTTGTATGTCTTCATCTTTCTGCTGTTCGACACTTCGATCTGGGGATTACCTTTGATGTGCCTTCCATAGAGTAGCAGAGGAACCACCTTCTTGAGCCTACCCTTTGGCGAAGGGGGATTGCCTTCAGCCCAAGGCCCGATAGCGAATAACGCAGGACCGTACCCAGCCCAGGCGCCTTCCCGAATCCGTCCGGCGGCCAGATTCAGCCCCCTCGTATTGGCGTCACCCCACTCCTCGGGAATCTCAAAGAGATAATCGGATGTCACATAGCTGGTATAGTCGTCCAGATACCAGGGTCCAGCAGACTTGGGGGACGCAAGATCTAATTCGCTCCATCCGTGCGTAGGAACTTGCTCATCTTGCAGATGCGGGCCGCGGGAGAAATAGAGCTTCCCTGCTTCCTGACCGCCCTGCGGGGGCAGATACTCAAGACCGGCCCGAGGTTGTTCGATCTCACCAAACATGCCGCCTGTTATATCATGAAAAAGCTGTAAGGTGGAAGCGGTATCCAGGTCCTTTGGCTTCTTCTTGGAGGATATAACCGGGACAGGAATGTCGATTTCTGAGACAAATTGTTGATGATCATGACCCACGGCAAAAATAGAACCGGGGTAGCCATCATCGGGCCCCTCGGGATCACCATCGGGATAGTAGGTCATGGCCTGGCCGCTATACTCCCAGCTTGAGTTTTTGGACGGTTTTGGCAGCCTAAACGCCCCTTGATATTGAAGAGCATCAGGGTCGATCAGATGTTCAGGAAGGTCTTCCGGAGGATCTATGTCATCCAGAACCGCCGCATCCTTGCTGGTAGCCCTGGGGCTCTTTCTGGCTGTTCTTTGCTCCTCTTCAGCACTGCATCCCCACAACAGAAGAAGCAGAAGCGCGACCCAAAAAAGAGGTCTCAGTCCGCATTGGATCTTGTAGGCCAACACTCGAGCTCTCATAAAAAATCGTGCCCCGGCTCATGCCCGGTATGCAGCACCCTTATTATGGACCTTTATCTTGATAGCATGGTATTCATAGCCCCAATAAGCCTGCGACTCAATGAGAATTGATTCGATCCTACCTATAGATTCTGGAAAGAAACTGCGGCTCCTGCAAATCTGGAATGTTTAATTCTCTAGGCTGATGAAAATGATACTCGGCTCAGCTGTGCGAACTATGCAGGACCACGGAAAAAAAGAAAGCTGCCAAGCCAGAGCGGCCCACTCGGCAGCCCATGCCTGAAACCCAAAATGGGTTTCGGACAAGTTGTTGCCGGTTATTATAGGGCAAATATCCGCAAAGTCCTCTAGTAAATACCAGGAAAGAGGCCAATTGAGAAGTAATCCGCAAAAAGTCCCGCCAAAAGATCGCCTAGGCATATTTGAGAACCAGCGTGATTCCTGGGGCGAGCAAGCCCAAGGCCAGGAAGAAAAATGTGGTTAGCGTAGCCCCTGTATACAGCAACGCTTCTTGCTCTGATACACTCTTAGCTCGGGCCGCTGTCGCTGCTTGTTTATTCTGTCAGGCCCTTGCTCCTGCTGCGCGGCTATTAACAGCCGGAATCGTCGCGCTAAAATACAGTCCCGCCCCATCACTATCTGTCAAGAGCCGCGCGCGAGCCTGCCTTTCTCGTCGGCAGAACACGCAGATCCCATACATTGGCAAATTCCAAGAAAAGAGATTCAAGATCAGCCGTTTGCAAGCAGGATTTCTTTGGCTGTACGAGAAGTAAGAAAGAGCTTTGCCAGACATCTAAACAGGAGGTACGAGAATGACCGAAGCACCAACTGCATCATCTGAACCACCAGCTCCGCCTTCGGGAGGAAGCAAGGCACCAGAGGGCGGGCTGAAGATTCTTTTGTATGTTCTCTCGTTCCTCATCCCGCTGGCAGGAGTCATAATCGGCGTCATCTTCTATACCAGGGACTCACTGGAAGAGAAACAATTTGGAAAGATATGCATAATCCTAGCCGTAGTCAATATCGGGATAGGACTTGTTTGCGGCTGTATCGGATTATTTGGAGGCATACTAGCCACTCTAGCTCAAATGTAGCTCTGGTGACGATGGACTAGTCGAACCTCATGGACCAGCAAGATCACAAGGTTCTATGCTTGCTTTGTCCATATTTAGTGCAAAACAGGAGAGACCATGCACCACGATATCGAGTATAGTCAAACTGAACGGCTCTGTCTCGTAGCTCTTGGCGGGTTTGGGTTCCTGGCCGTCAACGGAGCATTCGTGTATGGATTACTGTTTCAGCCCAACGCGCTCACCGCCGCGATAACCAATCCGCTGGCCGCGGCCTTCATCGTCGAAGCTCTAGTGCTGGTTGGCGTGTTCGCATACCTTTTTGAGCGATGGGGAGTGAGCCGCCTTAGCTGGAAGTGGTTCGTATTCTTGTCGTTGGTGGGCAGTATGGCTTTCGCTATCCCAATAGTGTTATTGTTTCCCAGACCACTGTATCGACGACAATGACTCATATGCGCCTAGGCCAACGTGGCGCCTGACCAGCGGAGCACAATCCATTGACGAACTGGTTAGCAAACTTTTGCCCAGCGGCAACCGAGCCTGGCCGTTATGCTGCATCAGCAGGGCTTGGCAAGCACTTCCCCAAGCACACTCTTGCTGGTGAGATTAATAAACCTTTCTGGTTGTTTGGTTTCTACACACCACGCTCCCTGCTCCAAAAACCAGTTGGCTTGTCTCTTCTGAACAAGGGAGCTGGCCTTCTCCCAACTACACGAGATTGTCGACAATTCAATGATGGATCACCACCATTCCCAACTCCCGTCATCAAGGAGCATATAATAAATAGTCTTATGGATTATTGTATATAGATAGAAGTAATTTATTGACCTGACGGTAGTGAGATATAGCTAGTTGCCGCTGGGGTTGGAATCGCTTGTTGATTGAGTATCCAGTTGATTTTGCGACTTTCAGCCTTAAAACCAGAAAGGAGACTTGTAAATGGAAATCTTGAAACGGAACACTCTAACAGGGCTTGCCCGCACTTGCGGTTGAGCGGCAAAGATTGGGCCGACAGTTCTGTCGGACGTACTTTCGGATCTTTCTCCCCCCTCGGATCCAAACCTCCTTGTTGGTATCGATACAGCTGATGATGCGGCAGTCTACTGGCTTTCAGACGATATGGCCATGATCAATACAGTCGACTTTATCACTCCACCGGTTGATGATCCCTACTGGTTTGGCCAGATCTCAGCAGCAAACTCAATATCTGATATATATTCAATGGGCGGAAGACCTTTGACAGCCCTGAACGTAGTGATGTTTCCCTCCAAGCAACTGGATATGGGGATTCTCAAAGAAATTCTAAGTGGCGGTCACGACAAAGTGGTCGAAGCAGGAGCTTGTCTCGTAGGCGGTCACACTGTTGATGACGATGAACCCAAATATGGGCTTTGTGTAAACGGTGTTGTACACCCAGACCGGATAGTCACCAATGCCGGTTCTAAGCCTGGCGATGCTCTGATTCTTACCAAGCCTCTTGGCACTGGGGTTCTGTTTAATGCAACCCGCGCTGGCAAGATGTTGCTTAGAGATCTTGAGCAGGATGTGCTCCCATCTCTGGCAAGGCTCAATGGCCCAGCTATAGAAGTAGCTCTCCAATTCGATCTGCACGCTTGCACAGACATAACTGGTTTTGGGATAAGCGGCCATGCACTTGAGGTCGCATTAGGCAGTAACTCCAAGGTTCTATTGCATTACAAAGATTTGCCCTTCTATCCCGGCGCCCTTGATATGTACAAGAAGGGCATAACCACTGGAAACAACCGGAAGAATCGAGAAATGACTGATGATTATATGGAAATCCAAATCTCACTCGCCCGCCCAGAGCAAGAGCTGCTCTTTGATCCTCAGACATCCGGGGGTCTTCTACTCTCAGTTCCACATTCCCAGGCAGATCAAGTCTTGGCTGCTCTTTTTGCCGCCGGTGTGAAATCAGCGGTTCCGGTAGGTGAGGTACTGACAGGCCCACCGGCTCTAGTTGTGGTGTAGAGTGATGGGGATTTACTATCTAATAGGCGGATTTGGCCTTTTTACCGGTTTTCTATCCGGATTACTGGACATAGGCAGTGGGATCGTCATGGCCCCATTGCTACTCTACGCGCCACCTCTTTTCGGATTGGAGCCATTGCCAATGCGGATAGTGGCGGGGCTGACAATTACTCAAAGTCTTCTAGGCTGCTTCTCAGGAGGGCTTGCTCACCGTCGGCGGCAGTTCGTTTCAGACCGATTGTCTTTGTATATGGGAGCGAGCATTTTTCTAGCTGCGACAGCCGGAGGGGTATGGTCCACATATGTCTCGAATGAAATCCTACTTTTTGCCTTCGCTGGCCTTGCCTTCAGCGCGTCTTTGCTAATGCTAGTGCCGTCAAGGAAGACAGCGAGAATCCTGATGTTAATCAGCTAGCCTTTAGTCTAATGTCTCTCCTAATCTTCAAAAATTTGGCATTTGCTCAATTATAAAATCACTAATATATTACCGGGATTGGATCAGAAGCTTAATAGCTGTACGCTCTTCTCCTTCTATTTGAATGTCAACAAACGCTGGTACAACCACTAGATCGAGACCACCAGGGGCAACAAATCCCCGTGCAATAGCAATAGCTTTCACAGCTTGATTCACAGCCCCTGCACCAATTGCCTGGACTTCCGTGGCTCCGTCCTCCCGTAGCACTGCAGCTATAGCTCCCGCTACTGAATTAGGATTAGATTTTGATGAGACCCTTAGTATCTCGATTTTGAGTTCTCCTTGACTCCCTACGGGGCCTTAAGTCTTTTTGTGACTTGTGTCCTACCACTTCTATCCTCTGGATCCCTCTAGAGCTTCTTTGCTCGCTTTCTCAAAGACCTTTATATTTTTTTGCATGCTTTCTTTAGTTTCTCTCTTTTTCGCATTCATTTTTCTAAGACATACTGCCTTAAGTCAACCCATAATCCCACTCATGGCAAATGTTTCGCCCATTCTGTCCTTCCTCTCTTCTTTCTTCTCCAAAAAAAACCCATCTACAACACCTAATGAATGGGTCACGCTATCAATTATTCAAAATATATTGCGTGCTTCGCATTCTGTCACATTCTGCTGCCTTTTGGGATTACAGGGGTACTCATCTGCGATCTCTTCTCTTCTTAAGATCTCTCTGAATATCCTTGCTTTCCTTTCTGAGGGCTCGGATCTGACTCTCTATGCTTTGTTTTGCTGCCTCGATGACCGTAACATTTTCGGCTTTATTGCCCTTGGGTCCAGAGACAACCTCAAACTGAACTCTCTGTCCCTGCTTCAAGACTCCAAGACCTGAGCTCTGAATAGCAGATTGATCGACATAAATGTCTTTTGCGCCTTCCTTGGCGATAAAACCATAACCTTTCCCAGCGCTAAACCACTTAACTATTCCCGTTGTTAGCACACCGTCTTCTCTCCAATCTTCTAAAATGATAAGGCGAAAGTTTCGATCCGTCTAATAGCGCCTTCGCCCTCCAAAGCCTGTGTTGGCTGAACGCGGCCTAGCCTCATTTACTACTATCTCCCTGTCTTTCAAAGAGTGACCGTTGAATTTACTTATCGCTCCTTTGGCTTCCTCTTCCGAAGCCATTTCCACAAAGGCAAATCCTTTGGATCGGCCAGAAGCGCGGTCCGTGATTACGTTCACTGATTCGACAGTTCCAGCTTCACTAAATAACTCCTTAAGATCTCCTTCGGTGACCTCGAAGGATAGGTTGCCCACGTACAATTTCTTCTTCTCCAATTTTCTACCTCCCAAAAAAGATGGCCTTCAAGATTATAGGAAATCCTTGAAGACCTCAACCGAACAAGAACCAACTGTAACCTTATTGACATTAGTATAGCCGTTGGTATTATATCATATTCTATTTCGGTCTCAACCTGTAGTCCCCTTTGGAATTCCCAATGAAGTCCACTGTCTAGCAAGCATTCGCTTCCTACTAGGAAATTTATAATTGCTCGCTAATCCATAGGTCTTCCCTTTTTCTCAGGCCTTTCTAGACCTGATCTTTAACACATCTTCCTCTAGCATCAGTTCTATTCTTTGCTCCAAAACATTAACGCTTATTATTCTCACCACAACCTTCTTCCCTAGTTTGTACGTACAACCTGTCTTTTCGCCTTTTAACCGGTAATGCTCAGGTTCGTACCGGAAGAAGTCGCTCTTCATATCTCTAACTCTGATTAATCCTTCGACGGTGTTGGGGAGTTGTACAAAGATTCCAAAGTTGGTAATACCAGTGATAACTCCTTCAAAAACATCTCCTACGCTTTTTTGTAACAGTCTGCAAAGCAGAGCATCTGTTGCTTCCCTTTCAGCAGATTCGGCTTCTCTTTCAGCTATTGAGCAGTGGTCGCATATCCCACCTAGCTGCTTTTCCATATCCATAATCTCCTCTTCCCCGAATTCGCTTGGTCTTTCTATAAGAAAATGTTTGACCAATCTGTGAACAATAAGATCCGGGTATCTTCTTATTGGAGAGGTAAAGTGGGTATAATGCTTTGCGGCCAGGCCATAGTGAAAGTGCGTGATGGGAGAATATCTCGCCTGTTTCATGGCTCTGAGTAGCAGATTGTTTATCAGAGTTTCCGCCGGTGTGTCGTGGACATGCTGGATTATCTTCTGGATAGACTTTTGGTGTTTGCCAAATTCACTCACAGAGCTCGAAATCTTTATAGAAACCTCAAGTTCACTTAGTAACCTGGCAATTTCCTTCATCTGCTCTTCGTCAGGTGTATCGTGAATCCTATAGACCATTGAAATTTTTCTTCTATACATGGTTCTGGCTACGCTCTCATTTGCAGCTATCATACACTCCTCAATGATCTTGGTAGCAGGTGTTCTTTTTCTCAACCTGACATCGATGGGCTCATTTCCAGGCCCCAAGACTATCTTGGGCTCAACTGTTTCAAACTCTATACTCCCCCGCTCAATTCTCTTTTTCTCCAAAAGCTCTGAAAGTTCGAGCAACTGCTCGACCAGCTTTTTGACCTTGGAGTTGGAATATTGATCTTTTTCTATAGCCTCGTCAACTTCCTCATAAGTCAATCGGGCATTGCTCCGGACAATGCTCTCATAAACACGGAGTTTTTTGGTTTTTCCTTGCTTGTCAATCTTCATTTCAGCCGTAACCGTAAGTCTATCTACCTTTGGGTTTATACTGCAGATTTGGTTGGATAGCTTCTCCGGAAGCATGGGAAGGACTCTATCCGGAAGATAGACACTAAAACCTCTGTTCTTCGCTTCTAAGTCAAGCTGGGAATGAATTGAAACGTATTTAGAAACATCAGCAATGTGAACTTTTAAAACAAAACTATCGCGCGTTTGAGTAATAGAAACCGCGTCATCAAAATCCTTGGCATCCAAGCCATCAATGGTCACGGTAAACTCTTCTCTGCAATCCTTCCTGCCTTTCATATCCTTGTCTTCTATTTTGGTTGAGATATTCTCGGTTTCCGCTAACACTTTTTGGGGAAATTGGGTTCCAAAACCATGCTCGTTTATGATAACGTCAATTGCTATTGTAGGATTACTTTCTGATCCCAGGACCTTGCATATCTTAACGGTTCCACAAGACCTGACATTCTTTGGCCAATCTAAGATCTTAGCGCTAACTATGTCATCCTCAATAGCATTTCCCCTATGTTTCGGAGGTACAATAAAAAAGTAGAAGATTCTTCTATCCAAAGGCATGACATGAAAACCTTGTCTGGTCCGCTTCAGCACCCCAACAATATCTTTGTTGGCTCTATCCAAAATCTTGATGACAGTTCCTTGGCGCCTTCTGCCTCTACTTCTTCTGGTGATGCTTACCATTACTTTATCGTTGTGCATGGCTCCACTTAGGTTTTCTCCACTGACATAGATATCTTCCTCAACCGTTTGCACAAATCCATAACCACCACAGTTGGCCGCGAGTCTTCCGACATACCTATTGACTTGGCGAGGAAGCGCCAGTCGCCCGTCACTAATTGGAACTATCGCACCTATGGTCTCGAGTTCGCTCAGAACATCGACTACCAGATCAAGGGAATATCCCCGGCGCGCCACTGCCTTAGAAAGTTTTGCAGAGCTCAAGGGTCTGAACTTCTTTCTTTTCATGAAGGTCAGGACCTCTTCTTCAATCTCCTTTATCTCGTCACCCATTTTTTATCGCTCCGATAAGGTAGGTATTAACATCCATTTCTCCGGCTAACCCTGACTCGTTTCTATTTGGATAAATAATGTGCGCCCTGGACTGCTTATTAGATCCAAACCGTCATAAGGATCCCTCTGGTAGTTTTGAAAGTAAATACAGCGGGGCTTGTCTTCCGATTCCCATGCGTTCTATTATATTCTAACCAAGAAGACTTAGAAGCCCGATGCATCCCCGGACTCACGTGCGCGGGACTTTTAGTAATATCAGATATAGCAAGATCATATATTTTAGAGGAGAAAATTAAATTGGCTCTTTGGAATACTGAAATTTGTAATATATTAGGAATTAAATATCCTATTATCCAGGGAGGTATGGCCTGGGTTTCTGATCATTCTCTGGCTGCTGCTGTTTCTGAGGCAGGGGCCTTAGGCACAATTGGTGCTGGACATATGCCACCAGATATTTTGGATAAAGAGATTTTGAAAACCCAATTCAAGACTAAAAGACCTTTTGCGGTAAATTTGATGTTACTCAACCCTGATGTTGAAAAACAAATGGAGATAGTAATTAGGCGAAAGGTACCAATAGTTATTATGGGCGCGGGAGATGCCTCTAGCCATATTGAAAAATTCCATGAACAGAGCATTAGAGTCTTTGCAATTGCCCCAAGCATTAGCTTGGCAAAGAGACTAGCGAAAAGGGGTGTTGATGCCATTATTGTTGAAGGCTCTGAAGCCGGAGGTCACATTGGCAAATTCTCCACCATGGTTTTACTTCCAGCAATAATTGAAGCCCTCAAAGATGAGAATTACAATATTCCTGTTATTGCTGCTGGCGGAATTTGCGATGGTAGAAATCTAGTGGCTGCTATGGTTTTGGGTGCTTCTTGTGTTCAAATTGGAACCCGGTTTGTTTTGGCAGCCGAAACCAATATTCATCCAAATGTGAAAAAGGCCTATGTTGATGCTTCGGATGTTACAAAAGTTGTTGTCACCGGCCAAGTAATTGGTTTGCCAGCTCAATGCTTACGCAATCGACTGACCAAAGATTTCAATGAATGGGATAACGAATTTGTCCTGAGTGGTAGAAGTAACAGCAAAAAAGAGGAGATTGAGTTGCGAGCTGTCGGTAGATTGAGAGAAGCGATGCAAGAAGGTAATGTTAAAAGCGGTAGTGTAATGGCTGGGCAGTGCGTTATTAGATTAAATGAGCATCATCTTAATCAACCAGCGTCTGAAATAGTTAAGGAAATTTTAGCCGAGGCAGAAGAAACGCTCAAAAATCTGCTAGAGCGAAGTGATTTAAATGACTAAATCACTCGATAGCTTACCAAAATTAAGAATTGGCGATCTGCAGCCAAGCTTGCCTATAATCCAAGGCGGGATGGCAGTAAGAATTTCCCTAGCTCCTTTAGCAGCAGCTGTGGCTAATGAAGGTGGAATTGGGGTCATTGGAGCCTCTGGAATGCATCCATCAGAACTTAAACGCCACATCAGGGAAGCAAGAGAGTTAAGCAAAGGGATAATCGGTGTTAACATAATGGTAGCATGTGATGAATTTGCCGATTTAGTTAAGACAGCTATTTGTGAAAAAATAGATTTGATAATTTCAGGAGCAGGTTTTTCGCGCGATGCATTCAAATTATGCAGGCAGGCTGACATACCTTATGTTCCGATAGTGTCTCAGGTACATGGCGCAGCCTTAGCTGAGAAGTTGGGTGCACCAGCAATCATTGTAGAAGGCGGAGAAGCCGGTGGTCATCTAGGTACAGATAAGCCATTATTTGAAATTTTGAGGGAAGTCGTGCAAAAGGTTAAACTCTCAGTAATAGCAGCTGGCGGAATAATGTACAGACAGGATGTCAGAAAAGCGTTTGGGCTTGGTGCAAAGGCTGTTCAGATAGGAACCCGTTTTGCTACATCTTCTGAAAGTAGCGCTCATTATAATTGGAAAGAGATTATTTTGGATGCTAAAAAGGAAGATATAATAGTAATTAATAGTCCTGTAGGGATGCCTTTGCGGGTAGTCAGAACACCTTTTGTAGAAAAAATTGAGGCAGGCGGTATTCCTACACTAAGTGAGGAATTTCAAAAAGAATATTGCAGAGGGTGTCTTTCTATATGCAAAAGAGATTACTGTATTTTCCAACGTCTTGTACAAGCCCAAAAAGGAAATGTGGAAGAAGGTTTATTTACTATTGGAACCAGAGGGTGGGAAGTTAAAAAGATTTTGCCAGTAAAAACAATCATGGAGAATCTAATTTTGAAAAAGACTTGATGAAACAACTATAGGCAAAGTCCCTTTGAGGAAAATGAGCGACACGCGGGATTAAGTATCGCTCTCGTTGATATCCTCATAGAGCTTGTCTGCAAATTCTTGCATTCTTTCGGTGTGAATTTCTGGGAACTCCTCGACCATGCGCTCGTAGAGTTCTTTACAGGCCTTCCACTTGCGTTCGCTTTGTAGTTTCAGACATTCTTTCTCAAGTTTGAGATAGATCTTTTTTCTTGCGTCCAAGACTACCACACATATCACCCTTTTGGGATTAATTCATTCTTAAACCCCAGGTAATCGCGGGAGCGACGGGATGTTGAACCTCGCTTAGCTCTTCAGAAGGGAAACCCGTGGTTTCCCCTCTGAGGCTCCCCTTCCCAATGACTCACTGCGGGAAAATCCATTTTGCTGCACCTTGACCGTTTTTGAGACTTTGTGGGTTTACGCATCCCTAGAATACGGATCTCTTGTAAAACCGTACAAAGTCCAGGATCATAATACCTATTATTCTACTCCTCCCGCCACAACGTGCCCCCCATTCATACCAGAGAAGTTGAAGTACATCGGACGCTCAGCCACTACAGGTACATCCGACGTTACAATCATTGATACTTCCCTATTCGGACCCACCACGGAATTTACGTTTATTGTCTGCCTGGTTTCTGAACCAATGGTAATGTTTTGACTGGTTTCTCCTCCCCCTCTATATGTGTAATTAATGGTTACATTTGCAGGATTTTCACAAGGATTCAGGAGGCATAGCCATTCTTGAAAACCATCTCCAGTGTACCCTTCAGCGAAGTACCATTTTGTGCTATATGATGTTGGTCCACTTATACCGTGTCCATCATTGATACCAGAGAAGTTAAAGTACATAGGTCTTTCGACAACGACCGCAGGATTTGAGGATACATAGGCGGATACTTCCTTGTCGGGGCCAACTGCCGCATTTACATTAACTGTCTCTCTAGTATATTCTCCCACCGCTACATATTGGAGCTTTCCTCCTCCACCCCTGAATCGGTAGTCAATGAGTATGTGGGCTTCCTCATGATTAGGATTCAGGCTGCATAGCCATTCTTGAAAGCCACGGTCGGTGCATCCCTCAGCAAAGTACCATATTGTGTCGGGTGATGTTGCTCCCATTACACTATGCCCACCGTTTATGCCGGAGAAGTTGAAGTATTCTGAGTTGCTAGAGAAGTTAAAGTACATGGGCCGTTCAGCAACTATGCCTGGATCCGATGTTACT
>CAYFXD010000106.1:0-30482 GCA_964347095.1 uncultured Actinomycetota bacterium | reverse complement strand
ACCGTCGTTATCGAATCGGCAATTCATAACGTAATCTACCCTGCATTTGCTCATTATCAGCAGGATAAGACTAAATTGGGAGAAGCATATCAGCTGGCCACTTCAACTGTCATGGCCATTGAGGTACCAGTCTATGCATTCATATTCTTCAGCGCACCTGTTCTGGTCAGAACGATCTTAGGACCAAATTGGCTGCCGGTTGTTCCTTTGTTGCGAATTCTGTGCTTCTTGCCCATCATTGATCCTTTCAGCATGTTTGGTCAGTCCCTCCTGAAGGCGACCAAGAAAGACAAGCTACTTTCAGTCGCTTTAATTATAGGAACAATTGGGCTTGTGATCACCAGCGTGATCTTTACAAGACTGTTTGGGCTATATGGAACAGCCTTTGCCCGGTATATGCTGTTTGGCAACCTCCTAATCATCCTCAGTGTACAACAAAGCATTCGCGAATATTTCAGCGATCTCTCCAAACGGTTACTGGCAATTTATGTAGGTTCGTTTCTAATCATCGGGGCTCTTTCTTTTATTGGAAACAATCACTCCTTCTATAGCGGTCCAATTATCTCGTTGGCAGGAGTCGGTCTTTGTTGGGCCATTTTTTACCGCCTCTTCTTTGCCGGCGCAATCAACATGAGGCAGCTCATCTTTTCCAAGGCTTAGTCGAGGGTTCTGGATTCGCAAAAGGCGAGATCTCGAAGAATCCTTTGCTATATCAGCAATCCCCCCGAGTCGGAGAAAGATGCGGAGCGCTGTGCCAACCACGATGGGTCGACCGGCGACTGTCAGTATTGAAAATAATCTGCTGTGTAACGGCACGTGCGTGTTCTGCATGAGAGACAAAATAGTTAGACCAAAAAACGAGCAGATGCCTTTGGAGCTGGCAGAAAGAATCGGGGATCAACTGGATGCAGACACTCTCGTCGTCCTTAACAGTTGGAATGAACCACTGCTCACAGACAACTTTGAAGCTATGCTGGAGATCTTTGGCAAATGCAGAATACTGTTCTATACCAACGCAAGTTCTCTACACAAAAGAGGTATTCTCGATGCAATTAGGCATTGTCGTTCGTTTGACTCGATATATGTAAGTTTTAACGGGGGAGACAGAGAGAGCTACGAAAAGACGATGGGATTAGACTTCTATCGAGCGAAGGAGAATGTGACCAAGCTGTGTGATCTCGTACACACGCGGGTCCCAGTTATAATAACCGCCAACGTAACGCCAGAAAATGAACAGAGAATTCAAAATGTCAAAGATCTGTTTCCTAGAGCGAGCGCGCATCAAATACACAAGCCCTGGGACGTGCGAGGTCTTAGGGGCGAAAGCAAACCAATCAACAGGAGGCTGTTCTGCAATAGGCTACGGCATTACATGGCAATAGCTTACGATGGCACTGTTCAGGCCTGTTGCAATATGATCAACAACGAGGTCACTTTTGGAAATGTCAACGACGAGCTCATTCAAGATATTTGGCTTGGCAAGAAAGCGCGAAGTTTCAGGAGAAAGCATAAGTACCTAAAAAGAAACCGTATACCAGAATGTGCAATGTGCCTCGGTTAATCCAGAATGACAAAGGGTGCAATGACAGTCTCGAAAACCATTGACAGATCGACACAGGAGATTGCCGCCAACATTGAAGCATGCAGACTCTGTGGCTGTTTCAGCTTCACTCCCTTTTTGACCACGGATCAGTACTGCCTGGTCCAATGCGTCAATTGCCGTGTGGTCTTCCTTTCACCCCAGCCATCAAAGCGGGAGCTGAGAAGAATGAGTAATGCTCTATACAGCTCAGACAGTTACAAGGATATGTACTTTGATTCAGATCAAAGACTATACCGAAGATATGGGCAATTCTTGAAACAGATCAGCAAGCACAAAGAAGGTGGCAGATTACTGGACATAGGTTGTAGCTACGGGTTTTTCCTGGACGCAGTGAGAGAGACTTGGGAAACGTATGGACTTGAAGTCTGCGAACGGAGTTCTCGCTTCGCTCGAGACAATTTGGGCATCGAGGTTCTGACTGCATCCATAGCCGACGCGGGCTTCTCCTCCGGCTATTTCGATGTGATAACCATGTGGGATGTGCTGGAGCACACCCCATCTCCTAAGAGCGCTTTAGATGAGGCTGCGCGAGTTCTGAATGACGAGGGCCTGCTTTTTATTCAGTGCCCGAACATACGAAGTCTAATGGCTCAGTTGACCGGGTATAAGCATTGGGCCTGGCTTTGCATTCCTGATCATCTGTTCCAGTTCTCACCGAGGTCCTTAAAAACGCTCCTCGGTAAGTCGGGTTTTGAAATACTATGCATGAGAACCTGGGAACCTTTGGATGAGTTCTTGGATAATTTGTTGGCCACGATCAATTTGAATCCATTTCAGTCCGGAAGTAGGCGGGCACATGTCTGCTACTTGGTCACAGCATGGGCAAGAAAAGCTATGCGGTTGATTCTCTCCCCTCTGGTCTGGCCACTTCAGCGAATATGGTGGAGTCTAGGAAAGGGAGCATTGATCCAAACCTATGCCCAAAAGAGATAACGGAAGAGGTAGAAGTTGAACATCCTCATATCCTGTGCTTCTGACATGTTTAGTGAATCAAGTCCTTGTAGTGAGAGTCTCATTAGTTATGAGATAGTAAAAAGGCTAGCCGCCCGCGGGCACCGGCTGCACGTTTTTTCGGCCAAGATTGATATCGAACATCCCATGCCTAATGTCATACTTCACGAAATTGGCGGATATACACTCTTTAAAGAAGGAGACCAGGGATTGAGGGAGAAGATCAATTGGTGGAAGTATTCCATCCATAGTTATTTGACAAGTCGCTCTCTTCTGAAACAAATCGACCTAGTCCATCATATTTTTCCTGCCTATCCCTTCCACTTCAGTTTGGTAGCAAACTCTTCGAAACCGTTCATCCTGGGTCCAATGCCACTTATTTCAAAGGGACCAGGAGCAGAACAAGCACTTTCTCAAGCAAGAACTGGTGAAACCAAGTTCACTATTGAAAGGATATCTCGCGGCATTGTCAATCGCCTTATAAACACTATTATAAAGCTGGAGCAAAACACGAGCTCACGCCTTTGGAAAAAGACACTGCAGAAAAGCGACAAGCTGCTCCTGCAGCTGGAGAAAACCAAGATTGACGTACCGGAAGAATTTCATACCAAAAGTGTTGTGACTTACTATGGAGTCGATACAACTGTGTTCGCACCCACTGACAGAAGCAACGGCATTCCCACAGTCCTTTTTGTTGGATCTCTGTTGCCGGCCAAAGGATTGAGCTATCTTATCGAAGCTATGCCGTCAGTCATGGCCAGATTCCCCAGTGCCAAACTGATAGTCGTAGGCCGCGGGTCAGGGCAATCACAGCTTGAGGAATTAGTACAAGCCTTGCAGATTGAGCAGAATGTACAATTTGAAGGTTGTATCGACCACAGAGAGATCGCCCCTTTTTTCCAACAGTGTGACGTATTCTGCCTTCCTACTCTCAGCGAAGCATTTGGATCAGTCCTTCTTGAAGCTATGGCCTGCGCCAAACCTGTCGTCACCACCAATGTCGGGGGAGTACCAGATATTGTGGAAGCTGGTAGATCTGGCCTGGTTGTTCCCCCCAAAGATAGCCGGGCCCTAGCTCGCGCCATCATAACTTTATTTAAAGATCAGAGTTTGAGACAAAGAATGGGCCAATACAACCGTAGCCTATGCGAGAAAAAGTATGATTGGAACAGCATAATCGATACTATCGAGGAGATTTACCATACCAATGTCGCCCATAGGGCAAGTATGCGCGGAGCAGTTGTCCAAAGAGCATAAAAACAAATACGCCGCTTGGAACTGCGACTCTAGAGAAAGCCGCCTTCAAAAAGCTAGAAAAATGATTCTATCGGAGTCGCCAGGAAGAATGTTGGATGTAGGTTGCTCTTCCGCTCAATTCAGTTCGGATTTCATCTGCTTGGGATGGTCCATACATGGAGTTGATATAAGCCGGCATCAGGTGGAAGAAGCACAAAAAATGCAGGTCAAGGCCAAGATCTATGACATTGCTCAGGGGCTTCCATACGATAAGAACTCCTTCGACCTCGTTTTTGCGGGTGAAATCATCGAGCACTTAATTGACACCGACTATTTCTTGACCGAGATAAATCGGGTTCTCGACAGCAAAGGAGCCTTGATTGTTACCACGCCTAACCTGGCAAGCTTGGAAAATCGCTGGCGACTTTTGCGAGGAGCGCATCCTATCTGGCTCGATTATCGGCAAGGATTGTCAGGGCATGTGCGCGCTTACACCCCGAGAATCCTTAAACAACACTTAAAGGACTGCGGTTTTGAGATCGAGATCTTCACCGGAAATTTCGTTAGTCTGTCCTCACAGCCATTTGCTTCCCGCTTCTATCTCAACGATCTAGTCTTGCCCTGGTTGAGCATTACAGGAACTCTTTTCCCCCAACTTGCTTGCAATATCATTGTTAAAGCACGCAAGATCGCAAGCATCAAAGAAAGCGAATCGCACAGGTCATGACCGATAAAAAAGCATCAGTCATCATTGTCAACTGGAACAGCGGGGACAGTCTCAGTCGCTGCTTAAACAGCATCTACAACAATTCACTAAAGGCAAATATCGAGGTCCTCGTTGTCGACAACAACTCAAATGACCATAGCCTGAAGATGATAAAAGACAATTTTCCTCTTTTGAGGCTAGTGGAGAATAAAGCAAACCTGGGATACTCCCAAGCAAATAACCAGGCAATCCGGATCAGTACAGGGGAATACATCTTGCTGCTAAATCCCGATACTCTGCTGACGCTGGGCGTTCTTGATACCATGATTCAGTTTATAGATTCCCACCCCCAAGTCGGCATAGTAGGGCCACAGTTGCTTAATCCAGATGGCTCTATACAACCGTCAGGAAACAGATTTCCCACCCTCACGCGGGTATTTTGCGAAATGCTTTTCCATGTTCTGCCCCTATTGGGCAAGTTAGGAAACAAACTCGTTCAGAAAAGATGCATCTTGGGACGGACCGATCTTGACCTTACCTGCGAAGTCGATGAAATAAGTGGTGCTTGCCTGATGATCCGCCGCAACATAGTCAACCAGTTGGGCCTTCTGGACGAGAAGTTTTTTTGTTATTACGAAGACGTTGATTTGTGCTACCGGATCAAAAATGCAGGCTGGAAGGTAGTATATTTTCCTGAAGCCAAGGTCACCCACTATTGGAGGAGAAGTAGTGAGCAAGCAGGAGACAGGGCGGCCCTGGAGCATTATAGGAGCAGATATCTCTTCTTTCAAAAACACTACGGGAAGACAAGGTTGCGTTTTTTGAAAGCCGTGACCATCTCCTTCTTATTGATGGACACGCTAAGAGGATGGATAAGGTGTGCAGCTGGTAGCAGGGCAAAGAGCGAAATACAAAAGATCATGGATCAGAATTTGAAAGTAATCCGAATGACATTTTAAATGCAAAGTAATAATTCAAAGTGCACGATATTTTGAGTTTTGTGCTGTTGTTTGGCGCTTTGCGCTTTGAGTTTTTGCACTATCGAGCTGCAATCTGGTTATGAGTTTGCTGTTCAACCCTGGGGAAATGGAAGGAGTAAAAGGAACTTTGAAAGTGTGCATGATCTCTCCTACATTGCCCGACATTAGATGCGGTGTTGGAGACTATACAGGTCACCTTGTTGAACTCCTCAACCGCCAGCACATCCAAATATCTATAATAACCTCGACCGATCGCCGGATTAAACGAAGCATCGCAGCTAGCACAACTCACGATAATATCGAGTTCTTTGGACTTAAAAAATGGGGCTTTGCCAGTCTGCCTCAGATTTTAAAAAAGATCGCCACTATCAACCCTGACATCGTGCATATTCAATATGAGACCCACATGTACTCCAGAAAAGGTATGATTAATCTGCTACCCCTAATAGCGAAACTAACTGGTATTTCCTGCCCGTTTATGGTGACACTGCACGAATTTGAAGGGCCAAATCTATTGTCTAGCAAAGGTGTTTTGGGAGGGATGGGACCAAAAGAATTGCCCCGATTCTTTCTCAACCATGGTCTCATCAAAGATCTAAAAATCAGATCTTTGATCACCTGGAGTGATTCAGTTATTGTTACAAACCAAGCTCATCTCCGACACTTGAAAAACGAGTTTCCCTCGCAAAAATCTAAGTTCATCCGCATTCCTCTGGGCACCTCTCTAAACCCAGCTTGTAGTTCTAGCTTTGATAAGTCCAAATTCCGTAACGAAAAAGGCATAGAAGATTCCCATATCCTGCTCTCCTTTTTTGGTTTTTTGCGCGCGGATAAGAAGCTTGATTTGTTGTTCAGGGCTGTCAGAGAGTTGTTGGATCAAGGATACGCAGTGAAGCTGCTAGTCCTTGCATCCATCGGTGATGTTGTGGAGACTGAGGAAGACTATCTTGAAGCACTACTTTATCTTGCCAGGCAATTAAATATTGAAGATAGCATAATCTGGATGGATTACCTTCCACCCCAGCAAATCACCGCGTATCTAAGGTGCTCTGATATCTGCATCTTACCCTTTGAATCTGGAGTATCTGAAAGGAGAACCAGCTTTATAACGGCTGTCTCCCTCGGTTTGCCGATCATCACTACAGTAGGTCCAGATGGAGATACAATCCCTTCAGATTTCAAAGACGGCGTGAATGTCCGGTTAATAGCCCCCAACAACCTTGACCAATTATGTGCAGCCATTATTGAGCTCATAGAATCAATCCCATTACGGCAGCGGATGGGCTTGGGTGCAAGGGAACTATCGCATCAATTCTCCTGGGATCAAATAATAGACAAAACTGTCTCAACTTATGAAGGAAGGAGTAAGCATCAGAATACTAAGCGTGACTGCATATCTACCATATCCTCTTAACGCCGGAGGCCGCGTCCGCCAATACAACCTACTGAAAAGACTTGCCCCCGAACACGAAACAACACTTGTCTCGTTTGTCGACTCCGAAGAGGAACTGCAGTACGTTCCCATCATTAAGGAATTCTGCGCCGACGTTGTGACGGTCTTACGAAAACAACCAGCCACAAGTCACAGAACGAAAATGCAGGACAGATGTATAAGATTGGGTCGCCTCGTCGGTGCCCCTCTCATCAAGACACCTTCTGGATTGGTTAGGTCTTTTGACTCACCAGAAATGAAGGGCAAGATCGGTTCACTGCTCAAGACCCAGAGTTTTGACATTCTCCAAATTGATTTCACCCAAATGGCAGGTTATCTACCCGAGTCTTGCACTATTCCCTCCATTTTGGTGGAGCATGACATAATGTTTAAGAAGCATCGTCGTTCAATTCCGATGGCTCACAGTCCGCTCGTCAAGGCGGAGACTCTCACGGACTACTTTAAAGTCAGAAGATTTGAGCTTGCAGCTTGCCACAAGTACCACAAGATCATAACCATGTCAGAGCATGATAAAGTTCTTTTGCTTGAGCATGGGCCAGACCTTGACATTTCAGTGGTGCCTAATGGTGTGAACACCGCATATTTCCATCCTTTTGACCGTAGGCCAGATTCGAAGACCTTGGTATTTGTGGGCTGGATGGAGAATCCTCCTAATATCGATGCAGTCAACTACTTCAACGATCAGATCCTTCCCATGATCACCGAACAGATACCTGCTGCCAGGCTCCGTGTCATCGGTAAGAACCCAGTAAAAACGCTGAACTTGCACACCAAAGCTCACAATATTGAAATGATGGGCTACGCAGATGACCTCCGGCCTTATCTTGCAGACTGCGCTGCCTTCATAGTTCCTTTGCGCATTGCCAGTGGCACGCGACTGAAGCTCTTGGAGGCAATGGCCGCCGGTTGCCCGATTGTCTCAACTTCCATAGGAGCCGAGGGACTCGAAGTAACGAACTTGGAGCACATCCTCATTGCTGACGACCCCAGAGAATTTGCCCAGGCAGTAGTGCAACTGATGAGAGATACATCGCTGCAGAACCAACTGGGCAACAATGCCAAGGCGCTCGCTCAAAATAAATATGATTGGGAAAAAATCGCCCAAATCCAAAGCCGTGTTTATTCAGAAATGGGGAGGCGGAATGAAAAGCAATACGTTCAGCCACCGGCCGAATGCTTCTTGCCAAATTGATCTTTCCATCATCATAGTCAATTACAACACCAGAGTACTGCTGCATCAATGTATTCAATCCGTCCGAGACGCAGCAGATCGAATCAGTATAGAGATAATTGTGGTCGACAACAACTCAGGGGATGGCAGCGCTGCCATGATCCAAAGCTGTTTTCCGGATGTTCAGCTCATTGGCAATGACAAGAATCTTGGTTTTTCCGCCGCTTGCAATCAAGGTCTGAAAACCATGAGAGGGATTTATGCGTGCCTGTTGAATCCAGATACCATCGTCTGCAATGGAGCCTTGGAGCATATGGTCAAGTTGATGCAGACGCATAGCAGAATCGGCGCATTAGGCTGCAAGCTGCTTAATGACGATGGAACCGAGCAGTGTTCATGCTTTAGATTCTACAGCTTAAAAAGGGTCATGTACGATTACTGTCTACTTCCCAAGCAAATTAACAAAAGCATACTAATCGGAGATTATGACTCTAAGGATTTAGGGACACCGACAAGCGTTGACTGGGTCCTGGGTGCATGCCTTTTTCTGAGGAGCAAGGCCATCGCAGAAGTTGGCTTCCTGGACGAAGACCTGTTTATGTACAGCGAGGAAGTTGATTGGTGTTATAGAGCCAAGAAGAAAGGCTGGGAAATCTGGTTTACGCCGGATGCTGAAATAATCCATTATGGTGGACAGGCAGCTAAGCAAGAGAGTCATCCCGCATTGGTCGAGCTGTACAGAAGCCGCTATCAGTTCTTCCGCAAGCACCATGGACTATTTTTGGCATACTATTTAAGAATTCTCGTAGCCTTTTTGACCATATGGAATAGCATCTTTCTGTTGCTTCGCTTCCTTCTGAGACGAATGGAAGGGAGAGAGCTGACGAAACAGGTTGGCACTTATTGGAAAGTGGCGAAACTGCAAAGACCAGAGATAAATTGATTTCTGTATCTTAAACAGACAGTCTTTGTAGACCTGTATTGGTGTGAGTAACAGCATAGCTTAAAGGTCATACCAAGCGGACCTTGTTCCAACTAATCAAAGCAATTAGTAGGGGAGAGGCGATTTTGGCTACGGCCGTACTTCAAAAGCGGGCAAAATGAGGATTGCACAAATGCAATCTGTGCCCTGCAATTTATGTGAATCAAATTCAAATATTCCTCTTTTCAAAACAAAAGACATGCGGTTCTTTTCCGATCGCGAATTCATGCTGGTTAAATGCACCAACTGTGAATTGGTTTTTCTAAATCCGCTTCCAACAAGCCAGGAAAGAGCCAGCCACTATCCCGCAGTATATTTTGCCACTGAAGAGACACGTGGACAGCAGGAATCTATTACCAAAACAGATTATGAAAAAGACAAGATGAATAAAATGCGGAAATCCGGAATCCTATCTGAAACAGGAACAATACTGGATATTGGTTGCAGCAAAGGGGAGTTCTTATTTAACATGCAGAGAAACGGCTGGGAAGCTTTCGGAGTTGAAATCTCACAGACCGCTGCGGATTATGCCAAAAAAGAAATGGGAATAGAGGTTTTCAATGGCGAGTTAGAAGAAGCTCATTTCCCCGATCAGTATTTCAGCGTCGTTACTTTATGGCACGTACTAGAACACTTACCTGATCCCTCAGCAACACTGGCAGAGATTGGACGTATTTTAAAACAGGATGGACGGTTGCTTGTTTCCGTGCCTAATCTTCGATCATTGCAGGCCAAAATAATGAAAGGCGATTGGTATCACCTGGACGTACCCCGTCATATTTACCACTTTGCTCCTAAGACTATCACCAAGCTGCTCACAAAGACCGGCTTTCAAGTACAATCTATTTGCTTTGGATCTCCTGCGCATAACCGAGACGGCGTTGCATTCAGCCTTGCTAGAAAGTACGAACGTTGGCAAGAACTCAACACAACTTCTGTCGGCGATACAGAGATTCCTAGTGCAACAGCTGCTCCATCCCAATCTCAACCAAGGGCTTCCAGCCTGCATAGATCGAATTTCTTGAAGCTGATTTGCAGAAACGCTTTTGAAGCTTTTGTTTCCTGCAGCAGCAAACTGGAACGTTGCCTGGGGCATGGCGGAACTATGTATATCCACGCTATTAAAAGCCGAGCAGCCAAGGAGACATTTTGAGAATCCTTTTCTCGGCCGCTTCAGAATGTTTTACAGATAACCGGCCATATGGAGAAGGTGTCATCTGTTATGAAATCATCAGCCGTTTAGCAGCAAGAGGTCATAGTCTGCATGTTTTCACTCCCCGCACCAGCCTGGACGAAGCAATTCCCAATACTCGAATTGAGTGCATTGATGATCAAGCTTTTGCGCCGTCACTCAATACCTGGAAGTATCAACTGGGAAGCTACAGGGCAACGCAAAAGCTGCTGCAATCAGACAAAGTGGACATCATTCATCACATGATACCCTTCTATCATGAAACCAGTTTCTCAGTCCTTAACAATGCTCCCTTGATAATAGGACCACTCTTTTTACCCTGGGTATTGAGGGATAATGAAATTGAGAGCGCAGACCCCAAAAACAACCCTGCCAAGAATATTGTCAAAGCAATGCTTGGGAGTATTTCGCGGCGCATGTATTACCGGACTCTCGACCGCGCCCGACGCGTGCTTATCACAGTTGGAACAATGCGTCAAAACCTACCCTCTAAAGTGCACAATAAATTGGACCTTGTACCTTTTGGGGTAGATACAGGACAGTTTTTTCCTTCAAATAATAAGCCGACCTCACAAACGATCCTTTTCCTAGCCAACTTATTAATGAGGAAGGGGCTCCATTTTCTTTTGCACGCGATGCCAATAATTCTCCAACGTCTCCCAGATGTGCAATTGACAGTCGTTGGTGGAGGCGCAAGCGAGGTGCATTTCACAGACCTGGCCAAAGACTTGGGCATTTCCTCCAAGGTCAAATTCGTCGGCCCTGTTGGTCACAGAGATACCGTTGAGTGGTTCCAGCAAAGTGACGTCTATTGTCTGCCCTCCCTGGGCGAACCTTTCGGAATCAGTCTACTGGAGGCAATGTCATGTGCTAAGCCGGTGGTTGCCACAAATACTGGAGGCATACCCGACTTTGTTGAAGATAAGAAGTGTGGTTATCTCGTACCTCCCCGTGACAGCCATGCTCTTGCTACTGCACTGATAAAGATCCTCACTGACACCTCACTTGCTGAACAGATGGGAGCATACAACCGAGATCTCTGCCTTAGCAATTATGACTGGGAAATTATTGTGGACAAGATAGAGACGGTCTATGAAGACGTATTGTCTAACCGACAATCCAAAGGAAACAAAGGACTGAAAGTGTGAAGTAAGAGACGAAGATCAAAAAACGGGCCTAGCACCATATATAGCCATTGAGCAGCGGTTTTACATTTTTGGTTATCATTTTTTCATGTTTCATTTGGCATTCTTCATGAAGAGTCCTCTGTTCTAGAGAGACTCGGTCGCGGGCCCAAAAGTTCTATCGACATCAAACACAGGAACCGATCTTGATGAAAATCCTTCACATCAACAAGGATTACGGCGACAACGGCGGCACTGAACAGTATTTATATAATCTGTGCGCATTCCTGGAGGCTCACGGCCATCGAACCGTAGTAGTCTATGGCCGGCAAGACGCGAATACCTGGCATACCCCTCAAAGAAGTGAACACTTTGTTCCCGGAATCCATGAATTTTCGAACAGAGCCAATCGCAGAGTCCTGGAATCTTGTCTAGAGATTGTCAGAAAGGAACAACCCAACGTCATAAACCTGCATATGACTTTCAATCCCAGTTTGGCATACAAGCTAGTAGCCCAATGGCCGGTTGTGCAATCAGTACACTCACCGCACTCTTACTGTTTAAGATACAAGCTTTTTCAGTCTAACGACACAGCTTGCAACCGGCCATTGGGCTACCACTGCTTGCTTGCTGCCTATCTGAAGAGATGCGCTGATCCCCGGCCATGGAACCTAGTCAATGGCTGGAGACAGTGTAACGCTGAGATGCAGAGCACTCGGAGTCTCGACCACCTGATTGCGTTCAGCAAGTACATCAAAACGTGCCTGATCCAAAATGGTATCAAAGAACATAGAATAACTGTGCTTCCTTACTTTGCACAGGTTGATCGAAATAAGAGGGACAATGAATGCTCAGATGAGAACATAATCCTTTACGTCGGCAGAGTGACAAAGGAAAAGGGTCTAGATTACCTCCTTAGGGCGGCAAAAAGAATCTCAGTGAATTACAGACTTTTAATTGTAGGAGATGGCTGGCATCTAGGGCATATCAAGAATCTCGCTCATCAGCTTGATCTTGCTGATCATGTAGAATTCACAGGTTGGCTCTCCAACAAGGACCTAACAGACTACTATGCAAGATCATCTGTACTGGTCATACCATCAAGTTGGCCGGAACCATTTGGGATTGTTGGACTCGAAGCCATGAGCCACGCCAGACCAGTAGTTGCTTTCAACGTTGGAGGTGTAGCCGACTGGTTAGATCATGAACAAACAGGTTTTTTGGTGGAGCCCCGAAACATCGCAGAAATGGCTGCAAGGATCAGCCAACTGCTAAACAACAAAAAACTTGCGGCCCAGATGGGAGAGAACGGTCGCAAAAGAGCCGAGCAAGCGTTTAGCGCATCCGGCCACCTCCAAGAATTGATGCGCATCTACGAGACAGCCCGAAGGACAGATCAAGGTGTCCGAATCCATTAGCTGCATATCCTGCAACGAAGATAAGACGCACACAATCTGCACCAAAAACGGTTATCAGGTTGTTGAATGTGACGCATGCGGCCTGCAATACGTTGACCCACCTCCCGTACCCGAAGATATCTATGAACTGTATCGCCATGGCACTCTTATTGAAGACAGCGAAACCGAGCAATTCGACAACAACGGTTTCATAGTTCGTCCCTCATGGAAGGTGAGGGAGTTTGCAGGCATTCTAGGCGATCTCAACAAGCTGGTAACACCGGGGCGAATATTAGAGGTTGGTAGTTTGTGGGGCATCTTTTTAGAAATGGCGCGAGATGCAGGTTGGGAACCGTTCGGAGTTGAACCTTGGTCAAAAGCTGCTGCTTACTGCCGCAACAGGATGGATCTAAACGTGTTTGCAGGGACGCTGAATGAAATCAATTTTAGGCCGCTCTTCTTTGATGCCGTAGTCATGCTGGACGTTCTGGAACACTGCCCTGAGCCAAGAGATGAATTAGCTAAGATTCACTCCCTGCTCAAGCTTGGTGGGATTCTGTGTATTCTCACTCCAAATGCCAGAGGACTTCTACCTCGAGCAAGCGCCCAACGTCACAAGCTAGCGAGAGAGCCCTGGACATCCCTGATTCCGCCGTTTCATCTTTATGCCTTTGCCATATCCACTCTTAAGCAGCTCTTACTGAATGAGGGCTTTGAGATCATTTGCTTTAACCATCTTGGCATCGATTCCAGAATCAGCCCGAGTAAGACGTCTCCAAAAATGATTTGCAGCAAAGCATTATCCTTCATCGGAAAAAAATTGCGCCTGGGCGACCGAATCGTGATGTATGCAACAAAACAAGAAAGCAGGTTGTAGCTTATTAGCTTGTAGCAGACTGCAATCATAGATTGCATTCTAGGTTTCTCAACCTACAACCTACAAGCCAATTCCCAATTTTACCTGCAAGCTAACTCCTGATTTGGAAGGAGTCTCCGACGCAAACCAGACAACCGTTTGTAAGTATCATAGTCCCAACATACAAACGTCAATTTTTACTCAACCGTCTGCTTCAATCAATGGCGACACTTGATTATCCTAATGACAAGTACGAGGTCATCGTGGTCGGGGACACAACCTACGATGACGGGAGCAGGCGATTGGTGGAAGATAAGAAAGCATCTGTGCCCTTCGACCTTGATTATCTTGAATCAACCTCCAGAGCGCCCTCGGCCAAGAGAAATCTGGGGATCAAGAGAGCCAGGGGCGAGCTGGTGGGATTCACCGACGACGACTGCATTGCCAAATCTGACTGGATCAAGCAGATCGTCCCAAACTTTTCGGATTTCTCAGTTGCGGGGGTCCAAGGAAAAACAGTGATTCCCAGCATGGATAGGTCAAAAAACGGCTATTGCCGTGCTCTACATCTAACCAAAACAGGTTATCAGACCTGCAACATCTTCTATCGAAAGAAAATACTGGAAGAAGTGGGTGGGTTCGATGAGCGCTTCGTCGAAAGTGCAAGAGAGGACTCAGATCTGGCATTCACCGCTCTAAAGAGGGGCTATCGGATTGGGTATGCTCCCACCGCCATAATCAAGCATCCCGTCAATGACGATGAATCCTGGGACCTGATCAAGTCTGCAAAAAGGGCTCTCTCGGACCCACTTTTGTACAAAAAACACCCTGACCTCTACCGGCAAAACATAGGAACTGTCTTTTCCGGCTCATATAAGCTGATCTACGGGCTCGCCCTGGGCACGCTGATCATGACTGCTGCTGGAAACTACATGGCGGCCACCTTGTTTCTGCTTTCGTATTTGGCGGTTCTTGTTCTATCAGCACTTAGACAGTTAAAGGGAAAACGCACACGCGGCCAACTCGGGAAGTTGCTTGCCAGTCTTTTTATCGCACCATATATTCTCCTATATTCAGTTTTTGCAGGAAATCTGAAGTATCGATCAAGACTTTGGTATTGAGGATAAGCGGATATGGCCCCAATTTTTGAAAGGATTTCAACAACGTCCAATAGTCTCATGGCCAGCTGGCGTAGGCAATCAGCAATGATCCTTCTGATCCTGGCTCTGGAGATTGTGTTGGCGTATCAAGTAGCCCAGATCGATCCATTTTACATCGCATTCCTGCTTGTGCTGATGCTTGTGTTGGTATGCGTTTTCTTTTCGCTGGAGAACGCCGTGCTGTTGCTTTTTGTCTATATGGCCTTCGATGGTTTTATCAAGAACGTGACTTCTTACAATACGGGCTTTCACATCGCAAAAGATGTATTCCTGATCCTCATATTCCTCGTCTATCTTCTCTCCCGAATAATGAAGAACGAGAGCATTTTTCCAAAAACACCTGCAAATATTCCTATCATTGCTTTTGTGATCATTTGCCTTCTCCAGTTCTTTAATCCGGCAACCCATCCCGTCATAGCACTTAGCGGCATAAAAACACACCTCTTGCCCATCGTGCTTCTTCCTATAGCGTTCTTCCTTTTTGTGAATAAGCAGCAAATCATGCGGTTCATGACAGTCCTAGTCATTTTGGGAACTATTGTCGCACTTTACTCCTTTGTTCAATACGCTCAGGGTCCAGAGCGTGTAGCCAGCATGGGGCCTGGCTTTGCCAGGGTTGTGTACGACCGAGCAGCTCTTTGGAAAAGCCCTGAGACTAGCGCGATCAACTTCAGACCGTTTTCCACAGCCCAGGACTGCGGAGCCGCTGCTATGTACTATTTAATAACCATACCTCTAGCCTTGGCCTGCTTGTTCAGCGGGGAATCACTGGGCAGAAAGAAGTTTTTCCTGATTGGGGCGACAGCCATACTTTTCCTGGCCCTGGTGATCTCCGGCGTAAGAAGCGCTTGGTTTGCAACGGTGATAGGTCTGTTATTCTTTGGTGTGCTAAGCAAGAAGGCTCGGTCGCTTTTTGTTGTCCTGATTGTGGGAGCGATCGCAATATACGTTGGTACTTTTCTCTCTGGAGGCGGGATCATGGAGCGGATCTTGATGAGTTCTAATCCGTGGCAAGCCTTCATGGAAACACGCGGCATGAATATTACTACTTACCTTGTCTGGGCAATTTACGCCTATCCATTTGGCAGAGGATTGGGCAGAGCCGGACCGGGCGAAGTGGTCTTCGCCAAATGGTTTCCTGAAGAGGCGGGAACCTTTGTCGGATCTGACAACTATCTTCTGGTAATGGTATATGAGGCAGGGATACTGGGTGCTCTGGCAATTCTCTGGATCAAATTGACGATTCTGTTCAACGGATACAAGATATACAATCAAATAGAAGACAAGGAAATGAAGTGGATCATGGCCGGGATACTAGCGATGTTTGTAGCTATGCTGTCTACGTGGCTGGCCGGGCCTACCTTGATAAGTAATCCTGCAGGCTATTATTTCTGGTTCCTCTCAGGCATGCTCCTAAAACTGGGTCATATCGCTGTTTCTGAATCCCATTTGACCGGCACGTCCAAGGAGTTAAACACCGGATGAAGGTCACTTTTTTTGTCAGTGGGTCATCAGACAACGTAATGGGCATCAGAGCACAAGGGCTCGCTAGATTCCTTGACTCCTGCCACCGCATTGAGATCATATACCGCGACAGAAGAAAAATAGCTGCCTTGATAAGATTCTTCAATTTGGCAAGAAAGACCAAATCGGACATTGTTTATGTGGTCGGGATTGGCTACTCGGGTGTGGTAGCAGCAATTGCGGCAAAGACATTCCTCGGCTCAAGAATGATAATTGACAGCGGCGACGCTGTCTACGAGCTCCTCAAGAGTACAGACAACCTAAACCTGTTTCAGTGTCAAATCGCGAGGCTCATCGAAAAGGCGGCATTGAAATGTGCAGACATGATAGTCGTGCAAGGCTCATTTCACAAAGAGTGGCTGGAGCAAAAAGGATATCCAAATGTAGTCCATATTCCCAATGGAGTTGACACTTCCTCCATAGATGCTAGAGACGGCGATAAGCTGAGGAACCAGTTAGAACTAAATAAACATTTCACGGTTGCTGTCCTGGGTTCAATTGTATGGAGCAACAGATTGAGAATGTGCTACGGTTGGGAGCTCGTTGAAGCTCTTGCCCTGCTGAAAGATCTTCCGGTCAAAGGTATTGTCATGGGCGGCGGATCTGGCGTACCAAAACTTAGAGAATTGGCAAAGCAAAAAGGCGTCGAAGAGGATGTGATTTTCACTGGACATCTCCCTTATGCAAGAATACATGACTATCTCAGCCTGGCGGATGTGTGCCTTTCTACGCAGACCAATAATTTGGTCGGACAGGTTAGAACCACTGCTAAGCTTCCCGAGTATCTTGCCTGCGGCAAATATGTGATTGCAACTGAGGTTGGCGATGCCAAACACATTCTTCCCGGTCTTGGGATGCTGCTGCCCTACGACGGGGAGAAAGATAACCAATATCCAAAGCTGTTGGCAGAGAAGATAAGATGGCTATTCAATAACCGGCAAGAATTGGAAAAAGCAAAAGCTGGAATGCAAATAGCCAAAGAGAAGTTCGACTACCGCGTCCTAGCAAAGCAGCTGGAAGAAGTACTGGCAAAGCAACTGTAACGGGTCGTTGGAATCTGAATCAAGGAGCAATAGTCCAAAGCGCAAAATAGGCAACGCAAAACAACAACGCAAAATTCAAAACACGCAACCGCGCGCGGGGTTTTACTGCCATGTTTTGAGTTTTGGACTTTACGCTGTTGTTTTGCACCTTGAATTTTGAGTTTTGCACTGACCAGCTGCAAGCTGCCAGAAACAGACAAGGAGGACCATGTCAAGTCCTTGGACTCCTACTCAAAGACTAAGGCTCTTTTGGCGCAAGTTTAAACTGAACATACCGAGAGGTGCTCTAGTTCTAGAGGTAGGCAGCGGTGGTGCTCCTCATTTCCGCTCTGATGTTCTTTGCGACAAATATCTTTCTGCCGACGGAACAGCTCGGATCGGGCAGCTGAAGATAGACCGTCCTTTTGTTGTTGGTGATGCAGAAGCACTGCCCTTCGTTGACAAGGCCTTTGACTATATTATCTGCTTTCATGTTTTGGAGCATCTGGACAATCCAGAGCGATGCTTGCTCGAGTTGATGCGTGTGGGGCGAGCGGGATACATTGAAACTCCGGGGGAAATAATCGAAAAAATACAGGGCTGGTCCTGCCACAAATGGTTCGTTAGGGCTGAAAAGAAGAAACTCATCCTGACCCAAAAGAGAGACCCAGTCTTTGACCCACTTCTGCACATAAGCTTTCATTCACTGGCGGCTACCGAAAACCAATCCTTTCTCAATTTCGTCTTCAACAATCATGATCTCTTTACAGTCAGATTTGAGTGGCACGATCAAATTGATTATCAGATCGAGCCCTTGATCCGGCAAGAACAGCGGTTTGCTGATTTTGAGGAGCCGCAAATCGAGGCCCTCTCCGACTGGGACAATTTCGAAAAGCCAGCAGGTGAGAACGTACAATTTGCATTGGACCAGTTGATCAAGACCTGGGTTAACGGCACATTGAGAAGGATCCATCTTAAAAAGGATCTGGACTTGAACGGCTTGTTGGCCTGCCCAACGTGCAGAAGTCGGCTGGATCACAATAAAGATTCTTTTGTGTGTCAAAAATGCCAGGCTTCCTACCAGCGGAAGAATGGTCTTCCGGTCCTCTTATCGGATTTGGCAGAGCCGTCGAAAGGAGAATGCTCCTATGAGCACTGAGCCCTTAAGCATCGCCATGGTTCACAGAGATCTGCCCATCACCTACAACCGAGGCGGGGTCTCCTATCAGGTACACTACCTGGCCAACCAGCTTGTTGGCAGAGGCCATGCTGTCACAATGTTTTCTTTGGACGCCAAACCGGATGATGCCCTGTATCAAGTTCATCAAATTCGCATTTCCCATCGGCTGAGGACCTCAAAAATATTCCAGTCGCAGGTCTGGCCGGTGCATGTTGCCCGTCAGGATTATTCAGAATTCGACGTTGTTCATGCACACGGAGACAGCCACTTTCTGCGCTCAAACGGTACACCAGTGCTCAGGACTTTCCACGGCTCGGCCTTGGCCGAGGCCTTAAGCGCCAATAGATTAAGAAGAAAGATCTCCCAGTTGTCAACCTACCCCCTTGAACTGCTATCTGGACGAATCGCTGACATGCCTGTTGCCATCTCATATGCAACCGCGCGAGATTTTCCCTTCATCGACTTTGTTGTCCCATGCGGAGTCGACCTGGAACAGTTCAAGCCTTCTCCAGGCAAAAGCCCCAATCCTTCCATCCTTTTTGTCGGTATGCTGGATAGCAGGAAAAGGGGCCAGCTGCTAGTTGCAGCTTTCGTGGACGAAGTCAAACCAGCAATCCCAGATGCGGAACTGTGGTTGGTCTGCCCTGAACATATAGAGAAAGAAGGAATTGTCTGCAGCGGCAACATCCCCTTAGACGAGCTGGTTGAACTATACCAACAAGCATGGGTCTTTTGCCTCCCCAGCTCCTACGAGGGCTTCGGTGTTCCATATATTGAAGCTCTAGCTGCCGGAACTCCTGTCGTCACTACACCCAATGTAGGAGCGAGCGAGGTACTGGAGAACGGAAAATACGGAATCATCTGCAGCGATCAGAATTTAGGTCGAGTCCTGGTCGCGACCATCCTCGATTCTGACCTCAGAGACAATTTGATCACACGGGGTCTCGATCATGTTGAACAATTCTCCTGGGCCAATATAATCCCGCAATATGAATGCATTTACCGTTCTTTGATAGAGGAATAGGAAGAAGCATGAGAAACCCAACGTGGAGTCCAGATAAGATGAACATTCTAATGGTCGGAGACACCATTCCCCAAGACAAACCAGGAGGCGGAGGGACATATCTCTGGGAAGTGAGCAAAAGACTTGCCAATGCGGGCCATGGAGTCTATGTCCTGGTGCAGCGTCATGACCCCACCAGACCTGTCTCCGAGATCAAAGACGGCGTTCACATACACCGCTTTGACTATCGCCGCAATAACCTGTTAAACTCCTTGGCTGATCGTTTCAAGCTATCCAAACGAATCTTTGATGGCTTAGCCGAAACCGTTGATTTCGATCTGATTGACATTCATTTTGCATTGGGCGGGTTTGCCGTGGTCTGCTCGCCGAAGACTCAGTCAATCCCCTGCCTCTATACGTTTCACGGCCCTTGGTCCGGCGAGTCCCTGATCGAAGACCAAAAGCAATTGGAGGAAAAGGGATTTCTTTGCGGTTCAATGGGCAGGCTTATGGCGATCCTCAGATTCCAGCTAAAACTATGGATCGAAAAAGCACTTTGTCACAGAATCGACCATTTTCTCGTGCTGAGCAACTTTAATAGGCGTCTTCTGGTCAACACATTCAATATCTCGCCCAGAAAGATCACCGTAATCCCCGCTGGTGTGGACACAAGAAGATTCACTCCAAATATAAACCGAAATGCCGCCAAGGAGGTGCTGGAACTTCCCACTGATCTGCCTGTGCTGCTGACCGTTCGAAGACTCACAGCTAGGATGGGGCTTGAGAGGCTGATTGGAGCTGTGAGGTGCGTGCTTCAAAAAAGGATAGTCATCTTGGTAATCGCAGGCACAGGACCATTGGAGCACCGGCTCAAGGCTCTGGCCAAAGAATACAATCTGCAAGAACATATACGGTTTGTCGGACAGATAAGTGAGGAGCTACTTCCACTTTATTATCAGGCAGCTGATCTGTTTGTTCTTCCCAGTCTGGACTTTGAAGGATTCGGCTTGGTTACTTTGGAAGCCTTGTCATCAGGATTGCCGGTCGTTGGCACAAATATTGGCGGCACCCCAGAGATTTTGGAGAATCTCGATCCCCGGCTGCTGGTTGAAAAGACCAGTGCAGAAAAACTGGCCGAAGGGATCATGACAACTCTGGACCGGCACCAATACAAGCCCGATGATCTACATAGATTCACCATAGAAAATCACTCTTGGAACGCAATATTCCCCCGACTAGAAGAGCTTTTTCAGGATACAGCCGCGTTCGACAGCGTACTTAGCAAGGAGAGTGGATCATCTCGTGCCCAAGATACTATATCTTGATCATACTTCTACAGTGAGCGGAGCCGAGATAAGCTTGCTGGATTTTCTAAGCAAATTGGACCGGCAAAAGTATATCCCGCTGCTGATATGCCCTGCTGACGGCTCGCTCATCGACAAAGCCAAAGCAACGGGCATTAGGGTTCAACCACTTTCGATGCCTCACCTTGCTTTTTCCAACAATCCTCTGAAATTGCTGCTTTCCTGCTTGGCAACTATGTATGCAGGCTGTCGGCTCAAATCTATAATCAAAAATCACAAGATCAATGTGGTGCACGCCAATTCGATTAGGGCCGCGCTTGTTGGCACCGTAGCAGGTATTCTGGCAAATGTACCAGTTATCTGGCACGTCAGAGACTTTCTCCCTCACAACGTGAGAGGCAAGCTTATTCGCTGGATTGCGGAAATAAAGGCGGATCGTATCATAGCAATCTCCCAAGCAATCAGGGATGACTTCTCCACCAAAAGAAGACAGAGAGCGAAGACTGTTGTCATCTACGACGGCGTCAATCTCAAGAAATATAACGTGTCTCATACCGACGCCGTAACAACCAAAACGGCACTGGGACTCTCTGATGCGTTTCCCATAATTGGCGTATTTGGACAGATAATTGATTGGAAGGGGCAGAAGGAGTTTATTCAGGCTGCCGGCAAGATAACAGAAACGCTGCCAAATGCCAAGTTTCTGGTGGTCGGCGACGCGTTGTTCCGAAAAGACGAGACCCTTGCTTACAAGCAAGGGTTATTCGACCTGGTCGCAAGTCTGGGCATAGATAAAAGGGTTGTCTTTACTGGTTTCCGCGACGATATCCCGGACCTTATGGCAGCGTGTGATATTTCGGTTTTGGCCTCCTGGAAAGAGCCGCTTGGACTGGTGCAGCTTGAAGGAATGGCATTAGAGAAGCCCGTTGTGTCAACCAATGCCGGCGGGGCTAAAGAAGTAGTTCAGCATGGTATAACAGGTATGCTGGTTCCACCGCACAATCCCGACGCTATCGCGCGGTCAGTAATAGAATTAATCGAGGATGAGAATAGACTAGCTGATCTTGGAAGAGCAGGAAGAAAACGAGTCGAACAATATTTTGATCTTGATACAAATGTCAAGAAGCTAGAGCATCTGTATGAAGAGGTGCTGGGTTAATGGAGAAGCTCACGGAAACGGAAACGACTGTGTTATGGCTAGCTTTGAATTCCTACTCCGCTGAAGGGTTGTGAAAAGGATGAGATTGGCCATAGTCCATGATAGCCTGGCCACAGCCGGGGGAGCAGGAGGAGCCGAGGCAGTTTTGCGTATACTCCATGGTCTTTTTCCGGAGGCTCCCATATACACCACGGTATATAACCAAGACCGAATGCCGCCGCAGTTCAGAGAAATGGATATTCGCACTTCTTTTATACAAAAACTCCCCTTCGCCGCAACGAAATACAAGCTTTACCTGCCCCTAATGCCCACGGCCATCGAGCAGTTTGATCTTCGCGAATATGATGTTGTCCTAAGCTGCAACCATTCGGTAGCCAAGGGTGTAATCACAACACCAGACACCTTGCACCTCTGTTATTGCTATACACCTATGAGATACGCCTGGGATTTCTATCAACATTACCTTGAAAATGAAGGATTCAATTGGGCGTTCAAGCAAATGATTCCTTTTTTTATGAATTATATTCGCCAATGGGATGTTCTTTCAGCAAGCCGGGTGGATTATTTCGCCAGTATATCTCATCATGTCGCTCACAGAATCCACAAACACTACAGGCGTGACTCAGAGGTAATCTATCCACCAGTGGATACATCCCTCTTTCAACCGACAAACCAACTTGGTGATTTCTTCCTAATCGTTTCCAGGATGGTCTCATACAAGCGCCTGGATATCGTGATTGATGCCTTCAACCAGCTGGGTCTACCGCTGATTGTTATTGGCAACGGGCCCGAGCGGAAGAAACTCGAAAGCATTGCACGCGCAAACATTAGATTCCTTGGACGACAGGGTGACCAGGAGGTTAGACAATACTACGCACGGTGCCAAGCGTTTATCGTCACTGCTGATGAAGATTTCGGGATCACAGCCCTCGAAGCACAAGCATCAGGACGGCCAGTGATCGCTTTTGGAAAAGGAGGTTCATTAGAAACCGTAATAGATAATATCACCGGCGTTTTCTTTGAGCCGCAGACATCCGAAGCCTTGATCAAGGCAATGGAGAGCTTTAATCCCCTGGAATTTGATCCATCCAGGATTCGTGAACATGCGCTCAAGTTCGACCGAAGAATCTTTGAACAAAAGATCCAAACGTTTATTCACACAAAGTATTCAAGAAAGCAAGAAAGCCCTAGAGTGCTGACTGGAATCAATTCATAGCCACGTCGCGGAACCAAAAATGGCTCACTAGTACAAGTCCGTGACTTTCAGAAATCCCTCCGCACACCTTCCTCCCGCAGTTCTGTTACATCTTGACCTCTATATATTGTGATGGTATAGTGCTCTTGATCAATATATTGTGTTTTTGCCATGCGTGCCATTTTCAGAGCAATTGATGTAGCAGAACAGACTATGGAAGCAAATGCCCTGATCGTACAGGAAAGACTACAAGAACAGACTCCTCTTGTGATCAAGAGGGCCAGTCTAGCACGCCGCGCTCTCGTTTATAGAAGAGCTTTTGACCTTTTTGGAGCTTTGCTTCTTATTGTTTTATTTCTGCCGTTTTGGCCCACAGTGGCCCTCCTGATTAAACTGACGTCACCCGGCCCTGTTGTGTATTCTCAGAAACGAGTCGGCAAACACCGCAGAAGATTCTCAATGTACAAGTTCCGAAGCATGGTAGATGATGCTCACAATATGCGCCCTCAGCTCGAAGGACTCAACGAAGCCGAGGGGCATTTTTTTAAGATAAGGAGCGATCCCCGAATTACCAAGGTGGGAAAATGGCTGAGGAGATATAGTCTTGATGAATTGCCTCAACTGATCAACATTCTAAAAGGAGAAATGAGCCTGGTTGGTCCTCGTCCGATGCCGGTCGAAGAGGCGAGAGATTATGCTGACTGGCATCACCAGAGACATATGGTCACTCCTGGGGCAACAGGGCTTTGGCAGATAAGTGGAAGGAGCGACCTTACATTCAATCAAATGATGGAACTAGACTTCCTCTATATTGAGAAATGCTGTTTTTGGTTTGATCTCAAGATTCTGTTCAGAACTATCTTCGTCGTACTCAAAGGAGAAGGCGCATACTAGATCGGCCCCGTGAAGAGAAGGTGCCCATTACATTTCTTACATAATCTCGAGCCAGAGCAAAGGTTTTCCATGGACGCTACTGACAGGCTGGTACTTTTTTGCACAACAGCCATAGACAATCCGAATACAGTGGAGGGCGCATATTTCTCTTCTCCCGATGCTGGTGCAAACATCGACTGGTATAGATTCCTGACAGATATCAAAAGACACGGTTTGCTGGCACCAGCTTATCACCTGTTCAAACGCAGTCCCGACAACGGAATCTTGCCTGAAGAAGTGAGGCAGCAAATTCATGATGCATACGCGCAGGAGCTAGCCCGAGTCCTTGTCCTCGCCAAAGAATCCGAAGAAGTCTTGGCCTGTCTATCCAAGGCGAAGGTTCCGGTCATCATTCTGAAGGGGCCCTATCTAGCGGAAAAAATATACGCTCAAGCCCACTTGAGAACATATCATGACCTGGATCTGCTTGTCGCTGAACAGCATATCAAAGAAACAGCTCTAATATTAGAAAAAATCGGTTACCAGCGGTGTGCTGGAAAAGACCGCTTTGGGTGGGAACAACCCTATCCCGAACTGGTCTTTGTAAACACAGGCAATGGCAGCCTTTGCGAACTCCATTGGAATCTGCTGGATAAAACCCGTTTTCTCCAAGCAAGCGATTCCATGAACAACGTTGTTTGGCAAAAAGCCACAGCGATCAAGCTTGACGCAGGCCCCGCCTTTGCCATGATCCCCGAGCATATACTGGTTCATCTCTGTTTGCACCTCTCGGTAGTGCACCGTTTTGGAAAACTGATTCTTTATCGAGACATATCTGAGCTACTGAGCTGTTACCAATCTGAAATTGACTGGGATTATTTTGTTGATTGCATTCGCAGTTGGCAGATCTGCTCACCGGTGTACTATGCCTTAAGCTTTGCCAAAAAACTCATCAATGCGGCTGTCCCCTATCCTATCTTGGATCAAGTCCGGCCCAAACATGTGATGGGCAGAGCCTTCGAAGCTTTCTTTCTTAGAAGAAACTTTGTATCGCTACCACAATATGCTCCCACAGATGTCCTGTGGCTAGTCCTAAGAGATAGGAAAAGCGAACGATATAAAGCTGCATTGGAGCTCCCTTACAGAGCTTTTCGATGGTATCTGAAAGGAAACACTTGCTGAATATTCTAGAGATCACAACAGAGAATGCAGGCAGGTTACCTGCGGGCGCTGCGTTCAAAAAAAGGGATAGCATGTGGCTCACGATCGAGGGAGCAAGCATGCATCCATTCTTGTCCTCCAACGACAAGGTAGAGATTGCACCTCTGTCTGTGAACAGCCTTGAAAGAGCTGATGTTGTTATATACAGACTGCATTCCAAGACGTTTGTACACAGGGTGCTCAAAAAGCCAATCAAAGCTGACTGTCAAAGGCTCCTGACCAAAGGAGACGCCAACCTCTTCTGGGATGGTCCTTTTGTTGAATCCGCAGATTGCTTCATCCTTGGCAAAGCAGCGGCGGTTCAAAAGAATGGTCTATCGATTGACCTCACTACCAAAACATGGCGGGCATTCAGCGTTATCATTACGCCGTTTTCATATCTAGCAGGTTTGATGCATGATCGAGCAATCAGGCAAGAACGCTGTTGGCAAAGCCAATCCATGCTTCTTGTTGCCAGGATCATGCGCCGGCTCACAGTCTTTACATCTTGGTTGGTTATATCCGCCGCCATGAGGCACATGCATAGCAGTCAGAATCGTGGAAGAAAGCGATAGAATTGCTGAGTTCGTGCCACACGGCAGAACCTAATATACACATATCAAGACCATCTAGATTTAACGAGGTGACTCATATGAAGAAGCAATTCCCAAAAAGAAACGATGACCAGATAGCCTGGAGAGTAATTGATGAGCAGGCAGTTGTTCTATCGCTCAAGGACAACGTAATAAGAGGCCTCAATCGAACAGGAACACGCATTTGGCAGCTCCTGGATGGACAAATCCCAGTTGATGAAATTGCCGGCATTATTTCAGATGAGTTCGGCGTCGGTCAACGACAGGCCAAGGAAGACGTCCAAGATTTCGTCAACAGACTGGCCGAGAATGGACTTCTGTTTCACGAGATCACCCTCTAGATACATCAGTAGAAATCTGATGCGTCAATGCAAAACCTCAAACCTCCTTCTCTCCCAATCCTCAGTCCCTGTTCGTGCGCCTATGCCCGCCCAGATGGCTTGGGAGCCGCAGTTCCTGCGCTGTGTGTAAGACAGCTCGCCTCCAATTCGCCGTGCACCCCCAAGCAAACCTATCAGCGAAGAAGCGAAAGCCTCTTCATGCCTTTAAACAATCCAATCGGCTTTGCCGATACCAAATGGTGAAAGAATCCTAACACACATAAGGCGCGCATATTGGCTTTACGGGAGATACCATTGTTGAGCTTGAAAGGGACAGGCAATAGCGCACTACAGACATTGCTTGGATGGGTTAAGGCAACGCTTCTTTTCGTTGAGAAAAATGCTGTTGCGCTGGAGGTGGGCGTGCCTGTTATCACATGGATGTGGCTCCAAGCTGTTGAACTTCTCTGGTGGGCAGAGCTTGCGCTGAATGACTTTTGCTATTTGTGGCTCACCTACGTGCTTGTAACAAAGTTAGGGAAACGCAGAGGCTTGCTGACCAAGCGATTTCTGCACGCAAACGGTTTCGCAGAGAAGCTGTTGGCTGGTCTTGCAGTTGTGACAATAGTAGCCCTGGCACTTGAGCCCACGATTTATGTCACACATGTGTTTGCGGCAAGTACATCAGTCTCCACTTCGGGCGATCAGCATTCAACTGCTTATGGACCTCAACGCAAGATCCTTAGAACAACTGATGCAAACCAGACAATCCACGTCATTTTCGAGAACTCAACGGGCGAAATCGATTGGTTCAGAAGCACCGATAATGGCCAGAGCTTTGCCGAGGCATTCCTTTCGACATTGACCGCCTTGAATCCAAGTTTGGCAAAAGACTCGGCAAACAACATACACATGGCCTACGAAAGCAACGGACAGATCTACTACTGCAAACAAGCGTATAATGCCACTGCGTGGGGATCAGCCATTAGACTCGATGACACCAGCAACGCATTTTATCCTTCTATAGCTATTGATGGGAACGGATACATTCATGTGGTCTGGTGCAACAACATACAACATCCCAACGCTAACAAAAGAGCAAACAAAGTATACTACGCTAGAAGCACTAACGGTGGATCAAGTTTTAGCACTCCTGTTGATATAACCTTAGACGAATATACGGCAGCTAATACTGCCGGGACGTTCCCCAGCATTGTCATAAATGGTACAAACAATAACCTCTACGTCACCTGGTGGCGCGGCGATACCTATCTGTACCTCAGACGATGTGTCTACTCTGCCGGGCCAACCTGGACCTGGGATGGCACATCACAAACCATATCAACTGCGATGTCCACTGCCAGCACCACGATCAACACCAACATGGTTCACTCAGCGGTCTATGCGAATAGTAAATACCGGGTGGCCTACTGTGAGTCAGGAACTGCCAAGTATCGGGATTGGAATGAGTCCTCCTGGAGCACAGCTATTTCCCTGGCTGCTGTTTCCAACTATCCCAGTCTTACCTATGATAATCAAGACTACCTCTATGTCTTCTATGAAACAAATGCCACCAATTCCAACTATGACATCAGGTATCAGAAGTCAACTGACACCACCCCTTCAGGATTTGACTCTGCGGTCAATATTTCCAATGACAATACTGGCAATCACTATGTTGGAACTAACATGGACAGCGTAGTGCCCCGGGTTGAGCTGATCTGGACCAACGGAACATCAAGCCCCTATACCATCAAGTACGACTGCTTTATCTTGGATTCTTGGACATATTCAACTGGTGCCACATCTCTCTCTGCTCCGTCGGTTGATCCTTCTGGTGGGTACGCGGCTATAGGCACAAACAGCGGTGTAGACTCTATCGCTACTACCGATGGTACTCAGAGATCGGGATTTCCTTACACGATTAGTGCAACTGTCCAAAGCAGAGCATCGATAGTCAATGTGGGAGGAACCAAGACCATCTATGCGGCGGCAAGTAATGGGTATCTCTATGCGGTAAATGCTGCTACCGGTGGTCTTATCTGGAACGCGGATGTCGCGGGCGTTGGTAATGAATTAAGAGGAGGAGTAGCCATACAGAACAATGTGGTATCTGGAGAGGATTATGTCTTCGTGGGTACATATAATCCGGCAAGCGCTACTACGAACAAATTATATGCACTCTACACCACTACTGATAATGGCAAGACGGTGGGAGCGGTTGCCTGGTCAGCCCCGTCTGACTCTATGGATGTGGTGGAATCTACTCCCGCAGTTGATTGGTCAAACGATCGGGTCTACATAACCAGTAAGTCTAATTCAGGAGCACAAAAATCTCTGTGGGCAATCAATACTGCTGATGGATCGGTTGCATGGTCTCAGAGTCTGGGAGATATCACTTCCTCTGCCGTGGTTGTCGGAGGAAATGTCTACGTGGGATCTGATTCTGGCACACTATATAAGTATGACCTAGGCGGCAATGAAAAGTGGACCTTTCCCCTGGGTTCACAAGTGCAAGGATTTCCTTGGGTGCAAGCTGGCAAAATCTATGTCTCTACGGCAAGTAACGGCATCTACAAACTGACTGACGGAGCAAGCTCTGCTTCTCAAGACTGGAACGTATCCAATGCCACCATTGCCTCGCCTTCATACCCATTAGTCGTATTAGGTTTGGGCGCTCTGTATGTGGGATCATCCGACGGCAAACTCTATGAGGTTGCAGTATCGAATGGATCAGTAAATTCGTGGTCATACAACGGTGGGTCAACAGTTGGAAATCCAACTTTTGACACTTCTAAAGGTTATATCTATGTGGGGACTAACTCTGACAAGAAGATACGGGCTGTAAGCCCTTATGCTTTCTAGCAGAGGCGTTCATTTCCCTGCAATATGCGCCGGGGGAGGGAGAAGCCGATGAGAGCAACGTGGCGCCGCATTTTTTCATGGCGCAAGACTAATAAGGCTTTTGAAATGCTGGCAATTGGGCTAGCGGTGACCTTGACTATGGCAACACTTTGCTCAGGGCACACGAAGTTGCCAAGCAATAATGCCAATGAGAGTGAAGCGGCCCGTTCTGCATCGCCTTCAGCTGGATCGCAGTCTGATTCTCGTTCTAGGCAAGCTTCTGATTCGAGCGCAAATTCGGATTCAATTGCATCTTCCAGCAATTCTTCCGATTCTAGCGGTTCGAGCTCTGGTTCTGCCTCAACGCTAGCTTCCAATAGCGAGTTTGACGCCAATCCTAGCCACGACCCTGAGCCAGATCCAGCATCTAAGTTCAAGCACGTCATAATAACCAAAAGCAAGGCATCTCAAGGAACATTGCCTACCAATTGCAGCCCTTTATCTTGCTCTTCCATGAGTGCCCTTTATGTCTACGGGATTTGGGAATACATGTCAGGAAGCCATACAGTAACAGTTCTACTCTATGATCCAGAAGGAAGTCTGTTCAACCAATATCAGGTGCAGTTCAACATGGACGAAGGCTGGCAGGAGACACACAGAGTGAGATCAGGTCTGGGATCTGTCGAAGGACAATATCCCATCTATATCTATACGGGCTTTGGATCGGGAGGCTGGGAAAGCCGCCTGCTAGGTACCTGGACAGTGAGAGTCTACCTGGACGCCCCCAATCTGGTCTGGGATGCTGCCCGAGAGAAGTATGTCTGGGATGGAGAAGTAGTTACTACCTTGCAAGGCTTCACCACGTTTACGCTAGCCCGATAGAACACTTCCTCTCATCGCAACTGCCACAACAGCCTCACCTTTAGGCGCGGTCCTCTCTCGCCCCTCTTGAAAGTGGAACATCCGTTTGGATGAAGGAGTTGCTTGTCATACAGGGAGAGTGCTCCGCACTACTCTAGGATTTAAAGATGAATGATAGATTGTTTTTATAACTTACTAACTTAGAAACTTAATAAATTATGAACTCAAAGTCATCGAGATTGAAGTTAGAGGTCAGCTATATTGATGAGCATCAAACCATGTGTCTCGTCCCTCCGGTGCTGATTTAGCTTTTACTCTCCTCAGCTTAAGTGCGCAGTCAGATTGGTCAGTATCAATAAACGCTTGCGGCCCATTGCTTGTTTCTCTCTTTGACACTAAGTGCTCTCGATCTCAGCAGCTGGTTCTTGGTGTATCCTTTTTCTGGTCTTCGCTATTCTGCAAGTCATTGACGACTCCGCTCTCAGCTCATTCCCTTCCAAAAATCCTATTCCCGCACATGGACTGCAATACTGCAGAAATTCACATGAGGCACAACTTGGCATAGCCGCTAGTTCAGTGGCACGGACTTTCTG
>CAYFXD010000105.1:0-12117 GCA_964347095.1 uncultured Actinomycetota bacterium | reverse complement strand
TTCTTTGATATCGGGGCGTATGAGTACCGCGCGCAAGGCCTTTCTGGCGAGATTCTCGTAAATGATGGCGCAGAGTTTGCTACACAGTTATCTGTTGTGGTAGGCAACAACATTATTGGCGCAGGTGATATGCGATTCAGCACTGATAGCGGAGCGACATGGACTGACTGGGAGCCTTTTGCAGCAACCAAAAGTCTGACTCTGCCAACTGGAGATGGCATCAAAACGATCTTTGCCGAGTTTCGTGATGCGGCACAGAATACACATTCGGCATCGGATACCATTGTACTTGATACGACTGCACCGGAGACAAAGATCATATCAGGACCCAGTGGGGTTACAGATTCAACCAGTGCAACATTCGAATGGAGTGATTCTGATTCCCTTTTCAGACCCTCATATGCAGAATTCTCCTACAGACTACTGGGCTACGACGATTCTTGGTCAAATTGGACTCAAAATACTAACTGGACCTTTGTGGGGCTTCCCGGAGGCAACTATACATTTGAGGTCAGGGGCAGAGATCTGGCTGGCAATATCGAATCTCCCCCTAAGAGCATGCCGTTCACCGTGAATTACTCAAACAATCTCTGGTACCTAGCCGAAGGCTTTACCGGAGACGCCTTTGATACCTGGATACTTATCCAGAACCCCAGCACCCAAGAGGCCAATGTCATCCTGACCTTCATGAAAAAGGACGGGAGCACCGTGGTAAGAACCGCAACGCTTGCTCCCACTTCCAGAAAGACCATTCTTGTGGATGACATCATCCCCAATGATGAGGTCTCTACCAAGGTCACCTCAGATCAGCCCATCATTGCCGAGCGAGCCACCTACTTTAACTACAATGGGGTTAATGGGGGCCAGTCAAGCATCGGCTATGCGTATTAGCACCAATATGGTCGAAGACAAGAATCAGTTTTATCCCCCGCTCTGATTAGATACTCTCGATATCTACGCGATTTCTTCCTTCTTCCGCTGCCAAATTTCAGGATCGTTGCTATGGAAATGATAGCCAGATCCATGAGCTTAAACCATGGCACGCGGATTGATCCTAGTCCCAAAAAAGAATGGGTAAATAGGCCCATTGAGCCTGGGACTCGCTGTGTGCCTACATAAAAAATGCTAATACATGCTAGAACATTCCATATGATAAAAGCAGGAAAGGTTACTCTGTTGCGTCACAGGGTGGCGCTTATTTGCCTGCATTGAACTATTTGACTGACAATTAGGTAAATCAATGATTAGTGATCATGTTTCTGCAAAGATGTGTATTGAGTTTCTTGAGGAGAACCATTTCCAATGGTTAACAGTGCGTTCCAAGAGCATGGAACCATTGATTCAGGCCAGAGACGAGGTCTTGGTTGCCAAAATGGCTGGTCAGGATCCTTCAGTCGGAGATGTGGTTGTTTTCAACAAAGATTGCAAGCTGATCATGCATCGGATACTGGCAAAGACTCGAGAAGAAAGCCCCGGCTTTATAGAGAAAGGAGATAACAATCCTATGGGCCAGGTCATACCTGGGCAGGATATGATCGGCAAGGTGGTTGCGATCAAGAGGAAAGGCTCGGTGATCCACCTAGATACGAAAGGAGGCCGATCATTTAACGTGCTTATTGCGTTTGTTGGTCGATTCATCCGTAGCAACGTCATCCTTAGGTCAAAACTGGAGACAAGATATCGGTTGAAAGACAAAAGTATGGTCATGCGGATCATATTTGGCCTCCCCCGCAGAGTAGCGTTTTTAACGATAAGGGTTGTAACAATGAGCTACATTTCTCTGAGCAGGACCATCAGGCCAAACCAGATCCAGGAGTCTGTTCCAGATATGTCGGTGGAGTGAGTCCATGGAACGAGAATACAAATATAGCTGCAAACTGGAAATAGGAGATATGCTTTGCTCCCTAAACTTTGCGCATGAAAGATTTGCAGAGCCACTGAGGGAGTATTATCGGCACTTCTTGACAGAAGATCGACCAGACTTTCAAGTAGATATTGAGGTTGTCTTACAGGATGACGGGTATGATGTTCCTGAACCTCTGTTGGCGGATAAGGTAGTCCAAGGCTCAACCTTCAATTTCTGCGACGGATTGATAGAAGGCCATGTTCAACTTGGGGATCGGTATATAAAAGCAAAGGTAAGAGAGCAAGTGATTATCGGCTTCGCTATCGGCTCTTTAGAACAGTTTCTTGTGCAGATCTACTATACATGGCAGTGGCTCGAGAAATCACACGGAAGGCAACTGAGCTTCATTGTGCATGCCTGTGGTATTGAGATTGACGGCCATGCTCTCCTATTTACTGGACCTTCTGGCAGTGGCAAGACAACTGTTGGGAAGCTTGCCAAGGACAACAGTGTGTTAAATGATGAGTTGGTGCTTGTGAAGAAGTGTAGTAGCGGCTTTCAACTCAAGAGCACTCCGTTCAGACAAAGCGTTATTGGCAGAAAGGACTCATGCAAACCCTTGACGGGTGTCTATTTTCTTGAGCACGCTCGGGTTAATAGACTGGAGAAAATGCAGAAATGTAAAGCTGCAGCAGACTTTCTACAACAGTTAATTATCTGTGAGCCGTTGCTCTCAACAGATAAGGAGAAATTCTTCACTGAGATGGCTGACTTTGCCACTGATCTGGCGTCGCATGTCGAAATCTATCGTTTGCATTTCTTGCCAGAGGGAAGCGTCTGGGATTTGATTGACAAGGCTATTGCTGTCGAAGCCGGCTAGGGAAGGTGTGAGAATCAATGGAAACTTCAATGACATATCCAGTCCGGTCTGAGGGCGTGATTTGGCGTGTTCTTGATGGAGAAACATTTTTGATGAGTAAGGATGGAAGCCAGATTCATCTGCTTAACAAGACGGCCTGTTTTGCCTGGGAGATGTCGGATGGATGCACAAAGGTTGAAGACATTGTCTCGCAGGTTGTTGACAGGTTTGATGTTGATTACGCAACGGCCGAGCAAGATGTGTTGGATTTCTTTCAGGCTCTTGAGGAAAAAGGACTGGCACAGTTCATGAAGCATCCTGCAGTTGATAAATGAGGCCTCAGGATCACGCGTCTTGGGCAAATCAAGACAATGAAGGAGGTGGAAAGAATGAAAGAGCAGTACGAGAAACCCATGATCCAAAGTCAAGAGATTGATGTTCGTGCTCACGATTACATTGGCTCTCCCCCCAAAGATGAGTATTACGAAAAGGATGGCGATTTCTTGGGAGACTGGTATTATGACAAATAGCTATTGGAATCAGTGGGGTTCGGCATCCTAACGCGCTCTGACTTGGCGTCTGATGCTTTAGCTTTTACTCAGAAGGATGGAGCACAAGGTTTTGTCCGATTTTTGGAGGTGTTCGGTTTTAGCCTATTGGTTAAGCCCGGTCAAAACGAGACAAAAGGTGTAGTGCTCTAAGGGTTTAAAGACCTGGAGAGAGTTGAGCAATAGACTTTGCTCCACATCGGCTCGCTTTGAGTCGATTCCGGTATAGCCGCTTGGATGCGAAGCAATCCAAGCGGCTTTCTATGCAACAAAACCAGATGTTGGGGGTCGTTTCTCCTCGTGCCCAATGATCTGCTGTTTAGATTGCTTATCTGCAATTTTCCAGTAGAACCGGCTTCCCAGTCGCTTTTCCTAGTGCATTGAAACGCGACGCGCGATATTCGATCAGCGACTAGCGACAAACCCAGAAAATGATTGAGGATTCAAGCATCGGTGCTGCGTTGAACGGTTGCGGGATTTCTTGTTTTTAAATTTGCCTGATTGTAAGGCATGCTTCGCTTGAAAACCTTGAGATCCTTCACTTCATTCAGGATGACATGAAGGAGGCGATCAGGAATGGCAAGGGGAAGGGCGTGACATCAAATAGCGCACGCCGATATGGGAAGCCTGGGAGACTTGAGATCCTTTGCCTTCGGCTTTGCTCAGGGTCAGGATGACAAAAAAGGCGTTCGGGTTGACGTGAAACAAGGCAATCACGCGTAAAGAGGGGAGATCCCTCGCTTTGTTCGGGATGACGGGTGGGCAGGGAAAGATGACAGGCAGGAGGAGGCCGGCCTGCGATATCAGTTCTACGCTAATATCTTGTTCTCGACGACATCGGGATCATCTCGGTCAAGTCTTTGATCGCTATAGCAGAGAAGATAGATGGTACCGTCGCCAACATTCTTAAAAGCATGGCTGATTCTGGGTGGGATCTTCAACAATAGCGGCTGGGGATTATCCTTATTAATTTGTTCTTGCTCATTCGTTTCATTGTCAATTGCCAGGAACTGGCATCTCTGTCCAATTATCAGTGCGAACTCGGTTCTTTCAGTGTGATAGTGATTGCCTCTAACGGCGCCTCGCTCAAGGCTCACTAGGTGTACATTCTTGATGCGGCCATCTGCCAGATCTTCATCGGTTATTGGTTCAACTACCCAACCTCGTTGGTCGGATATCACCTCGGTTGGGATCACTTCACATCGAATCATGGGATTCTCCAGGGTGAGACGGTAGCGTGGAGGCTAAGTGATATGAGGTTGTTCATTAATGACAATTAAGCGCTTTTGTTGATGTGATTGCAAGCCCTTCGGCTGGCCTCGGATAGACTGTGCAAACGCAATCCGACTATGGTTTTGTCGTTCCTCCGGCTAAACCTCAGGCAGGCTCTGAGCGAGTGAAAGATCTTAGGATTGCCGCGGGCTGCGCGCTCGCAACGCTTCGCGGAATGCCAGCTCCCTGTGGCCTCCCCGCGATGACAAAGCAGGGGCCTTTTTATTAATCAATGGTGTCAAAGCCAGCGTGCGCGCCTAGTGCTTGATGTTGTGTCCACGTTGATCAAGAGTCGGGGGATTGAAGACCCTAAAGTCATCAAAATCTGCGGGCAGAATTTCACCGGTGTATTCTTGCCCAAAGCGGGCCAGCAATTGTCCCATATGAAGACAGAGCTCACGACCTAGATCATCGCGCTCCATGGCCAATTCAAGCGTGGCTTTGATCCAGTCGAGCTTGTTTCCGATGTCATACCGTCTTCCGGTGATTTGGTATGCGTACATGGGCTGATCTTCTAGCAGCATTTTGAGCGCATCGGTTAGCTGGATTTCGTTATTTCTGCCCGGGGCGGTCCGCTCGAGACAGTCAAAGACCTCTGGAGTCAGAACATACCGTCCAAAAACGGCTAGATCTGAGGGAGCTTCGTCTCTCGGAGGCTTTTCAACAAGGTCTTCTACCAAGTATGTTCCATTACTGAGTTGCTTTGCCTGAATTATGCCGTAGCTTTCAACTTTTTCAGGAGGAACTCGCTCGACCGCAATTACCGGAGCCTGCACTCTATCGAAGATTTGCAGCAGCTGCTTTGTGACGGGTACTTCTTCCAAGGATATAGTATCTCCGAGCAGGATTACAAAAGGCTCTTGTCCCACATGTTGGCGTGCGCAATAGATGGCATGTCCTAAGCCTTTGCACTCCCTCTGTCTTATGTAGTGAATGTCAGCCAACTGGCAGATTCTTTGAATCTCAGGAAGATATTTTTGCCCTCCGTTTTCTGCCAGGAAGCTTTCAAGCTCCACTGATCTATCGAAGTGGTCTTCGATCGATCTTTTGCCTCGGCCTGTTATGACCAGGATATCGGTGATACCGGACGCCTCGACTTCTTCCACTACGTACTGTATTGCCGGTTTATCGACCACGGGCAACATTTCTTTTGGCTGTGCTTTGGTCACCGGAAGGAACCTGGTTCCCAAACCACCTGCAGGAATCACTGCCTTCATTTACTGCCCCCCACAAGCGCTTCTTATATAGCGCGCACATCAAAACACGCACAAAAACAAACCCTGGCACGCTGGCATTCCATTTGCCCCTCGCCAAAGTGTCCGCTTTTCCATATCCAAGCCACCTGATGCTGACTGCATCTTGTTAGCTCGACGGTTTTTCGCCCCGTTTAGTAAATCCCAGTAAATCACAAAGAAAGTCCTGATTAGAATAGGTATTTAGGTCATTTTTTTTTGGGACTATTGTGGCCCCGAGCTTGGGCAAGTAGGAATACTCCTACGCAAAAGAAATCCGACGTTGACGGACCGGAGGAAGGAGGAATCGACAGAAGCCTCGTGTGGAGGCTTAAAGCCTGGCTCAGTTAGAGTAGGTGAAATCACATCGTCGACAGCATCACAGCCTATTCGCAGCGCCATTCCAGTTGATCAAGATATGTTGGATGGGGCTTGAATTTTCTTCTGATCTGGTCGAGTGAAGCGTTGCCGATGACATCGATTTTGTCGAGGTCAGCCTCCCCCAGCCTTGCTTCTTTACAGTAATGGAGGTACCCGATTTCATCAATATCAAAGCCCATCAAATGGGCAGCTACTGTGTCTACTGCCAAGAAATCGGTGCCACAGAGGGCGACTCTCATGTCTACGCCTGTTCCGTGAGTGGGGCCATCACCCTCCATCGCGGTGAATGCGTCAACAATACTTAGATGGGGAGGGATCAATCTCGCCAGCTCATACAGGTTCTTATTAATCGCCTGATATCCTTGATGGATTTTCAATTTCTCTTCCACTCCCGGCAGACTTCCAACCAGCATATTCTTAAGGGCGAGGGTTACTATGACCGTATCGTGAGTCTTCATTGGCGCAACAGAGATGCGAAAGTCGCTGTCCAGTATGGGCCGGGCTACTCTTATGGGAAGCGGTCTGAGCGATGCGTCAAAGACCGTTACTTCCTTTGAGGCACTGTGATTCAGATCAGCAAAGCGTATAGCATAGTCTTCCTTAAGGCTGTCGTATCCAAAACTCCTGAAACCCCCCACTGCAGAGCCGGACGCAGGTCCTTCGGCAATTGTAACGGGCTGATCCGACAATTCTGTAACTGTATCCAGCACTGCTCGCACTGCATCAACATGGGTTGCGGCCAGTTGTTTTGACGTTGATACGAAGTTGGGTTTTATCACGATCTTCTTCTTGCCCTTAATCTTCTGGGCAAGCTCGGGTCGCAATAGCCGCAACGATTCGTTAACGCAAAAATATCGATCGGGACCATGTACCAAAGAGACCGTGGTCATCTATTCTCCAATCTTCTATTGGAACCTCTTGACTATTCTGTTGACGTGATCTGTTGGCTCTTAAGATCAGTCTAACACGAGTCCGCGATGGGGCAGTAGTCTTCGGAATTGTAGACAGACTCGTTTGGCTCGTTGCTGGCATGTACTGCCTAGGGCTAGTGACCTATGAGCAACCATCGCTGGCCAGGGAAAGAATTGAGAAGAGCGCCTTTTGCAGGCGCTAACGCCGTTATACGGCCATCCTGAGCTGCGCGAAGGATCTCGGGAAGGCACAAATCGTGCGACCCCGTAGGACAGGAATTAACGGTGCGCAAGGAGAGATTCTTTGGCTCCGCCGCAGAATGACAAAACACAGGAGGACCTAGGAAATCGTTGCAGTCAAGCGAGCAAGTGCCTTAGCGGCGCAAAGCCCGTGGCAATGTTCCGCGGTCCCTACCGTCGCTCGCACTGACTGACTCAAGCACTTTGTGGCACTCTTTTCGATCACCAAAATCTGTGCCCAACGATTAGGGAATTGTTGAGCTCCGGGCGGGATTGCCAGACAAGTTCATCAGAGAAGTTGGTGATTGTGCCGTGTATAATCTCGCTTGACTTTGTGATAGACTGCCGTCGTGGAAGCAGCAACTGGTTTTGCGCAGTGTGATGGCGATTTGCTGGGCAGGATCAGTAATTCTTGGGAATAACCATGAAGAAAATAGACATGGAGAACAAAACCTATCTGAAATCCTATCTGCTATCTGTGATCATTGCTGTGCTTGTTCTTTCTTTCGTTTCTGTTGCCGGAGCAGAGGAGTGGAGCCAGGTCAACAATGCTGGCTTTGGCGATGGGTATAACGAGGAGGTCCACACTCTTGGGGTTTTTCAATCGGAGATTTACGCCGGTACGCAGAATTCAACCACTGGTACCGAGGTCTTCGGGTATGACGGGGAGAAATGGGCGCAGATCAATCCAGACGGTTTTGGGAACGCATCTACCTTTGAGACGTCATGCCTGGTAGCGTTTGATGGCAAACTATATGCCGGCACGTACAACTGGGTCACTGGCACAGAGATCTGGGAATATGATGGTGCTGACTGGATCAGGGCCAATCCTGATGGATTTGGGGGACGCACGAAAGGGACGCACTCTCTGCAGGTGTTTAAATCCGAACTGTATGCGGGGACTTGGAACGAGGATGTTGGCACCAAGATATTCAAGTACGATGGCAAAGAATGGAGCCAGGCAAATCCTGACGGATTCGGTGATTCTGGAAATGATGAGACCCATACAATGGCCGTCTTTAAGTCTGATCTCTATGCGGGCACTGAGAATTTGAAAACCGGTGGTGAGGTCTGGCGGTATGATGGAGCCAATTGGGTCCAGATAAACGCGGACGGATTTGGGGACTCAAGCAATATTGAGATATCGTCTATGGTTGTATTTGACGCTCAACTCTATGCAGGGACGCATAACCAGGTCACCGGCACTGAACTGTGGAGATACGACGGAAAGAAATGGGCTCAGGTCAACACCGATGGATTTGGGGACGCAAAAACGATCGCCACGTTCTCGCTGGCCGAGTATCAATCATATTTATATGCAGGGACTGTCAACCAGGAGACCGGTTCAAAAGTGTATCGGTATGGGGGTAAAAATTGGAGTCAAGCGAACATGGACGGCTTCGGAGACGCCGGTGATTTTGGAACCACGTCCTTGCTGGTTTTTGAATCCCGACTATATGCGGGAACTCATAATAAGGTGGCTGGCGCGAAGATCTTGCGCACACAGGTCGAAAAGAAGGAGCCAAAAAAGAAGAAGGAATCCGCGCAAGACAAGGGCGAGACCAAGAGCAAGGAGACCGATCAGGTCAAGCCTCCAAAGATATTCGGGCTGGATCTTCTGGTTGTGCTGGCGATTGTCGTCTTGCTGGTATTTGTTGCCGGATATCTCTTCCTGAGGTTTATTAAATAATCTAACGCTGCTTTCTTGAAAGTTACATGTTTTGCCGTAGTCTCAAATAGGCCTGCAAGGTCCTGAGCTGGTCTCTTGCCGATGCACCGGTGCCATTCAACACTAGCCAGTTCAAGGGCTTTGCTTGAGCGAACAAGTTGGTATATAGTTCATAATAGATGCACACATGGGGCTGGGACCGCTCAAGGGCCCGTTTCTCACAATTATCTGTTCTGATATCGCTTAGGCGAGTCAGGATTCCTGCAAAGAACTGCTTGACTGTTAGATCTTGTTTGTATTTGGTGCTTACCTGCGAAAAATATTGACCGACATTGTTGATTGCTAGTGAATTCATAAGGCTGATTATTTTCGGGCCGGGCAAACCTGGGTTCAATACCAAGTGATTCCCCGGTTCATAAAGAAGCGCAGAGATACTACACTTATATGCGGACCTTGAAATCTTGATCTGTAGAAAGCATCGTAGCATCTCAAGACCGAATATGAAAACATTCTCCAGCAATTGATTTGGTCTTGACCAGTCCATAATTGTACCAGGCCACACAAGGACACGAACCACCACAATCAGTAATCATCGTACTGAACATCTTCGCAAGTACCGTCGAAATCAACGCAGCAGAGACTACACACAGCATTTTTTGTTATCGCCTGAATCTGTCTTCAGAAACAGATCACGCAGGCCATCAAGATAAGCTTTCAGGGCAAAGAGGGGCGATGGCGGTAGGGAAGGCTGATGATAAGCTGCCTTTGAGCAGTCCGGAGCTCGCAGTGGCGTGTAGCTACAGGATGTTTCTCCATCCAGGAGCATGCCGGTCGTCGGATTCCTGACCGCCATGATTGCCCGCGGCCTTTGCCCGCGGACCTTGGAGGTGGACGCAAATGGCCAAGAAAGAAATACGCATCAGCATTGATGGGATGACTTGCAATTTATGTGCTACAAATATTGAGAAAGCGCTTTACAGGGTCGATGGCGTGCGCAGCGTCACGGTTCATTGGACGACGGGAAAGGCACTGGTTGAATTTGATGGCGATCGCATCACCAAGCAGGACGTGGAGAGAGCTGTCATGGCAAGCGGTTACTGGATAGAATCTAGCACTGGCAATGGTGACCAAGGGTTTGCCGGGCTGCCGCTGTATCAGAAGAACAAGACCATCTGCGCAATAAGGAACTAGGATTTCAATCCTCGATTTAATGCATTGTCGTTAACTCTCGCTGGTTCTTGCCTATATTCATTCCGTAACACAATCTGATCCTATTTGATTCCGCAGCAAAAGAGAGTCTCTTCGATTTGGGGACCAATTTGGAGGAGTTTCTTCAGTTCTTGGTATGAATCTAGATTTGGGGGTGCCGAGTATCACTTTGTGAGCACTTCTGACACATAATTGAAGGGATTCTCAACGGTAGCGCTTATTGGAGGCAGAAGAAGGATCGAAGCTCGAAGCCGGTCACGAAAACCGTCAATCTCACACAGTACACGTTTTCAGCCGATCATAATCAATGTGTGACCAATGTCTGGCTGCATCAGGAAAGACAGGGATTCGGAATGCCAGAAATCTCTGAATACAAATGCAACAGAAAACTGTGCGGGTTTCGTTTTCCGTCAGGATGGGGAGGCACCGTCTATGCTGAGGACGAGAAGGGCAACAGAATCGTATCTCCTCATCCCGGTCAGGATCTTGCGGCTGCCCGGGCATTGGCCAATGCAGATGAAAGTGTACCCCTTAGGGATTCAGAGGGAGAAGCAACAAGAGCGAGAATAGGCTTCAATTCGTGCTGCGTGTGCCTGGACTGCTTGTATCAGTTTTTGGCAGACTTTGGCAATGATGAACAAGCTTCTGACTCGTGGAGGTATCTCTACGGAGCCACAGAGCAACGAGAAGAGCGAAAATGCCCCCACTGCAATTCGCCAAATGTCAAAACCGCGATTGAATTGGTCGGAAAGACCTGTCCTAAGTGCAAGAAGGGCACGATCATAGAAATCAAGACAGGATTTCACAGCTGAAGCAGAAGAGTGGTCATGTAACAGCCCGTTATTCACCGAGTTATTCCGCGCGAAAAATGTGAGGTTAAGGCTTGATCTAGATTTGTCGTCCCAGTGCCAACATCGTTGTCAAACTCTACCCAAAAAAGACGAGCATTGATTGACAGACTAGCGCTCGAACCTATCATTGCAGATAATCCGAAAGTCTGATGTAAGAATGAGGACCCGGCCGAACAGCCGGGTCTTCATTCTGGCGAGAATCCTTAGATCTCTTATGCTAGCGAAGTAACTGCGCAGACTACAGTGGCCCTAGTATTTCATGCAGCACACAATCTCCTCCACAGGTGCTTTTTCTCATCAAGAAGCGTGCAGACCTCTGGCTTCTGTGCAGATTGACCGAACTTCCAATGTCTAATCTATTGCAGGGCAAGATTGAATCAAGACTATATTAGAATCAGGATTTCCTAATTGCCAGCATCCAGGCAACGGTGCTTCGCGGTAGAAGAAATCGAGATGCCTCTTTTCAATGACAACAAATAAATATATAATAAAAGGCACTTTAAATATTTAACTTAATATAAAGATTAAAAGCAATTTAATTATTAAGTCAATCTTAAGGAAATGGTGAGTGCGACAATGGATGATGAAGATCTGTGGAAGCTTTATTGCAAAGCTATCCACCGCCTCAAAGGAACAGACTCCACGGTCTGGACTAAAACGGATCTGACCATGCCTCAAATTAAGATAATGTTTATTCTGGATCACAGAGGCGAATTAAATGTGAGTTCAATCGCCGAGATCCTCGGAGTAAGGGTTCCAAATATTACCTTTATTCTTGATAATCTAAAAGAAAAGGGATTTATCACAAGGACAAGAGATCAGAACGACCGGCGTCAAGTGATAGTGACCTTGACCAAGCGAGGCAGCCAGACGATCGAAAAGCTCACTGAGGCCAAAGTAGAAAGCTTTAGGAAGGTGCTGGGCAAAATGAGCCAGCGAGGCAAAGAAGCTCTTTGGCAAGGACTTCAGGCGCTGGACCAGGCCTGTTCTGAAGAGGAAACGGGAGGAATTAATGAGTGACAATATAGTTGAGACCACAGATCTTACAAAGGTATTCAACGGAGACATCAGGGCAGTTGATAATGTATCTTTTTCTGTG
>CAYFXD010000104.1:0-11396 GCA_964347095.1 uncultured Actinomycetota bacterium | reverse complement strand
CAATCGAAACAGAATTCGCAACTAGATAGTCTGTTCGATCACTCCGAGAGGCAGCGTCTGCCTCGAAGCCTTTCCGACTTTGCATGCATGCCTAATCTTGCTGGTGACGTATCTCTTGGCCTTTTCACAGGCACGAGGCACCTCATCTCCCTTTGCAAGAGATCCAGCCAAAGCTGCGGCAAAAATACACCCCGTACCCCGTACATCACCATCATCAATCTTCTTGCTGGTAAACTGATAATATTCGTTTCCATCAAATAGCACGTCGACACATTCAGCGCCTCTTAGGTGCCCTCCCTTGATGAGGACCCATTTCGAGCCGAAAATATGAATGGCCTTACAAGCCTTTTTCATGCCTTGCAGGTCACTAATGCCAAACCCAGCGAGCCGCTCAGCCTCGGACAGATTCGGCGTAACAACGGTGGTCAAAGGAAACAACCTGATCTTAAGTATGGAAAAAGCGGTCGAGCTCAGAAGCTCCGTCCCATCAGAGGCAACCAAAATGGGATCAACCACCAGATTCGAGGCTCCTCTTTCCTCAAAGAAACTGGCCACCGCCTCGGTGTTGGTGCGAGAGCCTAGCATGCCAACCTTAACCGCTGAGATCTCACCATCAGCAAAGACTGAATGCAGCTGCTGCGTCACAAAATCCGGATTAATAATTTCAACGGCTTGGATTCCCTCACTGTTTTGAGCAGTCACAGAAGTAAGAGCGAAACATGGAAACACCCCAATTTCCGAAAGAACCAGAACATCCGTCCCTAATCCTGAGCCACCACTGGGATCAGATCCCCCAATGGCTACAACTCGTTTTAACTGCATGTAGCACCTTTCCTATCATTTGTCGTGATCAATTCTACCGCAAAACCTCACCCTGATGTAAGATACTTGCAGCCACCAATCAGGATCCAGCGACAAGCGTCATTGATTATTGCATCATTCAAACCTGTTCAACTAAATTACTCCAAGGAGTTAGAAGTGCTGAAAACCATACCCTTGGAGTTCCCGCAGTAGTCCATCGGTTCCCAGAACTCTTATGCCCTGTTCGGGTGGGGCAGTCTCCCCGACCACAGCAACCTTTGTGCCAGTCTCGGCAAATATCGCTTCTTTGATGTGTTCCATTTCCGCCGCAGGAGCCGTGAAGACCAGTTCAAAATCCTCCCCCCCGAATAGCGCAAACTCTTGCGGGCTGGTTCGAGCCAGATGCGCCACCTCCACAGTCTGCTGGGCAATGGGGATGTCTTCGGCTCTGATTACCGCCCCCAGGTTGCTCATTTCGCAGATATGCTTGACCTCACTGGCAAGGCCGTCACTTATGTCCTCGAGCGCAGATATTCCCTGCTCTGCTGCAACCCTCGCCTCCTGAAGACGCGCCTTGGGAGAAACATGGCTTCTTATTACACTGGAATAACCGGAGCGCTGTGATCTTAACGCAGGGTCTGACAACAAAAACAAGCCAGCAGCCGAGCTTCCCAGATCCCCCGTCACACCAATGTGCTCACCTAGCCGGGCTTCGCACCGCTGTTTTAGCTTCGCTTCTTCCACCGAGCCCAAAACCATTACATTCAAGATAAGCCCATCAGACCTGGTGGTGTCGCCGCCAATCAAAGACAGACCATACATTTCCGCCGCAGTGATCATTCCGTCATACAGATCCTCAACGAAAGCCACGGGGGTGTTCGGATTCACTCCAAGCGTAACAAGAGCATAACGCGGTAATCCTGCCATGGCAGCAATATCGCTGACATTGGCCACAATTGCTTTGTATCCAATTTCAGAGGCAGTGTGGGTTTCAGTCTTGAAGTGGATGTCTTCCACTAGGATGTCGGTGGTCAATGCAAGCAGATCGCCACAATCAGTTCTCACAACAGCTGCATCGTCTCCGATCGAGACCACAACGTTGGGATCCCGACACTCGATGATCTTAGCAATCCTCTGCACCAGAGCCCATTCACCAACATCTTTGACCAGCAATTCAAGGTTGTTTTTCAATTACATTTTCCTGTTTCCGGCGATTCTAGATATTGCGAGACGAGCTTCAAAGCGCAGAACTCCCCGCACATTGAGCAAACGTCAGCCTCGGTACTCTTCCGTTCCTCATAACCTTGCCGGGCCTTCCGGGAATCTATCGCCAAATCAACTTGCTTTTGCCAGTCGAGATTCTGTCGTGCCTTTGCCATTTCAATGTCCCAGTCCTTAGCTCCAGGGACATTCTTGACCACATCGGCGGCATGGGCCGCAATACGCGCCGCTATAACACCCTCTTTCACGTCGGCAGTGGTCGGCAGCCCCAGATGCTCGCGGGGCGTAACATAACAGATAAAATCCGCGCCGCAACTCGCCGCATACGTTGCGCCGATTGCACAGGCAATGTGATCATAACCCGGCGCAATGTCTGTAACCAGAGGACCGAGAACATAGAATGGGGCTCCCTGGCAAATGGATTTCTCTATTCTGACATTGGCTTCGATTTGGTCCAAGGGCACGTGCCCCGGACCCTCGACTATGACTTGTACATCTTCCTCCCTTGACCTGGCGACCAGTTCACCAAGGACAATCAACTCCTGAAATTGCACACCATCACTTGCATCCGCTAGGCATCCCGGCCGCATACCGTCACCCAGACTCAAGCAGAGATCATACTCCTTTGCAATGTCGAGTAGCCTATCAAACTGGTCATACAGCGGATTCTCCTGCTCGTTATGGAGCATCCATCCAACAATAAAAGCACCTCCCCTGCTGACGACATTGGTAATTCTCTTTGATGATGCAAGAATATCAAGCACTTTACGGTTAATCCCACAGTGGACAGTCACAAAGTCAACGCCGTCCTTTGCATGTCTTTCAATTGCATCAAACATATCATCAGCGGTCATCATAACTATGCTGCCATGCCGTTCCTTGGCTGCGATAGCAGCCTGGTAAATTGGCACGGTTCCCACAGGCACAGATGCGTTTTGAAGGATCATTTCCCTGATCCCATCCAAATCGCCACCCGTACTTAAATCCATCACAGTATCCGACCCTGCCTCAATTGCCACTTTCAACTTTTTCAGTTCTTCGTCTACAGACTGATACGCATCGGCTGTGCCGAGATTTGCATTAACCTTGGTGCGCAGACCCTCGCCGATTGCCACGCCAGGAAATCGCCTCTGGATATTCCTCGGCACGACCACATGTCCTGAGACGATCTTTTCAAGCAGATCATCCAGATTGATCCTCTCTCTCGCAGCAATTTTTTTTACATCTTCGGGAATTTGTCCCGCCTTAATCCTCTTGACAATCATTGTGCATCCCAAATGTCCAATCACCCAGTTCGTCAGGGTCCATTACTGACGCGTCTTTTGCACTTTTCAATTCGGCTCCTCAAAGCTGCAGTTGCCTCTTTTCGGTCCAAGGCAGCGGCGATCGCAGAGATTACTGCTATCCCGTCTGCACCCGCATTCATGACACTCTCAACATTCTCTTCTTTGATTCCGCCTATAGCAACGATGGGAATCTCCACGCTCTCACTTATCTGACGGAGGTTTTCCAGACCTATTGGCTCACCTGCATCATCCTTGCTCGGCGTAGTAAAAATTGGACCAACTCCCAAATAATTAGCGCCCTGCCGCTCGGCCTCAAGTGCTTCCTCCAGATTAGTCGCGGTAACACCAATTAATCGTTCCCAGCCTAACAAACGACGGGCAACATCAATCGGCATGTCCTGTTGGCCAATGTGCACACCGTCCGCCTCCACAGCAAAACACAGACCAATCCGGTCATTTACGATAAAGGGGATGCCTGCCTCTGAGGCGAGTTGCTTGATCTGCCGCGCCAAACGTAATAGATCCCTGGTACATGCTTTCTTCTCTCTCAGTTGAATCACTGTAGCACCGCTCTCGACAGCGTCACCTGCGATATCCAGATGTGTCCTCAACGAACCTGACAGATCGGTGGTAATCACATAAAGGCTGTAATCTATCACTTATTTACTCCCTCAATTTCGCCCCAATTTGAGATCCTCAAAACAGTAATTCTGCCCTGCATCCGCCGATTATGTCATTATACTGTATCGCAGCCAAGCTGTCGTACAAAGCAGCATGAAAAGTGCCAGGTTTTTGCCCGGCAATACCTGCTGCCTTTTCGCCCGCGATGCCAAAGGTCACAAGGCCTCCAATGGAAGCCAGAAACATGTCCTCTTGCACAGCAGCAAAACCCGCCACTGTGGTTGTCGACATGCATCCAGTGCCGCTGACCGTCGCGAGCATGGCGTCCCCATTCCTAATCGTAGCGATTCTTTGGCCGTCGCTTACAACATCTTCTTTTCCGGTGATCGCTGCCACGCAGCCAGTGTGAGATGCGAACTCCTTGGCCGTGTGTATCGCACTCGCCCCCGAACCAATTGACTCCACCCCTAGTATCTCACCATCTAATCCAGCAAGGATTGCAACCTCTGCACAATTACCTCTCACAATTGAGACTTGAACTTGGTCAAGGATCCTTTTGGCACTGTCAGTTCGCAAGGCAGTTGCCCCCACACCAACGGGATCCAAGACAACCGGTATACCGAGTTGATTGGCTTTCCTGGCCGCGACTATCATGGTATCAATTAGGTCAGATGTGAGAGTTCCGATATTGAGCAAAAGGACTCCCGCTGCTCCAACCATCTCCTCTACCTCTTGGTGTGCATGCGCCATGACTGGAAGTGCCCCCAGACAAATTGTCAGATTTGCGGTCTCGTTCATGACTACATAATTGGTGATGTGGTGGATCAGTGGTTTCTGCGCTGCTATCCGCTTATAATCTTCCGCGACGATCTCGGCAATTGCTTCCATTATCTCTGCCCTCCTTTAAGATTCGCAAACAAAAAAATGCTCGAAGACGAGCACAAAATATCATGATATTGCTTCCCTCCGCTGGAATTACCCAGTAGGAAGAGACATCCCTTCCCAATCAGGTTCCAGGGGTCTGCGGGTAGTGGCCCGCACTCTCAGCTTGCACCACAAGCTCCCCCAGCAGATATGTATTTTAACGCTATTATAGTACTAAACTTTTCTTTTGCAAAGGACTTGAGTGGACATGGGACGGTGAGTCACATTCCAACAATCAACAATAAGGAGGATCGCAAGCATCAGTCAACCGGAGACTACACGTGGGGCGCAAACCAGCATCAGTTGGCAGCCCTTAGGATGGGGTAGGGATTGACAGCACCTCCACCGCCCGGATGAACCTCAAAATGCAGATGAGCAGCGCCGCCACTCGCATTGCCGGTGTTGCCCACATATCCTATGACTTGGCCAGCGCTTACCCTTGTTCCGCTGCCGACTGCGTACCCACTCAGATGCGCATAAAAATACGAAGTACCATCATCACCATGCAACCAAATGGCGTGACCTTGCCGCCCGCCTTCGCTTGTTCTAACCACACCGCTCACGCAGGCTACCGCGGCAGTCCCTTTTGCGGCCATTATGTCGCATCCCTGATGCCGATGGCCCACTCGTGGTGCACCCCAATCATTGCTGAAACTGTGCGGGCCAGCGACAGGAAAGACAAAACCCTTTATTGAACTTGGGCCACTTGAGTACGTGCGACTCCTGGCCGAAGTGGACGACGATCTGCTTGCCATCAGCTTCTTCTGTCTGGCTTGCTCAGCCTGAATCCTGGCTGCGCGCTCTTGCTCTGCAAGTTTTGCCACTTCTCCTTCGACTCCAGCAAGGAGCGACTTCTGTTTTTGTAGATTAGCCTCCATCTCGCTTTGCTGCCTGTGTAGCGTAGCAACCACACTTTGTTGTTCTTCTTTTTGAGCAGCTAACTGTGCTTTTTTCTCCTCGACCAAACGTTTCTTCACCTTCACTTCATTGAGCAGCTCGCTATCCTTTTTGCCGATCTTAGCCACCATCTCCGCTCTTACCAAGAATTCATACAGATTCTTGGAGCCCATAATAACTTCCACAAACTGAATGTTGCCACAGCGGTATATGTCTCGAATCCGATCGTCCAGTATTTTCTGATCTTTTTCCAATTCCGCCTGGGCTGCCGCTAGTTCTTGCTCGGTTTTAATAAGATCGGCCCGAATCATCTCCAGCCTGGATACAGCCGAATTATACTGCGCAGTGGTCTTATACAATTCGCGGCCTAAGGCATCGACCTGGTTCTTGACTCGCTTTGCTTCTTCTCTCTTTTCCGATAGAGAAGACGCGAAAGCAATTTGAGGAAAAAACAATGTGGCAACTAAGAAGCATACAAAAAGCTGGCATATAATATTACGGCGGATCTCGATCCCCTCCGTAGCAGTCAATATTAAGCTCTATTTCTATCACAATATCCAAAAAGTGTCAATATTCTGCTTGTCCCTCATCAGGGATCATATTGGGAGTTCAAGTATGGATCGATGGATTCTCCAAGACCTTTGGGAGGTTTGAAAAGAGACAAAAGTTGAGTTGGAGGAAAGACCTAACGAAAGCAGCTGGTTCGCGAATGGGATTAACCTCAAACGGTGCGCGCACTTGTTGGCAACTTATTTTTAGAGAGGGCATATTCCCCTTGAGTGACAAACACACGGAACAGACAGCATCATTTTGTCGCTGAGTATTTCTGAAGGCTTGCTAAGATGCTGCGCACTATGTCTCTGATTGAGACAATTCCAACGGCTTTGCTGCCATCGACAATGGGTACACGGCGAAAACCGCGATCGCTCATGATCGCGACTACCTCATAGATGTCCGTATCGGGATCTACTGCAACTGGATCTGCTACCATGATTTGTGAGATAGGCTCCTCGAGTATCTCCGTGGATTTGCCTGACACACCAAAGACCAGATCACTGTCGGTGACTATTCCCAGCAAATGCATATCGTCATCGCATATCAAAACGCATCGCACCCTCTTTTCCAACATGAGCTGGGAAACATCAATGATCGGCGTTTCAGGAGTAACAGCTATCAAATCGGATTTCATAATTGACTGCACGGTATGATCATCTGTCATGATGCCACTTCCCTCTAACCGAAGACTCGCCCTTACTTATCAGCAAATTGCATCGATCTCCGCTCGCAGCCTGGTCAAACTAGCCTCAAGGCGATCTCTAGCTTTGTCGGGTATTCGAAGTTCACTTAGGCGTAGCCGCGCCGCCACAAGCGCCATCAATGCTTCCTTCCTTTTCTTAGAATCAACCAGTTTTTGAATATTACCCAAGACCCTGGCAAATTCTATTTCCTCAACAACACTTGGGCGCGCCTTTTTGGTTTGTTCGCGTTCCTTCAGCCGCTTGAGTGATGAAACAAGCTTATCATTTTCGAAACTTTTGCGATAACCCCGATAGAGTGCTTGCATATTTCACCAACCTTCACAAAGTATTCTGTACTACCCCATTTAGCTCCCGGACTTAGTGTAACAATTCACAAGAGATTTCTCAACCAATTTTTGCCAGCAACTTAGGTCGAGACTGCCATTGCCATCCCGAGATCGTTCAAATATTGATGTCCAGGGAGCATCAATATTTAAGATTCACCTCCCATAACCTCCCATTTTCATCAACATCCATGGTTGATAATTGACAGATGAGATGTTATTTTGTTTAAGTACTTTAAACACTGCGGCGCATTCGTCTAGTGGCCTAGGACACCGCCCTCTCAAGGCGGAGATCGCGGGTTCGACTCCCGCATGCGCCACCTGGTAGAGACACTAAAGGGACCGAATCCGGTCCCTTTTCCTATGCCAGATTCTAACAGCATTCTCACAAAAGATCTGAGATTAGGATTTCGGGCCGCGCTCCTAGGTGATTCTTGATCCCTCTTTCTCCCCACTTCTTTACATCGACCACAGCTGGCGATCATTGAGGACTTGAACATGCGAGCTGCGCATCCTTGGCTCTCGGAAGGGTAGAGGAGCTATGGAAACAGCCGAGAGGGCGGGAAACCGGCCGCCGATTGTCATATCCAGAAGAAGAGACATTTCATAGGCAAAAAGAAACAGTTCAACATCTAATAGTGCCTAGTCCAACCTTAACCTGCAAGAGGATTTGGAAAAGAATGGTAGTTGTCACATAACTGACATATAATTAAACTAAGTTGAATCAAATTAGCTTGGAGGAGCCCAGCAATTGTCTTGATATTTTGGGATAGTCAAGTTGAGTTAAGTTAAATCAAATTAGATGACACAGGCAACCGGCGTTTGCTTTAGAAAGCGGCGATCGGCATGAACGATTTACCGGAAGTTTGTGGGAGGGTAAAGCAGAAGTTCTCAAACAGGGCAGGACTTTTAGCGAAGAAGGCAGGTCCTGCAGGATTATGCGGGCTGACTCACCTGGAGAAAAGGTTTTCGAAGGGTGAGTTAATCTTTGGACCATATGATGTCCAAGGCAGAATCTTCGAAGTAAGAGAAGGACAAGTTGAGATCTTTCAGCTTTCTCCCGAAGGCAAAAAGGTGATAATAGATCTTCTGACCCCAGGCAGTATCTTCGCGAACTTTCCCTTCTCGATGGATCCAGATATGGAATTGCATGATTTTGCCCTCGCCCGCTCAAACGTGGTCTTATGCAGTATGCAAGAATCTGATTTCATGGAAGCGCTGCATGCAAGGCCAAAGCTAGCGATGAGACTGATTCGGCAAATAGGCACAAAACTCAACGAAGCAGATGATCGCATCAGGGAGCTAGCCTTGTCTGACGTCAGGGTTAGGCTGGTCAGCGCCCTCATGCGGCTTGGCAGAAGATTTGGAAGAGAATTTGAGGATAGGATTATGCTCGGGATAAGAATGACTCATGAGGAACTTGCCGAAATGACCGGTGCTAATCGGGAAACTGTTACCAGGATGTTGGCAAAATTGCGTCAGGCTGGCGTTGTTAGGTTGGATAAGTCGAGAAACTATGTGATTGACAAAGAAAAAGCCAAGAGGGTTCATAGCAACCCATAGGTTTTCGGTTGAGATCCTTTGCATGGGCTTTTTGCTCCTGGGGGTTGTTCTTTTTTTCCAATCATAAAATTCCTTCAACTTGCGCTTGTATTCCTAGCTGTCTTCTCCTTGCTTGTCTTTGATTCGCTTGCGCATACTTGCTGTTATAAGCCCAACCGTATTTTTTATATTTCTCATCCTTTCAGTGCTTTTCTGGAAGACTTTTCGAGGGCCAATTATTCTGCAGCGTACATTCCTAAGAAACAACTTCTTCTGGCAAAAGACAATTGCCCAGAACATTTGGAGCCAGTCGCAAAGCAAGGGCGGGAACAAAGTCCCGCCCTTTGGCAATGACAACGGCAATCACAACATGGGATTTAAGATGTCCTATCAAGGAGTTGCCCCAATAGTATTATGCCCGTCGCCCCAACTGCCTCTATACCCAAAGTACATGGGACGCTCGGCAACGATTGGCTGGCTCGACTCAACCTTTATGCTCACATCTTTGTCCGGACCGACTGCTGAATTTACATCGATGGTCTCTCGCGAATTGGCAGCAAGCGCTAGTGTTTGAACTTGGGTTCCCCCACCTCTAAACATATAGGTGACCGTAGCGTTTACGGTGTCGCCGTTTGGATTCTGCAGGGTCAGCCATTCTTCAAATCCCCTTCCCGTATATCCTTCAGCAAAATACCATGTGCTCGAGGTAGAGGTCGCACCAATCGTGTCATGACCACCGCTCCAGTTGCCTTTATAATTGAAGTACATGGGACGCTCGGCAACGATTGGTTCTGCTGCTTCGATTTTCAAGCTAAACTCTTTGTCTTCTCCAATTACGCTGTTGACATCAATAGTCACTCGTGATTGTGCGCCGACGGCTTTATGACGATGACGACTGGTGCCGTCTCTAAACATGTATGTAATATGGGCAACTTGCGAAGAGGCATTTGGATTAAGCAAGGTGAGCCATTGATCAAAGCCGCCTCCGGTATACCCTTCTGCAAAATACCACGTGTCAGCAGCGACAAAGCTGTCATCTTCAGAGAGTGCTAGTTGGGCGTTGATCCTGCCCTCGCCAAAATAATCATCCCTTCCTGCACTACCAAGATCATCACAGGCGGTTTTGATTATACTTTCCACATCATCAGGTCCGTGTGAAGGATCTTGAGAGAGAAGCAGTGCCGCCAAACCGGCCACATGCGGAGCAGCCATTGAAGTCCCGCTGGCCAGCGCATAGCTATATCCTGAGCCGCGATACCAGCTGCTTGCAATGCTGACACCAGGAGCCGAGACATCAACCGAAGAATTGTACGTTGAGAAGCTGGCTTTGGAATCGTTCTGGTCAGTTGCCCCAACTCCGATTACATGATTGCACCCAGCGGGGTATGACATGGTGCTATTGCCACTGTTGCCGGCCGCGGCGATTACTGTCACTCCTTTGTTGTACGCATAATCTACCGCCGACTGAAGAGTGCCGGAGTAGTATGATGTTCCAAGGCTCAGATTTATAACATCGGCTCCGTGATCTGCCGCATAAATAATGCCATTGGCAACATCTGACAAATACCCGCTTCCCCAGGCATTCAAGACCTTTACCGGCATGATTTTCGCACCCCAGGATACTCCGGCCACGCCCTGTGAATTATTTGATTCCGCCCCTACAATCCCCCCCACATGTGTCCCGTGACCATTGTCATCATCAGGATTACCATTATCATACGCAAAGTTGTATCCCTGAACCATTTTAGAATCCAAATCGGGATGACCGAGATCCACACCTGTATCTACAACAGCCACGACGACATCGTGAGAATAGCCTTTTTCAGAATCCCACGCAGCAGGAGCATCGATTTTAGGCATATTCCATTGGTAGGCTGAGTAATAGTAATCATTGGGGACTATGCTGGCCGCAACAAAGAAATTAGGCTCAGCGAATTCGACCTTTGAACTTTGTTTGTATTCGTCTAGCGCCTCCGTAACCGAGTCACCTTCATCAACCCTGATGCGTTCTATTCCGACTTCGTCGATCTCTTCCTGTACATCCCCTCCTTTTCGTCTATTCAGAGATTCGATCGAATTGTCAGACACACCGTCTTTGAACTTGACCAAGATTTCGCCCGATGCATAATCATGAGATTCAGCAGCATGCAGCAGACCTATATCAGAATCCCTAGCAGTTGCTGCAGGCAGAAACGGTGTTAATACGTTGCTGAGGAGGATGGTGAGAACAATGATCCATGCGGTTCTTGATTTTTTAAGCTCAAGGTTGATCATCAGGTTCACCTTTAAAAAAACCTGTCGGCCGCCCGCCAACAGGATCTTCTCTCTCGGCAGCCAGGCTGTCCCTTTTCAGTGGACCCTTGGCTTTGCGGTTCTTAACAATCAAGAACCAGGCATGATGCCCGTCCCCACCTCTCGATGGGTTTGCCTTTTGCAAGTCTCTACTTATTCTTTATATCGGCTCAGGATGGGAATTTGAGAAGATCAAAGTGTGACAAAAAGGAAATAATTTAAGGCCTCCT
>CAYFXD010000103.1:0-9005 GCA_964347095.1 uncultured Actinomycetota bacterium | reverse complement strand
CAGACGTGACCGCATCGGACTTTGAGGTTCCAAGTGAGGTGGAGATAGTCAATCCCGACATTCATATTGCCAAGATCAATGAGGACTGCAAATTGGAAATTGAGGCCACGGTTGAGACGGGCAGGGGTTATGTTCTGGCCGAGCGCAACAAGAAAGGTTCGAATCCTATTGGCGTCATTCCGATCGATTCAATCTTTTGCCCCGTTAGGAGAGTTACGTTTAACGTAGAGAATACCCGGGTGGGACAGAGAACTGACTATGATAGGTTGACACTGCAGGTTGAGACCAACGGTAGCATAGAGTCAAAGGAAGCTGTGAGTCTGGCTGCAAAGATCATAAATGAGCATATGAGCCTTTTTATGGAGCAAGCTCCAGAAGAAGCCGAAGAGACTGTCTTTGTTGCCAATAAGGAGCAAAAGGATCAAGTTCTGGACTCTCCCATCGAGAATCTTGAGCTCTCGGTACGCTCCTATAACTGTCTTAAAAGACAGGGAATTGATACTCTGGAGCAATTGGTTGAATGCTCAGAGAATGACCTGCTTAACATAAGAAATTTTGGTGCCAAGTCTATTCAAGAGGTGAAAGACAAACTCGCCGAGTTGAATCTGTCACTTAGGATGAATGAATAGATCGAAACCAAACGGTGACGGTTAGTGAGAGAGGTCAGTGGAGTTGAGACATAAGGTAAAAGGCAAGAAAATCGGCACCGGTGCCAGCCACAGGAAAGCTATTCTAAGCGGCCTTGCCATTGAGATTCTCAAGCATGACAGGATTAAGACCACAAAAACAAAAGCTCAGGAAGCTCGAGCTTTGGTGGAAAGGATCATTGGCCTGGCCAAAAGAGGGGATGTGCACGCTCGTCGCCAAGTGCTGGCCATTCTGGGGGATCGCGAGCTTACCCATAGGGTCTTTGAAGAAATCGGACCTCGTTTTGAGGATAGGGACGGTGGATACACAAGGATCTTGAAGCTAGGACCGAGAGCAGGCGATGCTGCCCCCATGGTTTATATAGAACTAGTCGAATAATGGCGGATTCTCACATAATCACATGCTTAAATTGACATCAGAAGGCAAAAGCTTCGGGCTTTTGCCTTCGTTTTAACTGCGAGCTAACTCGGCATTATCAGCTGAGTTAGTGGATAATCTGGATACCAATGCTTAGTAATAAATATCGAAGCAATGTTCAATAGCATATGGCTAAGTTTACAACATGGTTTTGGTCATTGGTCAGCATTGATTGGTCATTTGAATACCTGGGGCTGAAAAAATGATTGAGATATCGGGATTATGCTTCGATTACGAAACCTCAAATCAAGGCAAAATTGTTGCGTTGAGGAATATTGACCTGACTGTTAGAGACGGGGAATTCTTGGCTGTTGTCGGTCCCAATGGATGCGGAAAGACAACCTTGGCAAAACACCTCAATGGGCTGCTTGTTCCCACAGAAGGGACCGTCCGAATAAACGGACTTTCAACAAACGATCCTTCCGATGTCTGGGAAATCAGAAGAACCACTGGCTTCATTTTCCAGAATCCTGAAAACCAAATTGTTGCCACCCTGGTCGAAGAGGATGTAGCCTTTGGTCCAGAGAACTTGGGTGTCGATCCGCCCGAGATCAGAAAGCGCATTGACCAGTCTTTGCGTGCAGTCGGGATGGAAGAATTCGCACGGTCAGAGCCTCATTTTCTATCTGCGGGGCAGCAGCAGAAGGTAGCCATAGCGGGAGTTCTGGCAATGGAACCAAAACTGATTGTATTGGACGAACCTACCTCAATGCTTGATTGCGCGGGACGAAAAGAGATACTGGCTCTCATAAGGGAATTGAACAAGACTCGCAACACCACCATTGTGTATATCACTCATTTTGTGGATGAGGCGATACAAGCAGACCGAGTGGCAATCATGCAGCATGGAAGGGTGTTTTGTGAAGGCCCACCAGAGGAAGTTCTGACCGACCCCATGAGGCTAAGAGACCTCGGCATCGATCCACTTCCTGTCAATCAGCTGGCCGTAGGACTGGCCAGAGCCGGTCTAGGTCTTCCCACATCTATTCTCAGTGTTGAGGAAATGGTGAAAGCGCTATGTTCATTGAATTGAAAGACGTCCATTTTTCCTATATGAAGGGTACCAAAGTAGAGAGGCCTGTGTTGAAAGGGATTAGTCTGACCATTGGAGAGGGGGAGGCTGTCGGGCTGATCGGACCGACAGGTTCCGGAAAATCCACGTTGATTCAGCATTTTAATGGCTTGCTCAGTCCCGACAAAGGTAAAGTCTATATTGAAGGTAAGGCTGTGGGTGAAACAATTGCTCCCCGCTTGATCAGGAAAGATATCGGAGTGGTCTTTCAATTTCCCGAGAGACAGATCTTTGAGGAAACCGTATTTGATGAGGTGGCGTTTGGGGCAAAAAATACAGGATGTGCTCAAGCAGATCTCCAGAATAGGGTTTCTGACGCACTGTCCATGGTAGGCCTGGATTTTAGTAGAATCAAGGACCGTGTGCCTCTTGCTTTGAGCGGCGGCGAGATGAGACGAGTTGCCATTGCGAGCATTCTGGCCATGAAGCCAAAAGCGCTGGTTCTGGATGAGCCTACTACCGGTCTCGATGCGCAAGGCAAAGAGGACATTCGCGCAAGCATTAAATGTTTGCAGGAACAGGAGAATATTACTGTTGTGATAGTATCCCACGATATAAACGAGGTCGCTTTGGTTTCAGAGAGAATAATCGTACTCGATCAGGGCAAGATCATTATGGATGGCGCAAAGGAAAAAGTAATTCTTGAAGCAGAAGAGCTGCAGAGAATAGGGCTCGGCGCTCCGCAGATTACGTGTCTGGCAATGGTGCTTTCCGATAAAGGATTCCGTCTTCCGCCTGGGTTATATGATGTGGAGATGGCAAAGATTGCGCTGCTGCAGCACTTTGGCAACATCGAACGATTAAGATAATGAACTGCGACGTTTTAACTGTGCGAGGGTGGAAGCCGGAGCAGGTGATGAGAGCTTTTAATATGCCGGTTGGAACATACTTTCCAACAGACAGTCCAGGACATCGACTGGATCCAAGGGTAAAGATAGGACTGGGGCTGGTCTTTACACTCAGCATTCTTATGGTTCAGAGCATTGGGAGTCTGGCCATTTATTCTCTGCTGTTAATTGCGACAGTTCTTTTGCTAGGTCTGCCTGTAAGCTGGTTTGCCAAGAGCGTTCGGCCACTACGATACTTCTTGTTCATCGCCTTTTTCATACACGTCATCTTCACTTCTTCAGGGCGTATTGTATTGTCGATTGGCCCTGTCAACATTGTGGATCAGGGGTTGCTAGGCGGGGCAATCATCACCCTGAGGCTTATTCTTCTGGTCAGTGGCACCTCGCTTCTGACATTAACTACCACGCCGCTTGAGTTGACAGATGGCCTGGAATATTTGCTTCATCCATTGCGAGTATTCAGGGTCCCCGCACATGAGCTTGCGATCATGATGACTCTCGCTTTGCGATTCATTCCTCTTTTAGTAATTGAGACCGACAGAATCATGAAGGCCCAGATGGCAAGGGGGGCCGATTTTGAATCGGGCAATATGATCAGGCGGGCAAAGAGTTTTGTGCCCCTCTTTATTCCTCTGTTTATCAGTATTCTAAGAAGGGCTGAAGAACTGGCGGTAGCCATGGACTCGCGGTGCTATCGGGGCTCCCAGGGTCGAACGCGTCTTCGCCAATTGAAGATGCGGATAACGGATATCCTTGTGTTAATAGTCGGCTCTGCAATATTCATTGGATTGGCAGCCATTAGCCGCTTGTAAATGTGCATTTTTTGCCGCAAAGAAGGATTTGCTGAGGCAATGGAGAATGGGTTTAGGCTAGTGTGATGACGTTCGGCAATGGGTAGGCGGGTTACCGCGCGCGTTTGGTGCGTAGGTTATGTCGTTCGTCCAAAGACAGTTCGAGGGCCTGTTGGCGTTTGACAAAGAAGAGCCTGGGCAAATGTCAAATACTATCGGAGTAATTATGGAAGATTATTCGCAGCAAGGAGTGCACCATGGCCTTAATAACCTTACTGTACTTTGTTTTCATCTTTGTTCTGATTAATCTAGTTGTTCAGATCGTCCTTTATATGATCGATGCCAAGGAGCGCCTTGTTCTGAGGATGAGGTTGAGCAGACAAGTCACAGTCCCAATGCGTCGCGGATTGCCAGAATCCGATTCACCTGTCGCTGATGGCAGCGTAGGGCAACGAAAGATAGCACGTGGGATCGATACCAAACCCTGAACCCTGAAACCTGCAAAAGATGAGAAATCTAAAACTGATCATCGAATACCAGGGCACCAACTATGCTGGATTTCAGAAGCAACCTAGCAAGAAGAGCGTCCAGGGTGTTTTGGAAGCGAAAATCTCCCAAATCTTGCAGGAAGAAATTGGTCTCGTAGGAGCTGGTCGAACTGATGCGGGTGTCCATGCCAAAGGTCAATGTGCCCATTTCTTCCTTAACTCCAAGATGAGCTGTGGTCGCTTGAGATGGTCGGCCAACTCCTTGCTTCCCAAGGATATTGTGATCCGAGAGATAATCGACGTGGATGAGTCCTTTCATGCCCGACGAAATGCAATATCAAGAGAGTACACATATCTAATTCTCAATCGCGACTATCCAAGTCCTTTTTGGACTGATTTCTCCCTGTTTCTTCGCCAACCTCTAGATTTGATCGCCATGCAGGAGGCCGCTGGCAGTCTGGAGGGCGAGCATGATTTTTCTTCTTTCTGCGTTGCGGAGAGCAAGCCTGAAAATTGCACTCGCAACATGCAGAAGATCGGCATAAGCAAACGAAAGGATCTGATTCATCTCGATTTCAAAGCCGATGCCTTCTTGCATAATATGGTGCGCATTATGGTAGGAACACTTATCCAGGTCGGGTCTGGAGCATTGGAGCCACAACAGATGTATTCGATCCTTGTGGCCTTAGACAGAACCAGAGCCGGCCCCACGGCTCCGGCTCACGGATTGTTTTTAATGCAAGTCAACTACTAGAAGATGGGCACTGAAAAGCACAAGTGCTGAATATTTAATGGCAATTTAGAGAGAATACCGATGCCTGAGGTCCAATTCTGAAACCGGATCTTTTCATGATTCTCTGCCCGCTATTGTTGACGGCGCTTATCCTGATCCATTCAGAAAGCTTGTGAAGAGGCTCGAAGGCCGAACACCGTACCTGGTAAAGCTTGACATTGCTTTGAAATTATTTTAGTATTTTAGGGTCGTCTTAAAATCGGCGCGGGAGACAAGATATGGGTACATATGCAGCTAAACCCTCTGATATACGCAAGGAATGGTTACTTTTGGATGCGACCGATGTACCTTTGGGGCGGTTGGCAACTCGGATTGCGAATCTGTTGAGAGGAAAGCACAAGCCGACCTTTACGCCCCATGTCGACACAGGAGACTTCGTTATTGTAGTAAACGCCGAGAAAGTAAGGCTTACAGGGAATAAGATTGAAAAGAAACAGTATTATCATCATTCAGGCTATGTGGGGGGATTGAAGACCATAAGGTATGATAGACTGATGGCTGAAAAACCGGAGTTTGTGATCAGAAAAGCGGTTAAGGGGATGCTGCCTCATAATCGAATCGGCAGAGCCCAGCTAAGGAAGCTCAAAGTGTATTCGGGGAGCGAACATAAGCATGAAGCTCAGAATCCAAGAGCCATCAAGATCGAGGAGGTTACCTAGTTGGCCAAAAAGAATGTGTCCTATTCTGCTACAGGAAGAAGAAAGGATGCTGTTGCGCGGGTTAGGCTGGTTCCCGGCAAAGGCAAATTTCACTTGAAGGGGAGAGGTCTTGAAGACTATTTCGGACGCAAGACCTTGTGCACAATGGTTAGGCGTCCCTTGGAGGTTACCGGAACACTTGATAAATTTGACGTGCTGGCAAGTCTTCACGGAGGAGGAACCGTTGGTCAGGCAGGGGCGTTGAGACATGGCATTGCTCGCGCTTTGCTTGAAGTGGACGAGACTTTTCACGGACTCTTGAAGAAAGCCGGCTTGCTTACCCGCGATCCGAGAATGAAGGAGCGGCGCAAGTATGGTCTAAAAAAAGCCCGCAAGGCTCCTCAGTTCTCAAAGCGTTAGATCACTGTTTTTACCCTTTCGGAGCAGGATTGTTCTGCTCCTTTTCTTTTTAGTGAGGCTTTTTGTTGTATCCTCTACTTACCATTGATCTACCCAAGATAGAAAACAACACCAAGGTACTGGTCAAGCGCTGCCAAGACAAAGGAATCGAAATAGTAGGAGTGACCAAGTGTTGTCTAGGAGCGCCGCCGGTTGCAACAGCGATGCTCAAAGGCGGAGTACGTGGAATTGCTGATTCTCGCTTGATGAGTCTTCAAAAACTGGCCGAAGCGCAGATCTCTCCTCTGATGATGCTAAGGCAGCCCATGAGAGGGGAGATGAAAGCGGTAGTCAGGTTAGCGCGCATGAGCTTGATTTCAGAGCTTGACACAGCCATTCATCTATCCGGTGAAGCCGTTTCCGCTGGCAAAGAGCATTTGGTTATATTGATGGTTGAGGTCGGTGATTTAAGAGAGGGCATTTTGCCGCACGATCTGCTTGAATTCGCCAAGAAAGCGAGCTGCCTGCCTGGTATACAGCTCATCGGATTGGGCGCAAACGAGGCTTGCATGCAAGGGAGACCCCCATGTTCAAAAAACTATGATCTTCTCCTCAAATTATCGCGGCGGCTTCAGGCTCAGCTCGATATTGCCATGCCAATAGTATCAGCGGGCAACTCAAGTGCTATCAGGCTGCTGGAGCAGGGCCAAGTACCTGAAGGAATAAATCAGATCCGGGTGGGCGAAGCGATATTATTGGGACAAGACACAATTGATTTCAATCCTATCGATGGTCTGTACCAAGATGCGTTCTTGCTCTCTGCCGAAGTCATGGAAGTCAGGGCAAAACCATTGTACAATGGAATAGCAAATGAGCGTCCCCAAGCTGTGTTGGCACTGGGCAGGCAGGACATCGCGGATGGCGATCTTAGGCCTCTGCTCATGGGCTCACAGATCCTGATGCGAAGCAGCGACCACCTGGTGCTTAACCTGGCCGATTGTCCTGATCCTATCAGAGTAGGGGATGTTCTGACGTTTGTTCCAAGTTATTTTGCGCTCTTAGCTGCAATGACATGTCCTTTTGTTCACAAGAAATTTATCACCTAGCAGCAGGTACGGGGGTCTGTGGTGTCGAAAATAGAATCTGACTCATGAGGTGAGAATACTTGACAAGACTATTCGGTACAGATGGAGTTCGCGGAATCGCCAACCAGGATTTGTCGCCTGAACTAGCTTTTAAGCTGGGACAAGCGGGTGCACGGCTTCTTGGATCGAAGGATAAAAAGGGATCCATAGTTGTCGGTAAGGATACTAGGATCTCAGGGGATCTTCTTGAGGCTGCGTTGATCGCCGGAATCTGCTCAGCCGGCGTCGATGCCCTGATAGTAGGTGTATTGCCTACTCCGGCAATTGCCTATTTGACTAAGGCACTGGATGCTGATTCAGGGGTGGTCATCTCCGCATCTCACAACCCAGCAGACTACAATGGAATCAAGTTCTTTGATGCCCAGGGCTTTAAGCTGCCGGACGCTCTTGAGGACAGAATAGAGAAGCTCACCAAGGAAGAAATCCATGATCGTCCCTGCGGTGGCGAGGTTGGCATCTCGGTCAGGATCCAAAATGCTGCCCAGAAATACATCGACCATTTGACGGAAACCATACCAGGTGATTTGTCGGGTTTGTCGATTGCTTTGGATTGTGCCAACGGCGCGGTGTTTAAGGTTGCGCCCGCAGTCTTTCAGGAGTTGGGGGCTTCGGTTCTCCAATTTGGAGTGAAACCCGATGGTCTGAACATCAATGACCAGTGTGGTTCGACCAATCCTGAATACATCCGCAAGATTGTGAGAAATCACCAGGTTGATCTAGGGCTTTCATTTGACGGCGACGCTGATAGAGTAATTGCCGTTGATGAACAGGGGGAAGATGTAGATGGCGATTTCATAATGGCCATCTGTGCTGCTTATCTGAAGGATTTGGACCGGCTGCCGGGGAGCGCTCTTGTTACGACTGTCATGACCAACATGGGCTTTGATCTGGCGATGGAAAGAAATGGAATCCATGTCATCAAAACCAAAGTGGGAGACCGCTATGTGTTGGAAGAGATGGTGGCAAAAAAAATTGCGGTGGGAGGAGAGCAGTCAGGACATGTGATTTTTCTGGATCACACCAGCACAGGGGATGGCCTAATAACAGCTATCCAGCTCTTGAGGGTTATGAGGGACAGTGGCAAAGCGCTTTCGGAACTCAGAAAGGTTATGAAGAGACTTCCTCAGGTTCTTCTCAATGTGCCCGTTTCACACACTCAACGATTGAAAGATGCATCAGAGGTGTGGTCCGCAGCGAAAGCGGCACAAAAAAGGCTGGCAGGAAGAGGGCGCATTTTAGTACGGCCTTCTGGAACCGAGCCGTTAGTACGTGTGATGGTTGAGAGCGACTCTCAGAAGGAGGCAGATGAGATTGCTCGCGAGCTGGCAGAGCTTATATCAAGGGAGATTGGAGAGGACATTGAGGAAGGCTCGCAAAGGGCCACAGAGGTGGGATAAGAGAGCAGGCAGAGATCAAGGCTACTATCCCCCCCTTTTTATTTTAAAACCATGATGTTGCAATGAAGGGGCTGACTAAGGAGCAAAAAATGTGTGGCATTGTCGGTTACATTGGTTCCAGAAGCTCAACGCCGGTGCTGCTTGATGGCTTGAGGAGGCTGGAGTACAGGGGGTACGATTCAGCTGGACTTGCTATGTTGAACCAAGGCAATCTTGTGACTATTCGACGAGAAGGATGCCTAGATGAGCTTGAAAAGTCTCTAGACCATAGCGACTATAGCAGCTGCAATCTGGGAATCGGTCACACAAGGTGGGCAACTCACGGGGCACCGTCTGAGAAAAATGCTCATCCCCATCTGGACTGCACTG
>CAYFXD010000102.1:0-2065 GCA_964347095.1 uncultured Actinomycetota bacterium | reverse complement strand
GATAGCCTGCTGCAACCAACGTGTCAAAACCAGCCCTGATAAGCTCCGAGGTCCCCCCGCAGAGCACTGCCTGTTCACCGAAAAGATCTGTTTCAGTTTCTTCAGCAAACGTTGTTTCGATAACGCCTGCTTTGCTTGCCCCAATGCCTTTGGCATATGCAAGGGCAGTTTCAAGCGCTTGCCCAGTATGATTTTGATGCACCGCAACGAGCGCCGGCACGCCCACACCCTCTTCATACTGCCTTCTCACTAAATGACCAGGACCTTTTGGCGCAATCATGATCACATCATTGTCTGATTTGGGAATTATTTGATGAAAATGGATATTGAAGCCATGGGCAAAGGCGATCGCGTCTCCAGATGAAATATTGTCTTTTATCTCACTGTAGTACACGTCTTTGTGGGTCTGGTCCGGCGTCAGCATCATGACCACATGTGCAGCTTTAGCTGCGTCAGCGACTTCCATCACTTTGAGGCCATACTGTTCAGCATTCTTGCATGACGGGCTGTCTTTTCTCAGACCTACGACCACGTCAAGACCGCTGTCTTTCAGATTAAGAGCATGGGCATGCCCCTGGCTGCCAAACCCGATGACCGCAATTGTCTTGCCCTTTAGAGCATCCAAATCCGCATCATCATCATAGTAGATTTTGGCCATACAAACCCCTCCTTGTCGCTGCATCCCGGATTCCAAATGCTAGATCCCAGCTACCCAAGGTGCTATCGTAGTTCAGCTTGCTTGTTCCTTGGCAGTGCCCGTGGAAGCGCAGATAGAAAACCGTCTGTACAACCCGGTGTTTTCAAAATTCGCAGGATCGAGCATCGAGTATCTGTTTTTATGTAATCTAGACCCCTCGATCCAGATATCCCATTTGCATTCAATCCTATATCCAGAATCAAGTATCTAGTATCTGTCCTAGGTTGTCGCTTTTCCTCCGCGCGTCAATGCAATTCTGCCCGTTCTGACCATTTCCTTGATGCCATAGGGTTTCAGCAGGTCTTCAAGCGCGTGGATCTTCTCCTTGGTGCCAGTCGCTTCAACAGTCAGAGTTCCAGTTGCCACATCCACGATCTTGGCTCTGAAGATATCTGCTATCTCCACAATCTGAGCCCTGACCGAAGGATCTGCATCAACCTTAATCAACACTAGCTCTCTGCCAACCAACTCTTCAGAGGGTATATCGCTCACTTTGATCACATTGATCAGTTTATGAAGCTGCTTAGTGACCTGTTCAAGGCGATGGGTCTCGGCGTCAACAACAATAGTCATTCTAGAGACCGTCGGATCTTCTGTCGTGCCAACTGCGAGACTGTCAATATTAAAACCGCGCCGTCTAAACAGCCCGGCTATTCTGGCCAGCACTCCAGGCTTATTTTCGACCAACACTGAAAGCGTGTGTTTCATTTCCGACCCCCCCTCCTTTTGGTTGGTTCTTTGACTGTTCCACCGATCATCTCATCAATCGCAGCGCCCGGGGCAACCATCGGCCATACGTTTTCTTCTCGTTCAATCACGAAATCAAGCACAGCCGTGTTCGGAGAAAAAATGGTCTCCTTCAAGGCAGGCCGAACCTCCTCGGGCTTGGTGATTCGCATTCCTACTGCTCCATAGGCTTCCGCGAGTTTGACAAAATCAGGGCTCCCTACCTCAAGATCAACTGCAAAGTAGCATCTTTCATAAAACAACTCCTGCCACTGTCTTACCATCCCCAAATAGCCGTTGTTCATTATGCAGATGGTTATTGGCAGCTTGTTGCATACAGCAGTGGCGAGATCCTGGGTGACCATTTGAAAACTGCCATCGCCATCAATGACTATCACAGGCTTGTCCGGAGCCGCGAACTGAGCTCCTATAGCCGAAGGCAGTCCGAATCCCATCGTCCCCAAGCCTCCCGATGTAACGAATCTCCTGGGCTTGTCAAGCTTGAAATGCTGCGCAGCCCACATCTGGTTCTGCCCTACTCCGGTAGCAATGACGGGATCTTTGCCTCGAGTCAAATCCTGGATTACCTCAATAATATATCCCGGCGTCAAGATTCCTTCCCGCTCGTAGTAGAGTGGATAC
>CAYFXD010000101.1:0-13668 GCA_964347095.1 uncultured Actinomycetota bacterium | reverse complement strand
AAGGCTTGAAGCAAGCACCTGCAGAACTCTTTATAATCGAACGTGCAAAACGGCTCGTAGGTCTTATATGTATAGGAGCGATACGAAGTCTGCCAGTTTACTTGATCGATAACTTTCACCACAGAGCTCTCGCAGCCAAGTGTTTTCAGCATGCTGTAGAAGGTTGTGCAAGCCGATGTGGGCAATGCGCCCACACTTTTCCGATCGATCAATAGGACTTTCCCTTTGACTCTGGCAGCAACAGCAAGACCCGCAAAGCTTGCTCCCGCAATAATGACATCATAGCTCAATGCTTGTTCCCTTCCGCTTTTCGTGTCGGGAGTTTTTGAGCCCGATCCGCATCCAACCACTCTCATAAATCTATTGGCTCAGCGCATGATTTGCAACTCCTGCATTCGACTATCCCCACTTTTCTTGAAGATCCGCACGGCTCAAGCATGTAGATGAGGCTGAGCCGTCGATTCAGTACATGATGCTGCCAAGCCGAACTACACGACCGGTCGGCTGGATGTGCAGCAATATAAAACAGGATGTCGCTTTTCGCCATTGCCCTGACAATCATCTTCTTGCTTCCTGTTCATATCATTCTGCTACCGAGCCAAATGGTTTGACACGACTCCCCTTCTGTTATATCATAAAGCCCAAGTTCAGTGCGTAAAAAGTGACGATGGGAAGAGTAGATAGACAAGGGCGAAGCAGAGAATTGGACCTCGGAAATATGGTCTTTCCCGATGCGCTGAAAGTCCGGTGCTTGAGTCTATTGAAAGCCGCCCCTAAACTGCCAGGCTGAATAGGCCGAGGAAAAGAGCGCGGCAGAGTGGGCAAGCACGGATCTTAGAATTGCTGCCTTCGATGATACGCTATCTCGAGCAAGTAAGCATGGCCGGCACAAGGCCGTTATCATAAGAAGTACAGTCTGTACTTGCCAAGGTTGGAACCGTGAGGTTCCGACAAAGAAGGGTGGTACCGCGAGCCAACCTCTCGTCCCTGATGGGTGAGAGGTTTTCTTACATCTGAAGGAGACATCATGTGCCCTGAGCTGCATTTTGATAAATGGGCGGATTTATATGCTGAGCGCACCTCCTCGATGAAAGCGTCTGAGATTCGCGATCTTTTCGTCGTGGCCAGTAGACCTGATATCATATCTTTTGCCGGAGGCATGCCGGAAACAAGGTCCTTCCCTATGGAAAAAGTAATCGCAGCGGCCAAATGCGTGATGGAGGCCGATGGGAGTGCGGCACTGCAATACGTAGGCTCGGAAGGAACGGCGCAGCTTAGAGATGTCATTGTCCGCCTGATGGCCGAGGACGATATCCACATTCACCCCGAAGACATAATCATAACCGGCGGCGGGCAACAGGCCCTGGACCTGCTGGCGAAGATATTTGTTGGTGCGGGCGACAAGATACTTGTCGAGGCACCGACTTATGTCGGGGCAATCCAGGCATTCAACAGTTATCAAGCTGACATGGTCGCCGTGCCGCTAGATGAGGACGGCATCCAAGTTGATCTGCTTGAGAAAAAGCTCAGACTGTTAAAGAGCAAGGGAAAGCGGGCAAAATTCCTCTATGTTGTTCCCGACTTTCACAATCCTGCCGGAGTTACTCTTTCCCAGGATAGAAGGGAAAGAATCCTGGATCTGTCCAAGGAGTATGACCTCTTGGTTCTGGAGGATAATCCCTACAGCCAGCTGCGTTTCGAAGGGGAGTACCTGAAACCCCTCCGCGCCCAAGATTCTTCAGTGGTCTATCTGAGCACCTTCTCAAAAATCTTCTCCCCCGGAGTGAGATTGGGGTGGATCAATGCGCCCCGCCCCATCCTGGAAAAGCTTAACTTAGGCAAGCAAGCTGCTGATCTTTGTTCCAGTTCTTTCGCTCAAAGAATTGTAGCCGAGTATTTCAAAGATGACTTCTGGCAGGAGCACGTTCGGCATTTAAGCCAGATCTATCGACACAGGCGTGATGCCATGATCGCAGCCATGGAAGAGTTTTTTCCCGAGCAGGTCACATGGTCGGTGCCTCACGGGGGGCTTTTCTTGTGGGCGCAGCTTCCTGAGTATATTGATACTGGCGAGATGCTCGCGGAGGCAATCTCGGAGAAGGTTGCATACATCACCGGTAAGGCTTTCTTTCCCGATCGAAGCGGGAAGAATTGCATCCGTCTTAACTTCTCGTATCCCAACGAAGAGGAGATCCATGAAGGGATTAAGCGCCTGGCAAAGGTTATCAAAGATCAGATCGCGTTGTACGAGTCTGTCACCAAAAAGATGCAGCTGGAATAGAAAGGGGAGTCATTTTGGAACGAGCAAGGATAAAGCTGATCGATGTGTTTACTTCCAAGCCTTTCACCGGCAGTCCCGCATATGTCTTAACAGAAGCTGATCGATTAGACGACCAGACCATGCAAAGAATAGCCAGGGAGCTTAACTTCAAAGCAGTGTTTGTTCAAAAATCAACGGACGAGAAGGCGCAGTACAGACTTCGTTTTTTCACTACCCAGGGCGAGATCGGTTTCGCCGCCCACTGTATGATTGCAGCCCTACACGCTCTCAGCGAGGAAGCCAAGTTCTTTCTTTCAGAGCCCGTGACCAAGATCATGGTTCAGACAAGCTCGGGTGTCCTGAGCACCGAAATTCTCTGCCAGGGCGGACAGGACCAGAAAATCACCCTTGAGTTCCCTCGAGCCGATTTTGGAGAAGAGCCCAATCCTGATGAAATCGCCCAAGCTCTGAAGATCAACGCGGATGAGCTCGCGCACGCTCCGCCCCAGGTAGTTGATGTAGGTTCCGCTCATCTGATGGTACAACTAAAAAACATAGACGCCGTCAAGAATCTCAAGCCAGACCTCCTTGCCCTGGCCGGGCTCAACACGGAGTTGGGAGCAGTGTCCACCCATGTTTACTGCATGGATGCCTTGTCACCGTTGGCCATGGTGCACACGAGGACTTTCGCACCAGCAATTGGCGCTTCAGAGCTGGTCGCAAGTGGAACCGTGAGCGGCGCGCTTGGCGCATACCTTGTAAGCAGGGAAATCATACGCGGAAATTCACCCATCACATTCATCGCAGAACAAGGACACTCGGTGGGCAGACCATGCGAAATCACTGTCGTTGTTTATTTTAAGCGCACCAGTGTGGATTCATTGGGAGTAAGCGGGGAGGCCGCAACTGTCATGGAGGGAGAGATCATTCCGTAGGTGGTCCTCGGCCCATGACAATCCTAAGGCGAAGCGGAGAAATGACTAATGACAAAGCCCGTGACCAAGTAATCAATGATTACTAGCGATAAAGAGGGGAACCGATGCTGCATTTTTGATACTGGATCCTCGATAAGCGCTAATACGAGTGCGTGGTGTTCAAAACATCCAGTATCCAGAATCCAGGATCGAATATCTTTTTTCAAACCACCGGAGGTGAGGCATGAAAGAAAAAATCGCGGTACTGATGGGCGGACGCTCCCTGGAACGAGAAGTCTCAATGAACAGCGGGCATCGCGTAGCCGAAGCGCTGGAGGAAAAAGGACACCCGGTAGTCCGCCTTGATGTCGACGAAAACCTGGTCGATAATCTAAAGCAGGCCAAGGTCGATCTTGCCTACATTGCCCTGCATGGGAAATATGGAGAAGATGGAACCATTCAAGAGCTACTGGAAATTCTGGATATCCCCTACACCGGGCCCGGAGTCTACTCCAGCCGGGTGGGCTTCGACAAGGCACTGAGCAAAGAGATCTTCGTTCTTGAAGGGATTCCCACCGCTCCCTTCTTTGCTCTGAGCAGCGGAACATTCAAAGAGATGGGCGGATCGGGGATGCTCGGCGAGGTTATAAAGAAACTGGGTCTTCCCATTGTCGTAAAGCCTGCGTGCCAAGGTTCAGCCCTGGGGATCAAGATCGCCAAAAAGCGTGAAGAGTTGCCAAGTGCCCTGATTGCAGCCTTAAGCTACGATGACAAAGTAGTGTTGGAGAAGTATATAGAAGGGACCGAAGTATCCGTCAGCATCATGGGCAATCAGAACCCGCAAACCCTGCCGATCGTGGAAATAATCCCCCAGAAAGACTTTTTCGACTTTGAATCAATGTATACAATGGGGATGACTGATTATTATGTGCCGGCGCGACTATCACAAGATATGACCAAGAAAGTTGAGGAGATCGCGCTCAATGTGCACAGAGTGTTGAGAGGCAGAGACGTTTCCCGCGTGGACTTGAAAATCAGCAAGGACAACGTCCCAAATGTCTTGGAGCTGAACACGTCGCCGGGAATGACCGAGACCAGTCTGTTGCCTATGTCTGCAAAAGCGGCTGGAATGGAATTCAGCGATCTGGTTGAAGAGCTGGTCAACATGGCACTTGAGCGAGCGGTCTCTTCTTGAAATAGGAACCAATGCCACAAAAAGGAAGGGCAAAGATAAAAAGCGATTCAGATCTTTTTGTTTTGACAATGGGAGGAATTGAAAATGGAGCAAGAAAAACAAGCGGAAGAGTCCCGTCCAGACGCACCTGGGATCGGAGAGATCGCTGAAGATATCAAGGAATTGGGAGCGCGCATTAAAGAACTTCTTGTTTCTGCCGCTCAGAGCGAACGGGCTCAGCAACTACAACAACAAGTCTTGGCGGGCTTTGATGCGCTAATGGACAAAGCCAACCAAATCATTGAAGACGCCAAAACCGGACAGCTTGAACAGGATGCAAAGAAGAGCTTGCACCATAGCCTTCAAAAGGTGAACAAAAAACTTAATGAATACTCGGATTCAATAACAAAGCCCGAACCAGACCAAGAAACCAACGAAACCGAAGAGCAGTAAGGGCCAGAGCCCTGAGCGCACAAGATAGCCATGCTAGGGGAACCAAGGATCTCTTCTGGGACAATTGATTGCGCCTGCTTCTGTTAAATATTCGCAAATAATTCATCGAGTAACTTCTGCCCAGGAGGAAACTGTGGACACACATGAAGCCATAAACAAAAGACGGACCATCAGACGATTTGAGCAGAGACCAATCCCGTTCAAAATTCTCAAGAAACTCATAGACAGCGCCAGATTAGCACCCTCAGCAGCCAATCTGCAACCTCTAGAATATTTCATAGTCGACGATCCTCCGATTGTTGCACTGGTCTTTGAAACATTGAAATGGGCGGCTTACATTGCACCGGCTGGGGATCCTCCCCAGGGATTCCGTCCAACAGCCTATGTTGTGATCTTGGTAAATCAGGACATAAGGCAAGTAGAATACGAAAGAGATGTTGGTGCTGCAGCTCAAAGCATTCTGCTGGCAGCGTGGGAACAAGAGATTGGAGCCTGCTGGATGACGTCAGTGGAAAGAAAAAAGCTTCGGGAAATCCTCAAGGTTCCATCAAGATATATAATTGATTCAGTAATCGCTTTGGGATACAAAGCGGAGAACCCCCAGATTGAAGAACTCACTGGTTCAGTACAGTACTGGAAAGACAGCCAGGGAAACTTGCATGTCCCAAAGCGAGCGCTAAAGGACATTCTCCACCAGAATAGGTTTTGATCAGCTGAAAAGTAGGAATGGGGCTGTAGCTCAGCTGGACAGAGCGGCTGCCTCCTAAGCAGCAGGTCGCGCGTTCGAATCGCGCCAGTCCCACCAGGGCAGGATAGCAACAGGACCCCATTGTGGTCCTGCTTTTAGCAACTTCTGCTGGTTTCAGTGAGAGTGCGCTTTGAGTTTTGCTCATCGGTCGGGTCATGAAATTATCGCGGGAATATCACTCACATCCGGCTTCTTCTCCTCTCCTCAGGAACGCACGCGAGGCAAAACAGCTTTTGCCAACCGATCAAGGAATCCAGTCATTAAAACGAATATTCTGCAGAGCCTTCAAGCCCTTCAGAGGGCACCTTTACATTGGCCTCGAGCAAGGAACATACCATGTTCAGCGGAGCGTATCGAGAGGTTGGCCGAAAGGCTCGCAGGCTGTATATCTAGCGCTAATCGCGCATATCGTGCCAGGTCACCTTGTTATGTGAAGACAAGCCATGTATTAGGAAGGAGAGCCACTCGCGTTGTGTAGCAATTGCGGCAATCAGTTGGACGAGGGGAGCCAGTTCTGTAAATCTTGCGGGGCACCAGCGGCGGCTTAACCTCTTACGCAACCTGCTGCTCAACCCGCGCAGGCGCAGACTGCCCAGGCAGCTGTCCCCGAACCACCTTCTAGAAAGTACCGGGTGGCTGTTTGGCTAATTCCTCTCCTTCTTCTGCTTTTCTTCGCATGTGTTGCTGTTCATCAGTTGAGGGCAGACTGTGAAAATTCTTGCAGTCAAAAGCAGCGGTGGCAAACAGCAGCTGGCTTTGGTAGAATCCCCTTGTGCATAGTGGCTTGCCCGCCGCAGGGCAAACAGAAAGGATTCCGATGAGCCCAGAGTCAGAGGATCGACACCAGCTTCTGGACCTGCTCAAAGAACACGCAATTAGATTCGGCCAGTTTACGCTCACTTCAGGCACCAAAAGCTCCTATTACATTGATGCAAAGCTTGCAACATTAATTCCAAAAGGCTTTGAGCTGATAGGCAGGGTGATGGCAAGGAGGCTGGAAGAAGAACATATAGCCTATGACGCTGTAGGCGGACTTGAATCGGGGGCCATTGCCATTGCATGCTCGATTGCAGCCGCACGACCGGTCCCGGTTTTTTTTGTGCGACGCAACAAGAAGAAGCATGGCACTCAGAAATGGATCGAGGGACCACTTGAGAGGGACCAACGAGTTCTTATAGTAGAGGACGTGGTAACAACCGGGAGTTCGGTGATAAAGGCGATAACCAAAGTAGAGGACTTTGGTGCTCGCGTAGTCAAGATCCTTGTACTGGTCGATAGGCTACAGGACGCGAGAAGCAATATTATTCGAGAGCATGGATCAGACTTCTCTTATGAAGCAATATATACCATACGCGAGCTGTGCGTAGAAACCAACACTAGCAGTCATCATTATTGACCCCTGGACGAGCACGCAAGCTGCTCCCATTTTTTGATATATTTCTTTTCTATCTTTTGGAAAGGAAGGATTGGTGTGTCCGAAGTGGCTTTTAAACAACCTACCCAGGCTTCTAACTGCCGCGCAAGGATTGGCCACCCCGCCCGAGGCTACCCCGGAAATCACAAGATTTGAACAATTCCTAACTCTGCTCGACCAAGTCTATTTATTTTTTTACCGTTCTTACTTATAATTGTAGGTGAGCTAGCCAGCATGTATATCATATGGCGTGCTTTAGTGGGCAACTGGCACTCTCCAACGGGAGCTAATAGAAAGAGGCCAAGTTGCCCTCGCCCTATCCAGATACAATTTTTAAGCAGGAAAATCCTGTTAGGCGTCGAAGTAGTTAAGAAGAGAAAGCCACTTGAGCTCAGATCGCTTGGGACTTCGCTTGAGTGGCTTTAATGCTGTTGGGGGTGCCGTGTGCAAAACCCACCCTCTTCAGATTTTGCCATTCGCGGGGTCTATTGGCAGGCCAAAGCTGCCAAGAGAAATTAATCGCTTTTTGAGCATTAAAACGTTCGGGGCTATGCCTTCCAGCCTTTGCCGGCCCAGAAGTTAGAGAGTCTAAGCAGAAAGCCATTGCTATTCTGGTCTTTTGCTCCAGCGCTGTCCTTCGAATGAAGATCAATGGTTGCATCCGCGCCGTTCCCGCTGATCCACTCTTCAGCTACCTCGTCGGCAAGAAGTGCCTCGGGAAGCTCTTCTTGCGCCTGCTCTCGCCCGATAATCCTCGACAATAGATCGTTCTGGCGGTCAATCTGGGCGGCCAACAACCGTAGGTCCTCTCTTAGGCCATCGAAGCTGGCGGAAATATTGTGAGACAAGCCTTGTGAGGTGTCCGGCTGCGCAACTCTGATGCTGACCGCTTCTCCCTCGGTCTCTGCTTCATTCGCGATCTCGGCAGACTCACTATCGGTCACAGATTCTTGAATCCGCTCTCTGATCATTTGATAGGTGAAGCCTTCGTCCTTGGTTAGACTGCGAAACTCCACAACTTTGGATACAGCTTCCTCGGGGAAAAGAATCTTTCGGCCGATCCGCTTGTGAGGGATAAGATCGGCGAGTTCATGGAACATGCGATAAATCGTGGGCTTCGGGAGTCCCGACTCTTCTGCTATATCACTGATTGTCAGTAGTTTCATCTTCTCACCTTCTGTCAGATTATGCTGAGTCGACTGGCTCAAATCTCCAATAAAATCTCCAATATATATATACCATGAACCAAATGGCGACACGGCGCGAGCTGGGGTGCCCGTCTTGCTGCTGACAAAATCGTCATAAATGACGCTGCGAGAAATGGGCGATAAGAGACTATCTGGTCTCCCCTTTCCGGCATTATACCACAAATTCTTCAGGCAAACTGCCCACCATAGTTTTTCCTAGGAATATCGTGATAATGCGCTCCTTGCCTCCTCCTGCCTCGCTTTTGCTTCCCGCTCTTACGGTCCTTTGCATTCTGCACTTAGATACATCTTTAGTTTTACATTTTGCGTTTAACGCCGTACATTTTGCACTTGAAATGTGCCTCCCTTGCTATCTTAAGAATCATCGTTTAACATTTATATGTCCTCGTGGCAGTCCCTGGCAATACTCGTGAAGGGAGGCGGCTCATGGAGATGGATTTCACCGAATGGTTCCGAACGCGCACCTTTGATCATCGCGATTATTCAGACATTGCAAAGCTGGTGAGACTGAAAGAAGCACAGAGGCTTACTGTCAGCCTCTGCCTGCCCACATTAAATGAGGAAAAAACGATTGCCGAGATCATTAAGAGCCTCAAGATAGCGCTGGTGGATGACTATCCGCTGTTGGATGAGATTGCATTGATTGACAGCCACTCGACTGACAAGACAGTTGAGCTTGCCACACAGCTGGGAGCTGATGTGTACTTCGATGACGAGGTGCTTGTCTCCCAGGGTCCGGCAGCAGGAAAAGGAGAAGCTCTTTGGAAAAGCCTGCATGTTCTCAGCGGAGACATTATTATCTGGATTGATTCCGATATCAAGAACATCCATCCAAGATTTGTGTATGGTCTGGTCGGACCTCTTCTGGAACATCCCGAGATTAGCTTCATCAAAGGTTTCTACCAACGGCCCATCACCTTCAAAAAGGTACAAAAGGAAGCCGGAGGGGGAAGAGTCACGGAGATATTGACCAGGCCCTTCTTCAATATGTTCTATCCTGAACTCACCGGCTTCATACAGCCGCTTGCGGGAGAGTATGGAGGACGGCGCCAGGTACTCGAAAGTGTGCCCTTCTTCACTGGCTACGGAGTAGAAACCGGTCTGCTGGTGGACATCTGGAAGGAATATGGTCTGTCCCAAATGGCCCAATCAGACTTGGATAAACGAGTCCATCATAACCAGTCTTTGGGCGCGTTGGGCAAGATGTCCTTTGCCATTATGCAGGCAATCTACGCGCTGCTCGAAGAGGATGGCAAACTGCAGTTAACCACAAATCTAAATAAAACCTTCCGCACGGTCAAGCATTTTGATCATGAATATTCATTTCACTCAAGCCATGTTGAGATCCTGAAAAGGCCCCCGATGATCACGGTCCCAGAGTACCTGGCCCGGCATCCCAAGAAAAGAGAAGCCCTGAATTGAGCGATCTCTCGCCCCTACCCCAGCAAAGCATCAACAAAAAGGGAATCAAAGACCTAGTGCACTCCCTCAAGGTCATCTATACCGATGTCGATGGAACACTGGTCGGGCCGAGGGGGTGTTTCCTGCTTGATGCTGACAACAATTTTACGCTCAAGCCTGCTCGTGCCCTGCTTGACGCGCACAGGCAGGGAATAGATGTAGTCATGGTCTCGGGCAGGAACCGATTGCAGCTGCATGAGGACGCCAGGATTCTTGGCATGCAAAATTACATTGCCGAAATGGGCTGTCAAATCATCTATGAACAAGGGCGGGAAGTATTGGAGACCGCAGAAACCTTGCTTGCTGATCGACCAGCAAGAAACGTGCATGAAATCATAGAGCAGTCAGGAGCGGTTGAGCTGCTATTTATGCATTTCAAGGGTGCTCTTGAATATCACACTCCCTGGTCCAGCCGAAGAGAGTGCTCACATCTTTTTCGTGGATTCATCGATGTGGATCAGGCAAACAGCTTGCTTGACCAGGCCGGCTTCCCCTGGTTGAAGATGGAGGACAATGGCCTAATCAAGAGCGCCGGCAGCCTGAGAGATCTACCGGAAATCCACGCTTATCATCTTCTGCCTCGTCAAAGTGGCAAAGTGAAGGCGGTACAAATCGATCTTAATAAAAGGCACTTCCTCAGACATCAAGCGGCTGCCATAGGTGACGCGTTGACAGACCTCGAGCTCGCTAATCATGTTGGCGCCTTTTTTCTGGTCAAGAATGCTGTTTCCGCCGACGCAAGCATCAAAGCGGCAGTTGAGCACTTCGATAACATATTTCTGACCACCAAAGAAATGGGCCTTGGCTTTGCCGAAGTGCTTGAGTTTCTGCTGACATGCTAGCGAGATGACAGTTCGACTGCGACTGTCTTCGCAACTGCCTCTATATATTTGGCGGCATTGAGGCGGGCGTCATCCTTTGAGGATGCCACGTCAGAGAGAGCAAATATCCTGCTAATCCCGTGTTCGTACACCTTTTCGGCTCCTTCACCCACCAGGCCGCATATCGCATAGACTGGAATGCCCTGCTTCTTTGCCAGCTCAGCAAGGCCCATAGGAGCCTTTCCGTAAAAGGTTTGAGAATCAATCCGTCCCTCTCCTGTGATGACGGCATCAACTCCTTTTAGCTTGTCCCTTAAACGGCTGATCCAGATAATGAAATCAATGCCTGATTCGATCGTGCCGCCCAAAAAAGCAACCAATCCGGCTCCCAGGCCTCCTGCTGCTCCGGCGCCCGGTATGCTTGCAACATCTTGGCCCAATTGATCTCGGATGACCTTTGCATAGTTCTTGAGCCCTTTTTCCAGAATCTCCACCATCGCGGGAGTTGCACCCTTCTGGGGCCCATATACATATGCCGCACCGTCCGGACCGAATAAAGGATTTGTCACATCGCTTGCTACCCTTATTCTTGTGCGTTCTAACCGCTTATCCCGTCCCGAGATGTCGACTTGCCTCAGCCGTGTCAGCTCCTGGCCACCTCGCCCCAGCTCTGCGCCATTCTCGTCCAGAAAACGAATTCCAAGGGCTTGCCCCATCCCTATTCCGCCATCTACTGTGGCGCTGTCGCCGATGCCCACAATGATCTCTCCGACATCATGCTCCAAAGCCGCTTGGATCAGTTCGCCGGTGCCATACGTCGTGGCAATAAGAGGATTGAGTTTTGTGTGAGAGACTAGATGCTGACCCGAGGCAGCGGCCATCTCAACAACCGCTTTGCTCCGGCCTGGAAGATCAGAGGAGGGAAAAAGACCGAAATATGCATCCACTTGCCCTCCCAAAGGCCCTGTTGCAGGATGTTGAATGATTGTCCCTTCTGTCGCCTTCACAACCGCCTCTACCGTGCCTTCTCCACCATCAGCCAGAGGGAGCAACACAGTATCAGCATCCGGCAATGCTTTCCCAATCCCCAGCTCGATAGCCCTCGCAACATCGGCAGCGCGAAGGGTTCCTTTAAATTTATCAGGAGCAATCAAAATTCTCATTTATGCCTGTTCCAGAGCCTCCTCGGGCTCCAGGGATGCGTCTTCCAGCCTATTGAGCATCTCAGAAACCGGAACGATCTCGTAGCCTCTTTTTTCTCTCAGGTAGTCAATTATTAACGGTAGAGCTTGGACAGTATTCCCTCGCGAGGCTCCTTCGTTGCGGATCAGAGCGCCGCTATCGTGAAATAGAATTATTGCGCCTGGTCTGATGAACAAACGAAGCCGCACAACCATCATCTTCGAGCTGATTCCACTCCAGTCCATGCTGCTTGTTGTCCATAGTATGACCCGGTATCCGTTTTCGACAACCAGGCTTCGCACAGCATTGCTGATCATCCCTCGCGGCGGCCTAAAAAGTCTGGTCTTTACCCCGGTCGTCCTGCGAATGGAAAAATCTGCTCTCTCCAGCTGATTTTCCACAATCTTTTTGGTTGATGGAACCAATTCACGGTGAGAGTACGTGTGGTTGCAGATGTCATGTCCCTCTGCAACAATCCGGCGTGCGATATGCGGGTACTTCTCAACATTTTTGCCGACTACAAAAAAGGAGGCCTTTACCTCCTTTTTCTTCAGGATATCCAAAATCTCCGACGTATATTTTGGGCTAGGACCGTCATCAAAAGTAAGGCTTACGATGCCTTGATGGGGTCCGCGTCTGACTATGCCGTCTTGGGGCCCAATCCCATGATACTCATAGTAGCTTACGCCAATCCCCGCAATGAAGGCCAGTGTTATTAGCCCAAGCAGCCATGCAGGATCTAACAACCAGCCAAACGGCCCCATCTCAGCCACGCGAAGCACCAAGCCCAACGAATACACTGTCAGCCAACTTATTGTACAAACAACCAGAACTCTCTTGGCTACATCATTGGTTCTTCGCTGCAATAGTTGCTCCTGTTATTCGACAGGCTGAAACCGCCCTTCCAATTTTTCCATAACAGCTGGCATGGTTGTATACTCCATTTCCTCCAAGGGCAAACGGTGTGGCTCGAAAGGTCCATGTCTTCTGAGGTAATCCGCGGTGCTCAGCGCCATTCTTCTGGCTCGATCATAGCTCGGGTCCGCGAACATGTCCCGCGGGCCCACCAAACGCCCATTGGTAAGCTGAAAGCCGTTGGCTACAACCCGCGGCGGCCCATCGAACCTGGTTGGCGTGTCCGCCTTAAAGGAGACCGGCATCAAGGGGCCGTGATGAGAACCTCTCATCCACCCGGCGACAATATGCGGGAACGCAAAGGGCTCAAGAGCCTCACCAACTGCTGGAAGTCCCGACTGACACCGTACCATCATCACCGGATCATCCTTGCCGATGTATCGTCCCGCAATCAAGGCAAGCCGTTGCGTCGACGTAGCAGCCGCCACTTCGCCGTCCTTCCGAAAGACATATTTTATGACGTACCGGCTGGGCGCCCCAATAAAAATAAGCATGTCATACAGTTCCTCGGGACAGGAGAAGATCACTTTCTTCTTATCGATCAGGTCATCAACCTCAAAGTCGAAACCCTGGTGCATGTTCGGGTCAATGACCAAGCCAGCTGTGTTAAAGGGGTCCGCAAACATCTTGTAGAGAGGAAAGTTCCAGGCTCCAGGCTCAGTCTTGTCGGCCAGGAACACGATCACGGGCTCACTCTTTCGCTCCTCGAACTCCATTTCAGCAACTCCGGGACCCATGCCGGTGACATTGCCAGCGAATGCTTCCGCGAGCAAGTCCTGTCCGGCTCCATACTGACCATATTCCTTGGCAACCTCAGTGACCTGCTCAAATGTTTCCCAGGCAAAGCGATGCACATCTTCGTTGTCCGGCCCATGCTGGTGAGTCATGATCAGGGCAATGTCATCCCCTACCTTGCTGCGACAATAGTCAATAATGAGCCCCTCGTTTTTTACCCGCTCAAGGCTTTCCTCGGCCTTTTGAAGAAGCGCAGGGTGCACATCGGAGTGGCCTACATATCCACCCACATCAGCCTTAATAACGCTCAGTGTTATCTTTTTCCCCATGTCAATCAACCTCCTTGGTTAGATTAGATTTATATTGCGAACCCGCGGGGAGCC
>CAYFXD010000100.1:0-12204 GCA_964347095.1 uncultured Actinomycetota bacterium | reverse complement strand
TCTCCGGAAAAAAATATTGTTACTCTGGAAGAACCAGTTGAATATGAGATTGAGAACATCAATCAGGGGGGAATCAACATAAAGGCGGGACTGACTTTTACCAGCGGATTGAGGTCAATTCTAAGATAAGATCCTGACATTATCATGGTTGGTGAGGTGCGTGACTTTGAAACCGCCGAACTGGCAATTCGTGCAGCGCTTACTGGGCATTTGGTCCTCTCGACTCTTCATACAATGGATGCAGCAGGATGTATTACCAGGTTAATTGATATGGGCGTGGAGCCCTATCTCATTAGGTCCTCTGTCATTGCAGTTGTGGCTCAGAGGCTGGTGCGTACTATCTGCCAAAAGTGCAAAGAGGAATATGTGTCACAGGATTACTCTGACGACAGTAGACACATCAAATCGTATAAAGGGAAAGGTTGCAGAGAATGCAGGAATACTGGCTTCAGGGGACGCACTGGTCTTTTTGAAGTTATAACTTTGGATGAGAACATCAGAGAATTGGTTGTGGCGAAAACTCCTGTTGAAATTATAAGGGAGGCGGCAAGAAAGTCCGGGGCTAGGTCTTTGCGAGAAGAGGGACTTCGCAAAGCTCGAGATGGAATCACCACCGTTGAAGAGGTATTGCGAGTGACGCCGAGTTGAAGCTGATTCACTATATTCGAGACTGAAAATGGTCACAAGCTTCAACAACATCTGCCGATGTTATAGGATCTTGACAGAACGGGATTTAGTCCGACAAAGACTTTAGTATATGTCTTTATTGGCAGATTTCAGAACTCCAATCAAGAACCCTCGTCATTATCACCAAGGTGGCAAACATAAGAACAAATCCAAACTGTCTTTGTTGGGCATAGTAGCCTGGACTGACTATCATTGTATAAAGAAGCATACCGGAAGAAATCAGATAGGTATGAAATCCCCAATTAGTATTCTTGAATAATCCAACGCCTCCAATGATTAATAAAAGTGCGGTGTTCCATTCGCCGGCAATATGCATCACGATTCTTATCGGCTCTGTTTTCAATTCGGGTATTTGATGGGCAAGGTATAACATTGTCCATACTCCTATCATGGAGATGCCAATATGATTGTATAAATGGATGCAGTCTTTTTAACCACTATCCCTCCTTCCCAGTCGGATCCGGTTTGATTATCAATTCACGGTTTTGGTGCTCTTCTGTTTACATGTACACTATGAAGGCCTGCTGAACTCGTTTGACATTTCTATTGTGGAAGCAAAATCTCATTGTCAACCATAGCGATTCGTGCAGTTGAATGAGCGATAGAACCAGGCCTATATTGTTCTCAAATTGCCTGATACAATCATATTCATGTTCATGTCATTTTGGGTTTTCTATATGCTTCATCAGATATTCGCAACAATATGCTTGGAAAATGAAAGATCCCAAACTGTGTCGTTTTCCCAGGGAGTCGGTTCTAGGCAAGAATGCAGCCTTTTAGGTTGACGGTTTAAAGATTTTAACTGGAGTGATGAGCTGTTTCTATGACGGATAAGCAGAGAATTGCCATATTTGCTCCACCGGTCTTAGTGGTCACCATGATCGCAATCTTTAGATTTACGGCAGGAGTTTTTGGGAATCTGCTGGGATGGTATCTTGGATTAATCATATATTGGATAATCTGGGGTTTATTCTTCTCTCTTTGGCTTATCGGCAAGGATAACATAAAGAAAGTATTAAAACCTAAAAAAATCGATAAGCCAATATTTGTCTTGATGATTATCCCCATACTCATTGTTACCGTAAATAAATTCATACCGGTACAGACTTATCAAACGACAAATATATGGATAAGTCTTATGTATTTATCAACAGCATTTGGCAATGGCTTCTTTGAAGAGATTTTCTGGCGAGGGGCATACATGCATGTTTTTCCGACCAGTGACTTCTACAGAATTATTTGGCCAAGTTTTTGGTTTGCACTTTGGCATTATGCGCCAGGATCCGTCAGATCAAATGAAACTGTGGCAATTTTGATTGTTGGAGCTGGGGTGTTTGGACTGTATCTCAGTTATTTGGCCAAGAAAACAAATACAGCATGGTGGTCAATAGTGGTTCATACAGTTTCGGGGATCATAATGGTTGTTTGAAGCCTTCTGGCACTGCCAATAGAGCCACAATAACGCAGAACATACCTTTTAAGCGACAAGAGATAGACAAAGATATCAAAGAAATCATGCATCAAGAGAGCACCAGTCACGGGGTCTTTTGTCACATGGTTCTTGGGAACGGCGTGACTCGCATAACAGGTCCGCATCCTGCTCCGCGACCGTCCCAGTTGCGTAGGGGCAATTCTCAAACCTTGTTTACACAACCGCTTCTCTTTACTACCATAAATGCATGGACATAAAGTTGACAACAAGAACACAATTACATACAGGGAATTCCATGCCGATTATGGGCTTGGGTACCTGGCAGTTGACAAAAGACACAGCTGGCACGGTTTTATTCGCAATCCAACTGGGATATCGCCTGATTGATACAGCAAGCGATTATGGATCACAGGCGGGGATTGGCGAGGCGATCAAGTACAGCGATATCTCGCGAGAAGAGCTGTACATTACAGCCAAAGTTGAAGAAATCGATGATGCCTTTGAAGCATCTCAGGCTTACCTGAAGGAAATGGACCTCGATTACGCCGACTTGATGTTGATTCACAGACCACCCCGAAGAGGTGCAGGCGAGGATTTATGGGAAGGACTGATCAAAACCAGAGATGAAGGTTTTGCGCGAGATATTGGCGTGAGCAATTACTCAATAGATTTAATGGAAAGACTTATTTCCGCAACAGGAGAAGTTCCCGTGATTAATCAGATTGAATGGACCCCGTTTGGGTACAGTCAGGAAATGCGGGATTACTGCGAGGAAAGAAATATTCTAATTCAGGCATATAGCCCGCTCACTAGAACCAAACGCTTCGGTGATGGCAGATTGAATCAGATCGCGCAAAAGTATGACAAATCTCCTGCCCAAATCTTGATTCGTTGGAATCTACAGCTTGGCACGGTTCCGATACCAAAAGCCAACCAAAAAGTGCATCAAGAGGAGAATCTTCAGGTATTTGACTTCCAAATCAGCGGAGAAGACATGGCACTACTGAATGGGTTGAACGAGTACTATTCTTCTCTTGGATTCTTGCCATACGTGTCGAGCATGATTTCCTAGTGGCCGTATGAAAAGGCCGAAGATCCCCAAGTTTTCGAGAAACTCCTTCGCCCGCCATGATCTCTTCTTGCTCAACTAGCTAGATCGATTCATTAACGACTTGTGTTTGAAAATCTCGCGGTGGTTGACCTTTCCATATGCCCCAGGTCCAGTCATGCGGCGGCCGGAGAGATTGGTGCGAGAGACTATAGAATTGTGCGTACTCGATAACCATATGCGAACTACGTCAAAACGAGCCTGATCGGAAAGAGTCCAAGCTGTTTCGCTGTTTGTCTCATGCTGGCTTTGTGTGGAAGCAGAAGCAGAAGTAATATCTTGATCAAGACCGATCAGTGCGGGAAGTGCTGAGATCATCGTGCAGCAGCGCCTGATATTCAGAAAGCCCAGTGCTAGCTTTGACTCAGTCGCGGGAAATGCTCTGATGATGTGACTGGCCTATTCTCAACTCACCATTTAGGGTCATCTTTTTACCATTAATACCTGTAAATGTACCTCTAACCGATAATCCTTTGTCCCAGTGTCAATATTCTTCTAATCTCTAGTTAGTCGAAGACAGAAATGATGTCTCTTCATCCTGAGTGTAAGCGATTGAGGGACCCCTTGCGCCAAAGATTATTGGTCGCAGCCCTCAGAACGACTCGAAAATAGCATTATGAGCATCAGACATAGCAGGTCTCTGCAAGAGGTGGAGATTCTGGTTTTTTTTGCCGCAGGAGAGTAGATTTGCGCGCATGAACACTGATGCAGTGGTTTGGACCTTGGGAGTACATATGGTACCTAGCGGCATTGTAGACTTCTACTACATGATAATCATTGGTCTGGTTGCCGTTTTTTTCATCCTTCAACTTATAATGGCATCAAAATTCCTTGCTCCCCGAAACCCCAATTCTGAAAAACTCGCGCCCTATGAATGCGGCAACGTATCCCTTGGTGATCCTTGGATTAGATTCAATGTGGGATATTATGTTTTTGCATTGCTTTTTCTTGCCCTTGATATTGAGACTATCCTACTTTTTCCGTGGGCGGTCGTCTTTAAAGGTGCGGGACTGATTGCTCTCTTGGAACTCGCGATTTTCGTAGGGATCTTTGCGTTTGCACTTTATTATGCATGGAAAAAGGGAGTTCTGCGATGGACGTACATAAACAGGTAGATCCAGACGATATGAAAGAAATGCCGGTGGTCAAGGACATGGCAAATCTGTCTATCCTCCGGTGGGCACACAAATCTTCCCTTTTCTACCTGCAGTTTGGCCTGGCCTGCTGTGTCATGGAGATGTTGGCCACAGGGGCTTCCCGTTATGATCTGGACAGATTCGGAATGATTCCACGAGGGTCTCCTCGTCAGGCGGATATCATAATTGTTGCCGGCACATTGACTTGGAAGATGGCGCCAATGCTCAAGCGCTTATATGAGCAAATGGCCCAACCAAAATATGTGATTGCCATGGGTGGCTGTGCAACCGCCGGTGGGCCCTTCTACTATGATTCATACACCATCGTCAGGGGGGTAGACAAGGTGATACCAGTGGATGTCTATGTTCCTGGCTGTCCGCCCAGACCTGAAGCACTAATGCATGGCATTGTATCGTTGCAGGAGAAAATCATGGCAGGTGAGGCTTGATGGTCAAGAAGATCTATCCGTTGAGTCAAGCCATCGACGAAATCAAAAGGAAGCATGGCGAGTATATACTCGAAGTCGAAGGGGAAGGATTCGAACACCGCATAAGAATCAAACCCGATGGCTTATCAGCAGTAGCCAAAGAACTGGAGCAAGCTGGATTCAACCATCTTTCTTTTGTGACTGCAGTAGATAATCTGGAAAGGGAACGCAGCGATACTGTCACCATGGTATACGGTTTCTTTTCCACCTTTGGCCAGGACGGTATCCTAATGGAGCTGGAATTGCCTAGGGACAAACCCGAGGTTGACTCTGTTTCTGCAATTTGGAACGGAGCCGACTGGCATGAGCGGGAAGTTTTTGATCTTTTTGGAGTTCATTTTAGGGGCCATCCTGATCTCAGAAGAATCCTGATGCCGGATGACTGGGAGGGATATCCGCTAAGGAAAGACTTCGAGCACGAGAACATGATAAGAAGACCAGACTTTTTCTAGCAGAGTCGAATGCTCAATTGCCTGTGATGACCTTTTTTGAGTCGGGTGTGAGACTGGAATTATCCTAGAAGATTGTCTTGGAAGACATCTTGGAAGAAATGCACAATGGTCTTTTGCCAGTAGATATTCAATTTGAAATTTGCATTTTGCATTCGTGCCTATTAACGGAGCATAAATGATCCGGACTGAAGAAATCACAGTTAATATGGGACCACAGCACCCAGCGACTCACGGTGTGCTAAGGCTCGAGCTCAAGCTGGACGGGGAACAGGTCGTAGAGGCAATTCCGTATATCGGTTACCTGCACCGCGGCATAGAAAAGATGGCCGAAAACAGAACCTATCAGCAGATCGTGCCATTAACCGATCGACTGGACTATACCTCATCGCTTGTCAACAACTGGGCCTACGTTCTAACGGTTGAGAAGATGGCGGGAATCCCCGTGCCCGAAAGGGCCGAATACATACGTGTCATAATGTGCGAATTGACCAGGATCAACAGCCATCTGGTTACCATGGCCGTTAGCGGTATGGACGCGGGAGCTTTTACTATGTGGTTCTACGGCATCCGAGACCGTGAGTGGATCTGGGACATCTTTGAAATGACCTTTGGGGCACGGCTGACCCACAACTACTTTCGTTTCGGTGGAGTGAGCCAAGATTTGCCAGAGGGCTTCATAGAGAAGAGCCGGGAATTCTGTGATTATCTAGAGCCAAAAACCAACGAGTATGAAGACCTGCTTCTAAACAACTACATCTTTCTCCAAAGGAACAGGGATGTGGGCTCGATTTCCAAAGAAGACGCCATCAGTTATGGCCTCACCGGGCCTCAATTGAGAGCGTCAGGAGTGAAATGGGACATTAGAAAGAACGATGCGTATTCCATATATGACCGTTTTGATTTTGAAATTCCGGTGGGAACAAATGGAGACAACTGGGATCGTGCCAAGGTACGCTTGGACGAAATCCGTCAGTCAATCAGGATCGTACGGCAGGCGCTAAACAGTATTCCCGCAGGTGAACACAGGACTCCTGGCTTGCCCAGGTTGATGAGGCCAGCGCCGGGAGAAACCTATGGACGGATCGAGGGACCAAGAGGGGAATATGGGTTCTATATTGTGTCTGATGGTTCGCCAAAGCCCTACCGCTGCAAGTTCAGGAGCCCGGGTTTCTCTAATCTCTCAGTGCTTGGTGCGGTCTTAAAGGGAACAACAGTTCCCGATGCTGCTCTCATAATTGGCAGTCTCGATCCCTGCTTTGCTGAGGTGGACAGATGACTCTTTTTATTGACTGGTTGCGGAGCTTGCTGACAACTTGGAAGGTTTCAAGTTTCTTCGCTGATGTCATTGCAGCAGTGGTAGCGGGATTTGTGATTTTTTCCGTGATCGGGCTGAGCGTTATGGCCCTGGTTTGGCTGGAGCGCAAGATATCAGCGCATCTCCAGTCTAGGCTGGGTCCCATGAGGACCGGACCACACGGGACTTTGCAGCTTTTGGCGGACATTCTTAAGTTGGTCACCAAGGAGGATATCATCCCCACAAATGCCGACAGGCTGATCTTTGTGATCGCGCCATTCGTGGTATTGGTGCCGGTTGTGCTTACCTTTTTAGTAATTCCCATCAATTCCGATCTGGTCGTACGCGATCTTAATGTCGGCCTGCTGTATTTCTTGGCTATTCCTTCCGTGTCGGGAGTGGGCCTGATCATGGCTGGATGGGGTTCTCGCAGCAAGTATTCCATGCTGGGTGCGATGAGAGCAGCGGCTCAGTTCATCAGTTATGAGATCCCTCGCGCTCTGGCAGTGATTGGAGTTGTGATGGTGGCTGGCTCGCTGAGCACCGTGGCTATAGCTTCATCTCAGGCAAAGATCTGGAATATCATCTGGCAGCCACTTGGATTTGTGGTTTTCTTCATTGCTTCTCTGGCTGAGAGTAACCGGCTTCCCTTTGATCTTCCGGAGGGAGAAGCAGAGCTGGTTGCGGGGTTTCACACCGAATACAGCGGAGCCCGCTTTGCGCTTTTCTTTATGGCTGAATATGGGCACCTGGTGGCGGCCAGCGCTATGATCGCTGTCCTTTTCCTGGGTGGCGGCTCGGGCTTTCTATTGCCCTCGGTGGTCTGGTTTTTGTTGAAAGTAATTGCTCTAATCGTTTTTATTATGTGGATACGCTGGACATATCCAAGGTTTCGGCCTGATCAGCTAATGAGCATCAGCTGGAAAATACTGATTCCCTTGGCTTTGGTAAATTTGGCAATCGCAGGCACAGTCACGGCGTTTCTTTAGATCTAAAGGACGTGGAGCGGAATGATTGCAAAAATAGTAAAATTCTTTGCCGCATTTAAAAGCCTATTTGTGGGTCTTAGCATAACCGCCAAGGACCTGCCTGATAAAGCTGTTACCATACAGTATCCGGATGAGAGACGCAAATCTTTTCCGCGTTTTCGGGGGGCTCTGATGATCAGGGGCGCAATGGGTGAGCAGCCCATTGAATATCTGGATGTGGACTTCAGAAGCAATAATGCTTTGATTGCTCAAAGGCATTTGGAGGGCGGGCTTGCTCCGTGCACTGCCGGATGTCCCGCAAATGTAGATGCCCGCGGACAGAATGCGCTGGTTGCTGAAGGGAAGTTCAGGGAGGCTCTGCAGCTTGTTCGAAGCAGGAACATTATCCCGGGGTCCATAGGGCGTATCTGCCATCATCCATGTGAAGGGAAGTGTCACCGCAGATATTATGACCAGCAAATCGCAATTCGGCCCTTACACCGGGTGATATCCGAAATCTGTTACGAACAAGGCGAAAGTGCACACGAAGAGATGCCCAAGACCAAGGACAAAAAGGTGGCCATAATAGGTTGCGGTCCCGCTGGTCTGGCCGCCGCTCACGACTTGGCCAAAGCCGGGTATCCGGTCACGATCTTTGAGAAGAATGAATCCGGCGGCGGAGCGCTTCTAACCGGTGTTCCCAAGTATAGGCTGCCCAAAGACATCTTGCAGCGAGATCTAGACGATGTCTTGGCAATGGGAATTGAACTAAGGAATGGCGTCGAAATCGGCAAGGACATGCAATTCGATGATCTGAAAAAACAAGGATTTGATGCCGTGATCATTGCAGCCGGTTTGCAGGTAAGCAGAGGTATTCCGATTCCGGGTGCGGATCTAGAAAAAGGTGTTTTGCTGGCTCTGCCGTTTCTGAAAGCTGCCAATTTTGACGAGGAAATCGAGATTGGTGAGCGGGTGATCGTTATTGGTGGTGGAAACGTTGCCATCGATGTGGCCAGATGTGCACTTCGCCAGGACAACGTAAAGGAAGTAAATCTGACTTGTCTTGAGTCAGGGGTTGAGATGCCCGCATTTCCTTGGGAGATCGAGGAGGCTGTGGAAGAGGGGATACAGATCAATTGTTCTCGTGGGCCGGTACAGATTTTTCATGAAGATGGAGAAATAACCGGACTAGAAGTCCAGGAGTGCACAGCTGTCTTCGATGCCGAGGGCCGGTTTAATCCCTCGTTTAACTGCGAGAATAAGGATGTGATCCCTGGAGATACGGTGATCTTCGCCATTGGCCAGGGTTCAGAGCTGTCATTCTTGAAAGACACTAAGGTGGATGTAGATGAGCGTGGAAGACTGCAGTTTGACCGCACCACCTATGCTACCAGCGAAGAGGGCGTGTTTGCCTGCGGAGAAGTGATAACCGGGCCTGGTTCGGCAATTGGCTCAATTTCGACCGGCCATGAGGTGGCGATCTCGGTCGATCGCTATTTGCAGGGCGAAGACCTGATAGAAGGAAGACCGCCCGAGCCCGAAGTCACGGAAGAATATATTGACTATCCCGATTTGGATGTGATGGGGATTGAGGAAGAGCGGCTTCGTAGACCGATGCCAATGCTGTCTCCTGATGAGAGAAAGGTGAACTTCAATCAAGTGGAAATGGGCTTCACTAAGGAGGATTCAATAAAAGAGGCGGAGCGCTGCCTGCGGTGCCACAGTGGAGTGTGCGTTGGTTGCCAAATGTGTGCTCGCGCTTGTCCTGACTACATAATTGAAGTTGACAGGACCGCAGCCGGCAATGTTGACAGAAAGGTCCAGGAATGGAACCTTGCTCTCAGCAACTGCATGTTTTGCGGACTGTGTGTTGAGGCATGTCCCACCAATACTCTTCGCTTCAGTAAGGAGTTTGAGTTGGACATGGCCGACAGAGAAGCTGCTGAGTATGACAAGACATGGATGATGCGAAATCTGTCTTCGCAAGATGAGAGTCTCTCTAGTTACGGTGCTCAAAGTGACAAGGAGTGAGTAGATGGCGGGAACGGTTGAGCTGATCGCGTTCTTTATCTTAGCCACAGTTGGGATTTTTTCGGCTCTGGTTGTGGTGACAGGGAAAAACATGTTTCACAACGTGCTGTTCTTTGGTCTCTTCTTGCTTAGTGTAGCAGGTCTATATCTCATTCTTGCGGGCGATTTTCTGGCAATGGCTCAGGTATTCGGATATGTGGGTGGGATAGTGGTCCTGATTCTCTTTGCGGTCATGCTGACTCAGAGGATCACAGAATCTGAGGCAGATGTCACGTTCAAGAAGGGGATTGCACCCTTTATCATTACTCTGTTTTTTTTGGGAACCATCTTCTACATCTTTAAACGGACTATCTTTCCTGTAGGTCCTGATGTCACTCAGGGGCTGTCCACCGCAGCTATCGGCAAACTGCTACTTTCATCTCATGTAATACCATTTGAAGTAGCCGCCATTGTTCTCTTGGTGGCGATATTGGGAGCTCTGGCAATCGTGCGGGAGGAGGGCGAAGAATGACAAACTCCATTCAACTCAACCTGTTTCTAACACTTGGATTGATATTCTTCTCCCTGGGCGTATATGGCGTTCTTACAAGAAGGAATATCATTGGGATACTGATGTCTGTTGAGATCATGTTCAACGCTGCCAACCTGAATTTGGTGGCCTTTTCGCGTTTTATTAAACCAGACTTCAGCGGTCATTTGTTTGCCCTTTTTGTCATTGCCGTAGTGGCTGCTGAGACAATCGTGGCGTTGGCCATAATCATCGCCGTTTTCAAGAGCAAGAATACCTTGAATATTGAAAAGATGAACTTGATGAAATGGTAGTCTGGAGGCAAGAGTGAACTACGCGTGGTTCATACCGGTTTTGCCTGTTCTGGCGTTTGTGATCCTCACATTCTTTGGCAAAAGGATGCCCAAGATTAGTGCCTACATCGCCGTTATCTGTGTGGGAATTTCTCTTATCCTTTCCTACCTTGCTCTTTTCAGCACGATTGGCGGGAAGGCGTTCCATGAGGGTTTTGAATGGTTTGCTGTGGGATCATTTAAGGTAGGAGTCGGGGTGACCGTGGACGCGCTGGCGTCATTGATGCTTGTCGTTGTGACCACCGTTTCCATGCTGGTTCAGATCTATTCTATAGGATATATGCACGGAGAAAAACGCTATTCCTGGTACTTTGCGGTTATCTCCCTATTTACAGCTGCCATGCTGGCCCTGGTTTTGGCCGACAACTTTGTTCTCTTCTATGCTGCCTGGGAGGTCATGGGCCTTTGCTCCTATTTGTTGATAGGGTATTGGTATGAGAAACCCGAGGCGGCTTCGGCTGCCAAGAAAGCGTTCATTGTCACCAGGATCGGAGATATCGGCCTCCTGGTCGGCATCATATTGCTATACATAAACAAGGGCAGCTTTGCTTTTGATGTGATATTTTCTGGTCATCTGGCCGCCAATGTTGCGACCTTATCAGCGTTGCTTCTTTTTTGCGGTGCCGTTGGTAAGTCAGCACAGTTTCCGCTCCATGTGTGGTTGCCTTATGCCATGGAAGGTCCGACACCGGTCAGTGCACTGATCCACGCGGCAACGATGGTGGCAGCAGGTGTGTATTTGGTGGCCAGGACTTATCCCATCTTTGATGCTTCACCGATCGCCCTTTACGTCGTGGCGATTATTGGAACGATCAGTGCCTTTGGTGCTGCCTTGGTGGCGGTGGTGCAAAGCGACATAAAGAGGATTTTGGCCTACTGCACCATCAGTCAGCTTGGCTATATGATGATAGGCTTGGGCGTGGGTTCGTTGACGGCAGGCATCTTTCATCTAGTGACTCACGCGTTCTTCAAGGCGCTGCTTTTTCTTGGCTCCGGAAGTGTGATCCATGCTCTTCAGACCAATGACATTTTCGAAATGGGCGGTCTCTCCAAGAAAATGAAGATAACCACTTGGACTTTCATTATCGCGTCTCTGGCAGTGGCCGGAGTACCGGGGCTCGCCGGTTTCTTCAGCAAGGATGAGGTCATTGGCGCCGCATTCAAGGAGGGTCATTACGTAATATTTGTTTTTGCGCTTCTTACTGCGTTCCTGACCGCATTTTATATGTTCAGGCTCTGCATTATCACCTTCTTTGGAAAGCCTAGGTCAAAAGCGGCCAATAAGGCTCACGAATCGCCTTCTTCAATGACTGTTCCCCTGCTGATATTGACAGCTCCTTCAATAGCTGCTGGCTGGGTTTTTCTTTCGTTTGGAAATTTCATATTCTTTGAACACCGCCATCCATTTGAACTCAATCTACCAGTCATGCTGGCCTCGGCAATTGTGGCGCTACTGGGAATCTTTGTCGCATGGGGGATGTATTACCGGGGCTGGATGAGCGACCAAGAGCTGTCAAAAAGAATTGGTCCCGTTCACACATTGTTGGACAGCAAATACTACATTGATGCTGTCTATAGTGTTCTTGCTCATAAGGTGATAGTAGGGGGCTTAAGTGCTGGTTTTGCCTGGTTTGACCGAAAGATTGTCAATAATGGCATTGACAGCATCGCCTGGTTTTTCAAATGGTGTGGTGATGAAACCAGACTTTCGCAGACCGGGCAGCTCAGCGCCTATGCTATCGTAATG
>CAYFXD010000099.1:0-4564 GCA_964347095.1 uncultured Actinomycetota bacterium | reverse complement strand
TTTCTTGGCATTAGCATACCCTCGCACTTGCAAAACGAATTGTTTATGGCCATGGCGGATGCCAGAGAAACCGTTGGTACTGCGCGGTGGGTTCCGGCGACAAACTTGCATATCACTCTGAAATTCCTTGGCGCCTGCGACGACCAGCTTCCTGAACAGATTCTAGCTGCAGTATCCCTGAATCTTGCTAGCACCAAGAGCTTCACCTTCACGCTTGGGGAATTGGGAGCCTTTCCCTCACCTAAAAGAACCCGTGTGTTCTGGATAGGAGTCGGTGAGGGTCATGATCAGATTGTTGACTTGGCGGGCTCCATTGAGGTGTCATTAATTCCGCTTGGGTTTAAAGAAGAGCCCAAAAGGTTCCATCCGCATGTTACCTTGGCTCGTCTGAAGAGGCCACAGGATTTGAGGGAGACCATCTCCGCGCAGAAGCTGGAGAGGCTTGAGCAAGGCTTGATAGAGGTTAACAGTATAGTCCTCTTTAAGAGTACCTTGACACCCAAAGGAGCATTATACAGTAGAATGGGAGAAATCCAGCTGCAAAACGCGCACCTTACAGATGTCCCAAAGAAGTAATTAAGCAAAAACACAAAAGAGTCAAAAAAGATCTTGACACGAACAATAGTTCGCTATAGAATAGCCTCTGACTGATGCAGGAGAGCTATTGGGTGGATGAGGATAGGCGGATGAAAGGGGCAGGTGTGGACAAAGATAAAGCATTGGAATTGACAAAAGAACAGATTGAACGCAAGTACGGCAAAGGCTCCCTGATGAAATTGGGCGAGCATCCAGCACGGATGGATATCGATGTCATTCCTACGGGCGCCTTGGCTTTGGATATGGCGCTGGGAATTGGAGGTATTCCAAGGGGCAGAATTGTGGAGATTTTCGGTCCCGAGGCATCGGGTAAGACAACGCTGGCACTGCAAATAGTAGCTGAAGCACAAAAAGGTGGCGGAATCGCGGCCTTCGTCGATGCCGAACATGCATTGGATCCCTCTTACGCCAAGAGACTGGGAGTGGATGTGGATAACCTTTTGGTCTCGCAACCAGATACTGGAGAGCAAGCTCTGGAGATTGGGGAAATGCTGGTTCGCAGCGGCGCAGTCGACGTCATAGTGGTGGATTCTGTTGCAGCCCTGGTGCCTAGGGCTGAGATTGAGGGTGAGATGGGGGATGCCCACGTAGGATTACAGGCCCGGCTGATGTCACAGGCGCTGCGAAAACTGGCAGGGTCTGTGAACAAATCGCGCACTACGGCAATTTTCATCAACCAACTCCGCGAGAAAATCGGAGTGATGTTTGGATCTCCGGAAACCACACCGGGTGGGCGGGCCCTTAAGTTCTACGCTTCAGTCAGAATTGATGTAAGAAGAATCGAATCTATCAAGAAGGGAACGGATATCGTGGGGAATCGGGTGAGAGCCAAGGTTGTAAAGAACAAAATGGCACCGCCTTTCAAGCAATGCGAGTTCGATATCATGTATGGCTTTGGCATATCCGCAGAGGCTGATCTATTAGATCTTGGCGTGGAACAAAAGGTGATTCAAAAAAGTGGAGCTTGGTACACGTACGGAGAAGAAAGATTGGGTCAAGGACGAGAGAGTGCAAAGAGCTATTTGGAGGAAAATACCGACCTAACGAAAGAGATAAATAGAAAGATAAGAGAAGAGCTTGGCTTGCTGGTTGCGCATAAAAGCGAAGAAGATGTTAAAGAAGAGAAGAAACGCATGAATTAATGTCTGTAGGGCTCCCAAGATATGCCATAAAGATGAACCAGCCGAGGCAGCACATATTGTTTTATTGGACCAAGCGCTTTATCGATTCAGAGGAGGCCGATGCAGTTATGGCAACGGAGAAGGTCAGAATAACCAAGATCCAGCGCAGAGGTTCGCGTGGAAAGAGTGCTCAGTCTATGTGAATGGGGAGTTCTGGAAGCGTGTCAGGGTTGATCTGTTGGCATCTCGCGGACTCAGAGAGGAGCAAGAAATCAGTGTTGCTGAGCTGGCTGAAATAGGGTCCAGGATCGAAATGACCAGTGCCGAGGATTCTGGTCTCAGGCTCCTGAGTGTGAGGAGCAGGAGTGTTCATGAGATGAGAGATCGTCTTGAGCAAGCTGGTTTCACAAAGCAGGGTACTGAATCAACAATTGATAAACTAAAAGTGCAAGGCTATCTGGACGATAGAGAATTTGCTCGAATGTGGGCAAAGGAGCGATTTGAAGTAAAAAGTTACGGAAGACACAGAATAAGGGGGAATTATACCTAAAAGGGGTGGACAAGGAGATTATTGAATCAGAGTTGTCTAGCCTTTCTGAAGCCGAAGAGAGAGATCACGCGGTATGCTTGGCGCTCAAGCAATATAGGAAGGCAGAAATCAATGATAGTGAGAAATTGCGGAGGCGGTTGTACGAATATTTGATTCGCAGAGGGTTCGACAGCTCCCTGGCCAAGCAAGCCTTGAAACAAGTTGTGTCATCAGAGGAGAGAAAATGATCACCCGTCGCACAGGAGCTCCAAGATGCTAAGCAGCAGATAATTATAGCAGCTAGGGGCTATGATTGAGCTTGACAGAGGATAAGCTTGGCGATAATATTGAGTTGGTAAATAATAATTCTGGTAATCGCGTTTTGATATAGATCGAGTAAAAATCAATTAGCTATTACCCAGCGGCAATGGATTGTTGTTTTGCTGTTGGTTATTATTTGCCGAGTTCATATGCTCGGTTTTTTTATTGGTGTCTGGCACAGCTTAAGCATAGAAGCAGGCCGGCACGGCACGAAGCTGTTTTTTCACAGGCCAGAAAGGGCAAGTGTCGAACGTAGTTGTCATCCACGAAGAGCTGCCAAACGCCCGGAAAGATAGGAGTACTCCTAATAGATAGCATTTTCGAGGCGGCAATAGGGAGGAGGTGCCACGATTAATACTCTTATTCTGATTGTTTCGATTGTAGCTTCGGCAGTTGTTGGCGTAGTGGCTGGGTTTTTTGTCAGGAAGTATGTCGGTGAAGCAAAGATAGTGTCAGCAGAGGAAGCTGCGGGTAAGGTCCTAGCAGAGGCCAAAAAGGAGGCTGAAACCGCCAAACGCGAGGCTATTCTGGAAGCAAAAGATGAAATCCATTCAATGCGTACTCAAGCGGAACAAGAGAATCGTGAGAGACGCGAAGAGGCAAAGAAGCTGGAAATAAGGTTGACTAGGAAAGAGGAGTTTCTCGAAAGCAAATTCACAGCTTTGGACAAGAGGGAAAAGGCACTCAGCGACAGGGAGATCGAGGTCAATGAGGTGCAGCAGAAGCTTGAAGCAACGTACGAGGAGCAGAAGCAAATGCTTCAAAAGGTGGCCGGTTTATCGGCGGAAGATGCCCGTAATATCTTGCTGCGAAGAATCGAGGACGAAGTAAAACATGAAGCAGCCGCTTTAATCAGGAGAATTGAAGACAAGGCCAGGGATGAAGGAAGTAAGAAGGCCAAGAACATAATCTCGCTGGCGATTCAAAGATGTGCAGCCGATCACGTTGCTGAAAGCACTGTCTCGGTTGTGCCGCTCCCAAACGATGAAATGAAAGGTCGAATCATAGGGCGGGAGGGGCGAAACATCCGTGCCTTCGAGAGTCTTACGGGAATCAATCTGATAATTGATGATACACCGGAGGCAGTGATCCTCTCCAGTTTTGACCCTGTACGAAGGGAAATCGCCAAATTGACGATTGAAAAACTAATCGCAGATGGCCGCATCCATCCAGCTCACATCGAGGACATGTTTGAGAAATCTAAAGAAGAAGTTGAGGCTGAAATCAGAGAAGCAGGTGAGCAGGCTGCTTTCGAATCGGACGTGCGCAAACTCAACGTTGAACTTTTGCGGGTACTCGGTAGGCTAAAATTCCGCTCCAGTTATGGGCAGAATGTGCTCAAGCATTCTCTAGAGGTGGCACATCTAACCTCGGTGATGGCCGCTGAGTTGGGTGCTGATGTAAAAAAGGCGAAGCGTGCGGGGCTGCTTCATGATATTGGCAAAGCCATTGATCATGAGGTCGAAGGTCCACATGCGGTGATTGGAGCGGAGCTGGCCAAGAGGCTCAGAGAAGCTCCCTCAATATGCAAGGCGATTGAATCTCACCATGGAGATACAGAACCTCAATCGGTCGAGGCCGTACTTGTTCAGGCTGCTGACGCGGTCTCTGCGTCCCGCCCTGGTGCAAGAAGGGAGACTCTGGAAAGCTACGTAAAACGCTTGGAAAATCTGGAAACGATTGCTGATTCGCACAAGGGAGTAGAGAAATCTTATGCGATGCAAGCTGGTAGAGAAATCAGAGTAATGGTACGACCTGAGCAGATCGATGACGATGCCGCAATTATTCTTGCAAGAGATATTGCCAAGAAGATTGAGGAGGAACTGGATTACCCGGGCCAAATAAAGGTTACCGTGATTAGAGAGAATCGAGCAGTTGAATATGCTCGGTAGAAAGTGATCCCTGGCGGCTTTGAAGAATCCCGATATGTTTCACGTCCCTACTGGTGCATATGCCTTTTGCAGGGGTGCGGTCTACTCCTAAAATGCAACAGGGA
>CAYFXD010000098.1:0-13109 GCA_964347095.1 uncultured Actinomycetota bacterium | reverse complement strand
ATCATTGGCATTACCGGCACTAATGGCAAAACAACGACTACGTCGCTGACCGGAGAACTATTCAAGCAAGCCGGGCGCAAGAGTGCCGTTGCGGGGAACATCGGGTTTCCTTTGGTCAAAGCGATCGATCTAGAACCGGACACAATGCTTATAGCTGAGCTGTCCAGCTTTCAGCTGGAGCATATCGAAAGCTTTCGCCCGCAGATAAGTGTTCTTCTGAATATTACAGAGGATCATTTGGATTGGCATTGTGATTTTGCTGATTACGTGCAGGCCAAGATGAAGATATTCATGAATCAAACGGACGAAGACTTTGCGGTCATCAACTGCGATGATCACACCGTCAAAGAGCTTTCAGAATCAATCAAGGCCAGAATTATTGGCTTGAGCAAACATGATCCTGCCCACCATGGCGTTTACTGTGGCGATGGCAAGATCATAAGTCTGTTGCATGGGAGACAAGAGATTTGCTCAATTGAGCAGCTAAAAATAAAGGGCGAGCATAATCTGGACAATGCCATGGCTGCTGCGGCAGTTGGGTTGACCGCTGGCATTGCTCCGGACGATATTAGAAGGGCACTGGTCGAGTTTAGAGGGATCTCCCACCGCATTGAATTTGTGGTGTCATTGAACGGCGTGGACTATTTCAACGACTCCAAAGCAACCAATCCCGACGCAACCGCCAAAGCTTTGATGTCGTTTAAGACTCCTATTGTTCTCCTCGCAGGTGGGCGCAATAAAGGAAACAGCTTCCGTCATTTGGCATCTGACATAGAAAGAACGGCCAAGGCTGTGGTGCTGTTCGGCGAAGCAGCGGCCGAGATATACCCTCTCCTTAGAGAATTGAACCTGCAGGTATCCCGGGTCAAAACAGTACCGGAAGCCGTAACGGAGGCCAAAAAGTTCTCAAAAGCGGGAGATACAATACTTTTTTCTCCCGGATGCGCAAGTTTTGATCAGTTTTCGGACTACAAAGAACGAGGAATGGCATTTAGAGACGCAGTAATGAATCTAAAAGACTAGGCACACGGACGCACAATGCGCAACAGCCAGAGAACCAACACAGTCTACTATTGGCTGCTGATCGTGACCATCGGATTGCTCATTTTCGGCAGTGTCATGATCTTCAGCGCCAGCTCGGTAATGGCCTTCTCGGTCGAAGGTGACAGCTACTATTATCTAAAAAGGCAGCTGGCCTGGACACTCTTTGGCCTGGGCACCCTAGGCATACTTTGCAGGATTCATTATCAAAAGCTCAGGAAACTGGCTGGGTGGGGCATATTTCTCTCCTTGGTGCTCTTGGTCCTGGTGCTTGTTCCAGGGGTCGGAAAATCCGCCGGCGGAGCTAGCCGGTGGATGCAGATCGGACCATTCTCTTTCCAGCCGTCTGAGTTTGCCAAAATAGCGGTGATTCTATTTGTGGCTGACTCGCTGGAAAGGAGAAAGAAGGACCTAAACGATCTTTCCCGCTTGACTGCGCCTTTCGTGTCTGTTTTGGCGATCATAGGTCTTATTCTGGTCCAGCCCCATCTGGGCACCTCCTTCCTGATTGCCGTGACGGTCCTTGCCATGATCTTTCTGGCCGGAGCACCTATCCTGCATGTATCAGCCCTTGCTGTTGCCGGAAGCGCAGTATCCTTGCTCGCTGTCTTATGCACCAGCTATCGAAGACAGAGGTTCTTGGCTTTTCTTAATCCCTGGGCCGATCCGAGAAATGCAGGTTTTCATATCATACAGTCGCTTTTTGCTTTTGGCTCTGGCGGGCTGACGGGCCTCGGTTTGGGCATGAGCCATCAAAAGTTCTTCTACCTGCCGGCTGCCCACACTGATTTTATATTTGCGATAATCGGGGAGGAACTCGGTTTGCTGGGCACGCTGAGTCTAGTGAGCGCATTTGTCCTGTTCGCCTATTTGGGCATGAAAATATCCTTTCTGTGCAAGGACTCTTTTGGTAGACTCCTGGGATCAGGGATCACTTTTATGATATTGATACAGACAGTTATCAATATGGGAGCGGTCACAGGCATTCTTCCAATAACAGGTGTGCCGATGCCTTTGATCAGTTTTGGTGGATCTGCACTGGTTTTCACTCTTGGCGGGATCGGGATCCTGTTAAATATTGCAGTCAGTGGGAACAGAATTGAAAAAAAAAGCAGGCCGAGGGAAAGAAATGAAAGTGATCATAAGCGGGGGAGGGACAGCGGGCCACCTGTATCCGGGATTGGCGTTAGCAGAAACTTTAAAGTCTACAGAGGAAGCGGCTGATATACTTTTTGTTGGAACCAAAAAGGGTTTGGAATCGAAGCTCATACCCGACTCAGGCTATGCCTTTGCAGCAATTGATGTGCGAGGCTTAGAGCGGAAATTATCAGTCAATTTCTTCAAAACCATCTTTCACCTAATCAGCAGCATTTTTCACAGCCGCCGAATCGTGAGAGAATTCAAACCCGATCTAGTAGTGGGTTTGGGTGGATATGTGTGCGTTCCAGTAGTTGTAGTCTCCATCCTGAACGGAATCCCGGTCATGTTGCACGAACAAAACGCCATACCAGGTCTGGCCAACAAGCTTCTCTCGAGGAAAGCAGAGGTAGTTGCCGTCTCACTCTTGTCCTCGAAGGACTTCTTTTCAGGTGCGCGGCAGGTTGTGCTAACAGGCAATCCGGTGAGGCCCGAAATTCTGCAAGCAGAAAAAAAAGACTACGGCGAATTTGATCTGGACCCCCAGCGCAAAACCGTTTTCATCTTCGGCGGAAGCCGCGGCGCCGAACGCATCAATCGAGCTGCTATTGATGCGTATCAGCTGTTCAAAGGGGCAGATAACTTGCAGATAATTCATTCAACAGGTAAGATGAACTTTGACAATGTGGCGGGAGAGTTAGATAAGATCCGGTCCGCGGATGACAAGCTGATCTACCGCTGCTATCCTTATCTAGATCGAATAGGTCATGCCTATTCGGTATCAGACCTGGTGGTATGCCGGGCCGGTGCGACTACCCTGGCCGAGATCACGGCTTTGGGAAAGGCGGCAATTCTTGTCCCTTATCCATATGCAACAGCAGATCACCAACGAAAGAATGGTGAGATTCTGAGCAGAGCCGGCGCGGCTGTTTTGATTTCAGACCATGAACTGGATGGACACCGGCTGTTTCGAGAGGTGACGAAAGTACTGTCTGATTTGAGATTGCTGAAAAAGATGAGTGAGGCGAGCGGGGGACTCAGTCATCCTGACGCGGGCCAGAGACTTCTTGGCCTGGTTCTGGATATCGTAGGACGAGCCAGCGGATCACAGCTGCCAATTGACACCTGACAGTTGGCGTACAATTCTGTCTCGTTTTGGCACCGAGCGATGGGCGGATTGGTAATCTCGGTAGATGTGACAGAAGCGACGGTTAGGTGACGATGTCGATTGTCAATCGGCGTTCGGTTTTGCGTGTGCGGCTAACTCAGAAAAGCGGTCGCGGTTGACCGTTCACCATCGACGATAAAATGCTAGCAGATAACGGCTGTTTTGAATCTTGCGTAGACTGCTAGCTGCAAACCGTTTTTTGACGATATGGGCTTTCCACCGCAACCACTACCGAGATCCTGAGGTCTGGTTTAATGTACGGGGAGGCAGCAACAATCTAGAGTATTTACACAGTTTGTGAATGCTCTTGAAGTTCAAATGACCAAGATAGTACAATCGAGCGCGGTTGAAAGGTGGAATATTGACCGAGATGCAGCATGTTCATTTTGTTGGAATCGGTGGGGCGGGAATGAGCGGCATTGCCCAGGTTCTCTTGGAGATGGGATGCCGAGTATCCGGCTCTGATCTCAAAGAATCCCGCAATACGGAGAGGCTAAAAAGCAACGGTGCCACAATAGAGATTGGTCATAGGGCTCAAAACATTGGTGATGCTGATGTTGTCGTAATCAGTTCTGCGATCCCCGCAAAGAATCCCGAGCTGACTTTTGCACGTGCGCAGGGCATACCGGTTTTGCTTAGAGCGGAAATGCTGGCAAGGCTTTGTCATGGAAAAAGGAGCATTGCTGTTGCAGGGACCCATGGCAAAACCACGACCACTTCAATGATAGCGAGAATGATCAATGTTGGAGGGCTTGATCCCACATTCTTGATTGGGGGCGAACTGAACGACATCGGAGGCAATGCCAAGTATGGCGAAGGTGAGTATCTGGTTGCCGAGGCGGATGAAAGCGACAAGTCCTTTCTGCATTTGAATCCGCATGTTGTAGTTTTGACCAACATCGAAGCGGATCACCTCGAATGCTACGGCAGTCTGGACCAAATCGAGGCGGTGTTTCGCCAGTTCATACAGAAAGTGCCGCGTGACGGCTTTGTGGTTGCATCCGCAGATCATGCCAATGTGTGCAGGTTGATGGATTCAGTTGACCAGAAGTTCATCACTTATGGGTTGAAAAAACACAACGATTTCTACGCAAGGGATTTGGAGTTTCGCTCGTTGAAGAGCACCTTTCAAGTATTCCACAAGGACAGATCAATAGCAGAGGCATATCTTTCTGTCCCCGGCGTTCATAATGTCCATAACGCTTTGGCCGCATTCGCCCTGGGGGTAGCCCTGAATCTGCCAGTCAAAGGAATCATAGAAAGTCTGGCTTCCTTCAACGGAGTACAGAGGCGTTTTCAGTTCAAAGGAGAACTTTCCAGGGTAACCGTGGTTGATGACTATGCTCATCATCCCACAGAGCTCAAAGCGACTCTAGAAGCAGCAAGAAAAGGTCCCTGGAAAAGGATTATTTGTGTTTTTCAGCCTCATCGTTTCTCGCGCACCAAGTTCTTGGGTAATGAGTTTAAGGACGCATTTGCCCAGGCTGATCTGGCTATTTTGACAGACATATATGCAGCAGGAGAACCACCCGTTCCAGGAGTAACCGGTAAAATACTGGTTGAGGCGATACTTGAAGACAATCCCCGCAAGCCAGTAATCTATATTCCGCGGAAGAGTCAAATACTGAGCTTTCTTGCTGCCAATCTCAGGGACGGGGATTTGGTGCTCACGACCGGTGCGGGTGATATTTGGACGGTTGGAGAAGGATTGCTCAATATGCTTGAGGCTGATCAAGCAAAGGTATGCAGGTTATGACGTTGGTGAATCACGATATATTCATTCCCGTCTATCGGGAACTACAGCAAGCTCTTAAGAGTGAGATCTACCGAAATGAACCTATGGCTAGGCATACCACATTCAAGGCCGGGGGAGCGGCGTCGATTTTTGCCATAGCCGATTCCTTGGAAGAACTCCGCACAATAAACCGTGTGGCGACGGAGACAGGAATTCCATTGCTGATTGTCGGTCGAGGCTCGAACTTACTTGTTTCAGACAATGGCTTCAAAGGTGTTGTTGTGAGACTTGGTCCGTACTTTGGCAAAATAAATGTTGATGGGGAGTACGTGCAGGCAGGTGCGTCTGTCAGCTTGCCCAAATTAGTCCAGGCGACGTATAAGGCTGGTTTGAAGGGTCTTGCCTTTGCGGTTGGAATCCCGGGAACTCTGGGAGGAGCTATCCTACTTAATGCCGGTGCATACGGTCAATCAATTGGTGATTTTGTCAGGAAGGTGACCGTCTATTCGCAGGATAGTCGCTTAGAGGTGTACGGACGCGAGCAAATGAGCTTTGAATATAGGAGCAGTTCGTTGTGGGATAAGGGAGTGATTCTGGAGGTTATGTTGAAACTGGAAGTGGGGGATATGTCTCTGGCAAAGCTTCAAATGGAGAGGTATTTCAGAGCCCGAAAAGATAGCCAACCTCTAAATTATGCAAGCGCAGGAAGCATATTCAAGAATCCGCCGGATCACTACGCAGGCAAATTAGTCGAACAGGCGGGCTGCAAGGGATGGCGGGAAGGAAGTGCCATGGTCTCTGAGAAGCACGCCAATTTCATTGTCAATCTAGGAAACGCCAAGGCAACCGAAATATATGCACTGCTAAGACGAGTCCAAGATCGGGTTCTGGAAAAGGAAGGAATACTTCTGGAACCCGAGGTAACCTTGGTTGGCAAGTTCTAGGCGCGTCTTTTTGGTGATGGTTTAAGCTTCTTCCCCTGCAACCAGGCTAAGAAAGGAAGTAATCATAGTGTCCAGGAATGATGCGACTAGCAAGGCAAAGCAAAGAGAAGAGAAGCTGAAAAGGATAAGAAGAAGACAACAGCTTCAAATGGGACTGGGCGTTGTGCTTGTTAGCATTGTACTGGCAGCCTTGGTTGGGTTATATCGCTCCGATCTATTTAGAGTTAAGAAGGTCGAGATAGTGGGGGTCAAACACCTTTCAAAGACACAGGTCGAAAAGATGATGAGCATTGGACCAAATGACAGCTTGCTTCGGATCCCCATCGATGACCTCAAAAAGAAACTAGCCAAAAATGTGTGGATCAAGGATGTTAATATCAGCAGGAACTTTCCAAATACTCTGAGTGTTGAAATAACCGAGCGGGCTGCAATTGCAGTTGTGCCAGTTGCGGACGGCAACGCACTTGTGGACAAGGATGGGCTCGTTTTGGACAAAACAGACGACATCGATAAGACCAATCTTGTTTTGATCAGGGACCTGAAGGTAGGAAAAGCAAAAGTCGGTCAGCAGATCAGATCCAAAACTTTTCTCAACGCCAGTCTATGTCTGTGCAATCTAGAGACCAAATTAGCTCGTTCATTAAGCATTGTCTCTGCTCCTTCCATTGATAAGCTGTCGCTCTATACCAAAGAGGGAGTGGAGATCCTATATGGCAAGGCTGAGAATCTGAAAAGAAAGAACTACATCATTGACAAGATCATGAACGAGAATGGGGAAGAAGTCATTTTTATTGACATCAGGGTTGTTTCCAATCCGGTTGTCAAGAAGCGCCCGTAAGCTGGAGAGAGCAAATGAGTAGAAAACCAATAGCGGCGCTTGACATGGGGACCACCAAGATTTGCCTTGTTATTGCCGAGATCCGGGGGGATGATCTAAGCGTCAGAGGTGTTGGTGTGCATCCCTCGCATGGATTGAGGAAGGGCATAGTTGTTGATGTAGAGGAGACAGTATCCTCGATCGCCCATGCTGTGCGAAAGGCAGAAAACGGCGCCGGTACCAAGATTGGCTCGGTGTATGTGGGTATTGCCGGCTCGCACATAGAGTCGTTTAATTGCCGGGGTGGCGTACGAATAGAAGGCAAGGAGCACATTATCACCGGCAAGGATATCGACAAAGTGGTCGAAGCCAGTTGTCCACCTGACATCTCTACCGATCGTGATATCATCCATATTATTCCCAGGACGTTCTTTATAGATGGCCAGAATGGAGTGAGCGATCCCGAAGGCATGGCGGCCTTGAAGCTTGAAGTTGAGTCGCATATTGTGACCGCCTCCATCACAGCGCTCCAGAATATGATCAAATGTGTGCGCATGGCAGGCTTGGGCGTTGACGATGTTGTGCTTCAACAGCTCGCCTCCAGCGAAGCCGTAATGAGCGAGGACGAACGAAACAAGGGGACACTCCTGGTTGATATTGGAGGAGGCACCACCGATGTTGCTGTATTTCAGGATGGGAGTATCTGTTGCAGTTGGGTCCTGCCAGTCGGTGGTACTCAGGTCACAAGAGATTTGGCTGTTGGTTTGAATGTTAATCCAAAGGAGGCCGAAAGGCTAAAAATTGAGGATGGCGTAGCCCTGAGCAAAGCGATTGATGAGTTGGAGATCGTAGAGATAAATCCTATCGGCAAACGGGAGCGACGGCCCATCCTGCGCAAATATGTTGCGGAGATAATTGAATCCAGGATGGGCGAGATCTTCACCATGGTAAAAGAAGAACTCATCAATAATGATATGCTGGATTACTTGCCGGGTGGGACGGTACTAACGGGTGGAGCCTCGCAATTGGAGGGGCTCACTGATATGGCTGCCGACATGTTTCGACTTCCTGCTAGGATAGGCAGCCCTCATAGGATTGAAGGTATCGACCGCCTAAATAAACCGATTTATGCGACCGCTGCGGGTTTGCTTGTCTATGGGAAAAAAAGCAGATCAGGGGAAGTCAGAAATCTGGCAGAAAACGGTAGTCCTGTCGGGCGGATCTTTGGCTGGGTTACCGAGTGGATAAGAAGTTTTTTCTAGAAGGATTTTGCCGCTTCTCTTGAGGCTCACCACACTAGCTCTTCAACTCAAATCCCATGTGAGAACCATCATCTACCTGCAATGATTGTCTATGGGCTATTGGAAGTTGCAATTTGCATATAATTAATGTAAGGTTATTGGCAAGGTCTAGGCTGCTTGACAAAGAATGAAGCGGTACTTAAGGGAAAACTCTCAATCTTGGGATGAGTAATGGGAGGTTTTGTTATGTTGGATGGGGGTACAACCTACTTGGCTGTGATCAAAGTTATTGGTATTGGGGGAGGCGGCACCAATGCGGTGAATCGCATGATCGCTTCCGATCTAAAAGGGGTTGAGTTCATTTCGGTAAATACCGATGCGCAGGCCTTGTTGATGTCGGATGCTGACTACAAAGTGCATATTGGTGGCGATTTGACCAAGGGGCTTGGAGCGGGCTCAGATCCCCAAATTGGATTCCAGGCTGCTGAAGAGAGCAGAGAGCAACTAGTTGAATCAATGCAAGGCGCGGATATGATATTCATCACCGCTGGAAAGGGTGGCGGAACTGGGACCGGCGCGGCGCCGGTAATTGCTGAGATGGCGAAGGAGGAGCTAGGGGCCTTAACTGTGGGTGTGGTTACGAGGCCTTTTGCATTTGAGGGACGAAAGAGATCTACGCAGGCCGATGATGGCATTTCCAAACTAAAGGACAAGGTAGACACGCTAATTATTATCCCAAATGATAGATTGCTGCAGGTAGTGGAGAGAAAGACATCCATTGTCGACGCGTTTAGAGTGGCAGACGACGTGTTACGGCAGGGGGTGCAAGGCATCACGGACTTGATAACCATACCGGGACTGATAAATTTGGACTTTGCTGACGTGAGGACAATAATGCAGGATGCAGGATCGGCCTTGATGGGCATCGGTGTTGCCAGCGGAGAAAACCGTGCTCCGGAAGCGGCAAAGGCTGCGATATCGAGTCCACTTCTTGAAGCATCTATTGAAGGGGCACAAGGGGTACTTCTTAACATATCCGGAGGCTCAGATTTGGGTCTTTTTGAAGTCAATGAAGCAGCCGAGGTTGTGGCCAATGCGGCTCATCCGGATGCTAACATCATCTTTGGGGCGGTCGTAGATCCCACGCTGGAGGATAACGTAAACGTAACAGTTATCGCGACTGGTTTCGAGATACGACGACATCAAGAAAAACTTGAGTTTGTCGGCGAGCCTGAGGCGGTTCCCGCATTTGACCGCGAGGACCTGGATATTCCTACATTTTTGCGAAAAAGAGAGATGTAAGAAAACTGTAAGCTGCGACGCGAGGGTTTTGCACCACAATTCGTGTTATACAGATGCTAGTTGAAAATCACCATATTTCTCAACATGGATGTTGCAATGGAGTTGGCGCTCGGCTTGTAGTTTTTTTTTGAGTTTTTTTCCGTACGTTGAGCATTTTTTGATTCTCGGCCGTTAGGCAAAAGCACTAGCTTCCTTGCCAGGCCATAATCTCCAAGCTCGTCTGCTGATCCATCTTGCAACGCCGGGTTGAAGGATGCCAGGAGGCATCTTGCCTTTTAGCCTTGCTGTTCAGAGAATAGGGTCAATCGGTTTTTTATACTCTCCTAAGCTTTTCTGTGATGAAAAGATTCTGGTTGCCTTTACCATGCGGCGGGGCGGCAAGAGTTGTCCTCCCTATGATTCATTGAATCTCGGGTTTCATGTCGGAGACAGCGAAGAAAGTGTCTTGGAAAACAGGGAACTTCTTTCTTCTCTTTTGAATTTGGATCCGGACAAACTGACAACAGCTGAACAGGTCCACGGCAATAGCTGCGCGGTGATTGATTCAAGTCAGATTGGAAAGGGTGCGCGGTCGTACGAAGACTCAGTTTCCGGCGCAGATGCGCTGGCAACGGCTGTCGAAGATGCTCCATTGATCTTGTTCTATGCCGATTGTGTACCTGTAATAATAGTTGATCCAGATGAGCGGTGTTTGGCCGTAGTTCATGCAGGCTGGAGAGGGATAGCGGATGACATCATTCCATCGACCCTACAGCAGTTGGTGCAGACCTTTGATTCTCGACCCTCGAATCTTGTGGTATATATTGGGCCTTGTATCGGAGCATGTTGCTACCAAGTTGGGCAGTCCCTGGAAGAGCTTTTTCGCCAGAAGTTCGCTGTCCGGTTTCAGAATGGAAGAGTTGGACTGTCTCAGCTGGCAGAGACGCAATTGGTGGCCGAGGGTATTCGGGGCAGCAACATCTTCCGGGCTGATTTGTGTACGAGCTGCCTGAATGACATGTTCTTTTCTTATCGGAAGGCCGAAAGGACCGGTAGGCACGCAGCTCTTGGAGTTCTTCTGGGCGGAAACTACACAGCCCCGTCAGTTCTTAGGGATGCTGGTCTTTGAAAGAATGGCGCGAAGCCCCCTATAGTTGCACTCAATGTGCAAGGGTTTTTGCTTTTTACGACGAACAAAACTACAATATGAAGCCGACTATAGAAAAAAACCTTGAGCTGATCAGAAAGAAGATCAGCAGGGCTGCGATAAAAAGTGGTCAGAGAGAAGAAGACATTAAGATAATTGCTGTGACCAAAAATGTGCCTGTTGACCGAATTTTAATTGGAATTGGAGCATGGATTACAAATATTGGGGAGAATAAAGCCCAAGAGATAGCTGAAAAACACGATCGACTGGTTGAGAACACTGATGTCTGCTGGCATTTTGTGGGACACTTGCAAAGGAACAAGGTCCGACAGGTCATAGATATAGTAGATTATATTCAGTCGGTGGATAGTCGCAGGTTGGCAGAGGAAATCGACAGACGGGCTGGCGAAAGGAGCAAGGTTCAAAACATTCTGGTTCAGGTAAACATGGCAGAGGAAGTGACAAAATACGGTTTGTTGAGAGATGATGTGGAGAGATTTCTAGAGCAAATAAGAGATCTCAGTCATGTGAGAGTCAAAGGGCTGATGAATATTGCACCCTTTGTCGATGATGCGCAGCAGGTAAGACCGGTATTTGTCCAAATGAAGACGCTATTTGAAGAGCTGAAGGAAAAAAGAATTGCCCATGTCGAGCTGGAGTATTTGTCCATGGGTATGACCAATGATTTTGAGGTAGCGGTTGAATCGGGAGCAAACATGGTTCGAATTGGGACTGCAATCTTTGGTGTCACGAGGTAGGGAGTGGGTGAAATGAGTGGTTTCTGGCAGAAGGCTCTAGTGTATTTTGGATTGGCTGAAGATGAGCAATACGAGGATTTTGAGGAAGAAGAGGACTATGATGACTATTACGATCAGGCAACGCCGGCTGTAAGAAAAATCGACAGATACCCCGATGTGGAAAGGGCAAATCGGGCGACCTCTTTGCGCTCAGTACCTCCTCATGTGCGAGTGCACATCGTTGAACCGAGAAGTTTCAATGATGCACAGCAGATCGCGGACAAGTTCAAAGCTAATATTCCCGTGATCATGAATCTCCAGCTGATCGATCCGGACTTGTCCAAAAGGCTAATAGATTTCACCAGTGGTCTCACCTATGGTTTAGACGGAGGCATGCAGCGGGTGGCAGAAAAAGTCTTTCTGCTGACCCCCAGCAACGTTGAAGTGTCGGAGGCAGAGAAAAGAAAGCTGAAGGAAAGAGGACTTTTCAATCCGTACTAAGTAGGAATGCCCGTGAAGAGGAGCTCGATAGAAAATCAACGAATTGCGCTTATCGGAGCAGGCCAAATGGGCGGGGCTCTACTGAAGGGTCTGTTAGAGTCCAAGAAAGTTGCGCCGGACGCGATATTGGTGAGCGAACCACGGCAACAAAGAGCTAACCAGCTTAAACGTGACTATAACGTGAGCATTGCCGAAAGCAATTTAGCAGCTGTCACCGATTGTGATATTGTAATATTGGCAGTGAAGCCTCAGCAAATGGAAACGGTCCTGGCTCAGATCAAGGAGGGACTTGACCAAGACAAGACTTTGATCTCAATCGCGGCAGGCATTCGGACCGATTTCATACAGCAAAAGATTGAAAAAGAAATGTCAATCATCCGGGCTATGCCGAACGCTCCGGCTCTGATTGGCAAAGGGATGCTGGTCATAAGTCCCGGAAAGCATGCCAGCGAAGCATCAAAGCGTGTGGCCGAAGAGCTGCTCTCTCTGGTCGGCGAGGTTCTCGTTTTGGAGGAGAAGTATCAGAATCAATCTACGGCAATCAATGGGAGCGGTCCAGCATACCTCTTTCTTTTTGTCGAAGCACTGATTGATGCAGGAGTCAAGGTGGGTTTACCCCGGGATGTTGCGTTTGAACTGGTAATAGAAACAATCATCGGTTCTGCCCAGATGATAAAGGAGACGGGGAAGCATCCTGCGGTTTTAAAAGATATGGTGACGTCACCAGGAGGCACTACCATTGCGGCTTTGAAAGTCTTTGAGGGAGGCGGTCTGAGGGGCATAACGTTTGCGGCTGTAGAAGAGGCGGTAAAACGAGCTGAACAGATGGGAGGATAAACTGGTACTAATATTTACCGTAATCGACACGGCCTTCAGAGTATATTACTGGCTTTTGATTGCACGGATTATCTTTTCTTGGATTCGGATCTCATCAACAGGCTTTCTCGAACAGGTGCGGAGCTTTGTATATGATGTCACAGAACCTTATCTAAAAGTATTCAGAAAATATCTGCCCATCGTGAACCTGGGCGGGATGGGTTTAGACTTGTCGCCTATAATAGGATTTATCGTATTGCAGATCATTCACAGGCTATTAAGGCAAGTCATGTCACTAATTTTGCAGTCTTTGTAAGTTTTCAAGTTCAAAAATGGGAGGAAGAAGATGAAGCTCACACCTTTGGATATTCATCACAAGGAATTTCGCAGGGCAATCCGTGGTTACAACGAAGAGGATGTGGACATTTTCCTGGATGAGGTGGCAGAGGAATTTGAGCGCCTCTTCAAGGAGAACATTGACTTGAAAGAACATATGGAGCGGACGAACAAAAAAGTCAAACAATATGAGGGGATTGAGGATACT
>CAYFXD010000097.1:0-16238 GCA_964347095.1 uncultured Actinomycetota bacterium | reverse complement strand
GGCGCTGCGCCAATTGCTGCCTGGACATCTCCAAGCTGAAGAGAGCAACGGGTATCTTCTCTACCAAGCCTACATATTGCGCTACGCCCAAGGTCAGACTGGTCTTTCCCATGCTGGGCCTGCCCGCTATTACGATCAAATCTGAAGCATGAAGACCTGAGGTTATCTTGTCCAGATCGGTGAAGCCGGTCGGTGTGCCGGTTACGTGTGCCTTCTTCTCATAGAGCTTCTCTATCTGCTCAAAGCTCTCGCCCAACAGTTCTTTTATGTGTGTGAATTTTTCAGAAATCCGCTTTTGGGAGACGGAGAAGATCAGGCTTTCAGCCTGGTCAATAACCTGCTCAACATCATCAGGACTCTCATAACCCAGACCTGCAATGTTTGTTGCGGCCCTTATTAGCTGCCGCAAGACGGCGTTTCGCTCTACGATTTCAGCGTAGTACTTGGCATTCGCAGCAGTCGGGACCACGTTCATCAAAGTGTGGATGTACGGTTTGCCACCTACTTCTTCCAGAATACCAGCTGTTTTGAGCTCCTCTGAGACTGTGATAGGATCGGTCGGCTCTCCCCGGCTCCACAGACTGAGAACAGCGCTGCACACCCTGGCATGGTTTTCTCGGTAGAAGTCATCGGGCTTGACCATCTCTGCAACGGTTGAGATAGCATCCTCCGAGATCATCATGGAACCCAGTAGACTCTGTTCAGCCTCAATATTGTGAGGGGGAATTCTCGCAGCGGTCGCTTCGGATCGTTTGGCGATGGCCATTTGCTTCTCCCGTCTAATAAGGCTTCCTATGCTTCAGTGTCGTCGCCGGCTTTCGGCTCTTTCTGTTCTTCTTCCTTTTTTTCTTTGGCTGTGCTCTCTTCGCTGGGTTGAACCTCCACATTTATCGACGTCTCTACATCAATGTGCAGCTTGATTGGGACAGCAAATGCCCCAAGGCTTTTCAGGCTCTCTTCCAGCAAAACCGATTTCCTATCAATGTCCACGCTCAGTTGATCTTTAACCGCTTCTGCGACATCTTTTGAGGTAACTGAGCCGTATAGCTTGCCACCGGTACCCGCTTTAGCCATGATGACCACTGTCTTTGCCTCAAGCTTCTGGGCCTCTGTCTGCGCAAGGTTTTTGCGTTCCGCTTCTTTTTTCTCCAGTGCTTTTTTCTTTTGCTCGAGTTGCTTCAAGTTTGACTTGTTCGCTTCTACTGCAATTCCTTTGGGAAACAGATAGTTGCGGGCATATCCTGGGGCAACATCTGCGATGTCTCCCTCGACTCCTAATGAAGCCATATCCTGCTTCAAGATTACTTTCATCACACTCCTCCAGATTTCCTGAAATCAATATTCATTATGGTTCGAACGCGAGATTTAGTCAAAATAATATTGAACTGATATCTGCCATTGCTCTGTGTTCATCGGCCGATCAATTCTGCCTCAGACCTCGAGCTCCTTTGATAATTTGCGAAAATCGAACCACACATCAAGCAGACCAAACCAAACAACCAAGAGCGAGGCGAGAGGGATTACCAATAGCAGCCCAAACATTAATGCTCTCAGATAATTCCGAATCTTGAGCTTGTCCATAAAAAAGTATGCGATTGCCATGCCCTGGACCAAAAAAAGTAGATTGAACACGACCAAAAAGTTTGTGCCTATGAGTCTGCAAATCTCCCCATAAGGTTGCAGATATCCCGAAAAAAAGCTGCCTATTAGGCCGATAATATAGCCCCATGCAAAATACCAAGGAAATTGCCACACCTTGAAGGCAGGGAAAGCAAGAGCGCTCTCTCCAGCACCTCTCAAGAAAACGCCGGTCAGAGCAACGCTCACGAAGGCTATCCAGACTGAAAAGAGCACAACGGCAGCGGGTAGAATCTTCGGAAGAATCTCAAGACTGTCCTTGATGACCTTGGACTGAGCTTCTATTTGCGCTCTAGAAATCCCTCTTTTGACATACTCCTTGCGAAGCTGGGAGAGATCCCTTTTTACAGCTTGGATCTGCTGCTCAACAATATTAGTCTTCTCAATTTGAAACACCAGCAGCCCCAGCAGCAACACGGAGAAGATCGCGACGGCCGTTCCGCCCAATACCAAGTGGGAGAATGAAACACTCCTGCTAATGCCCCAAGTATAGCCTAGGCTCAACAGACCAATGAAAAAAAGAATAGGCAGAGTATCGGCAATCCCGTTTACAAGAACCAACACCATGCCTAACACAGCAATAACTGCCAACCCTGCTTTGGTGCCTTGGCGCACTGCGACTATAGTAACCGGAATGGGGCAAATGGCAAGGGTGAGAAAAGCAAGCGCTGGGGCCCTGAGAACGAGAATGCAAGCGATTAGCGCAAGCGCAGTGAATTTTGCGATATCTGCTAGGACCCCGGGTTTGGCCGTATCTTGCTGTGCCACCGCCCCTTGATACCTCTTTCCTTTGCCTACGCTCTTTGCTTATGGCTATACGGCATGAGGGCCATTTCGCGTGCTCGTTTTATCGCCAACGAAAGTTTCTTCTGATGTTGAGCGCAATTGCCTGTCACTCTACGGGCTCTAATCTTCCCCTTTTCAGAAACGTATCTCCGCAGAGAATTAAAGTCTTTATAGTCAATATAATCCACTTTGTCTTTACAGAATGCACAATATTTTTTCCTGGGTCTTCTTAAATAGTCCGCCATATCTCTTTCAAACACCTCTCCTTGTTAGAAACCGCTAAAACGGGACCTCCTCATCCAAGCCGGATTCGTCTGTCTCAGCTTCTTTGCTAGAAACCGCGCCTGCGTCGGAAAAGTCATCGATCTTCTCTCTTGGGGCCGCTTTTCCTAGGAACTGAACATTCTCGGCAACGATTTCCACGACCGATCTTTTCTGACCGTCTTCCGTCTCCCAAGAACGGCTCTGCAATCGCCCCTCGACTGCTACCGGGCTCCCCTTGCTCAGATAGTCTGTGCACAATTCGGCTAGTTTTGCCCAAACCACAATGTTGAAATAGTCGACTTGATCTACCCGCTCTCCCTGACGATTGGTCCATCGCCTATTGACAGCCAATCCGAAACTGCTGACTGACGCTCCGCTCGGAGTAAACCTCATTTCAGGGTCTCTGGTCAAATTGCCTATCAATATTACTCGATTCAGACTGGCCAATTGAATCACCCCAAGAGTATTGGGCTATTCGCCCATCCTTACGATCATGAATCTAATGATGTCCCCTGTGAGTTTTAGTACCCGGTCAAGCTCTTCAATGGTTTGGTTTTCTCCCTTGAAACTAATTACCACATAAAATCCATCTTTATGCCGGTCAATCAGATATGCCAGTTTCCGCCGTCCCCATATGTCAACGTTCTCGACCTTCCCCTTATTCTTTTTTATCAGATCTTGGACCTTCTCTATCGCTTTCTCGCTTGCTTCCTTATCAAGATCTGCATCCACAATACACATCACTTCATAATCTCTCATATTTCACCTCCTTCGGACTCCAATCCGGAGAGTGCGATACCCCGGATTGAAAGGCCCCAAAATAATCGCTGCGGAATCCGCAAATGTGTCGCAATCACACTTTGCTTTCTCGAACTTTGGGGCAGGAAATGACGTCAACTACCGATTTTCGAACCAGACTCTGCTCCGTTCAGCACAATACATAACACGCCATGGCAAGGCAAAAATGCTGGTCCGCGATCAAGAATAGGTATACATGCCCGGTGCTGAACTCTCACATTATAGCAAGCGACGATGCGGCAGGCAAGAAACCAAATTGCACATCTCGGCATGGAACAACCTGGGCTGATATCAAAAACCAGCGTGCTAAGACGCAGTGCTCGGGCTCTCCTCTTACTGTTTTTCCTGCTTCTTCTTCTGCTTCTCTCTTTCCGCTCAGGGTCGGAACTGCCTCTCTCACAAACATCGGAGCTGCTCACATTTCGCACAATTGTCAGGACCTTGCACCCTGCAGGGGCACGAGAGGGAACCTGATAGATGTTGGAGCTGCCTTCCTCAGCGCACACAACAGGACCAAAGATCCAGTGATTGCGAGCAGCACTGTTGACCAAGGCCCCTGAGAGCGCGGCTCATCTGCCAGGTCCACAGAACTGGTTGGGCGCGCCACCCGTCCAGCACTGTTCAAGGGATATTCATTGTGCGCTCCTGCTGGTCGCTTAGCTGCACGCAAGCCTGATTTTGCAGCCGTTCTCAATAATGTGGCGTTGCTTTTGCGCGCCCCACGCTTGACCTCTTCCCCAGAGCTCGAAACAGAGACTGAGCCGCCGCTTGTACCTTGAGCAGGAACCTTTTTCTGGGCATCAACGGCTTCCTGGTCACTAATACCTGCTTCAGACGATTTAGCCCGCTGCAGTTCAGCTTCACCGCTCGACGTCATTGATTTTTGGACCGATAGGGATTGCCGCGGCTGTACCTCGATTGAGCTGGGATTAAGAGCACGACCTGGATTGAGACTCTCAGTCTGCCCTGTCTGCGAATTTTGATTTGACGAGATCAACTTGCTAGACGCGGGATGAGGATTTGGCTCCCCGCTTGCGCTCTGCTCAGTTGGGGGAGGGAGAAGGCCTCTCGGGTCCAGGTAGTCTTTTTCTCCGTAAGGTGACTTCTTGACCGCAAAATGCAGATGAGGTCGGCGAGTTGAACTTCTGTCTGAACTTCCCGCCACTTTGCCAATGATATCGCCCTGGCCAACAGCCTGTGCCATGCGGACTGATCTATTGACCGGCATATAGGTGGTCCGGATTCCCTGCTCATGCTCAATTCCTACACCAGCTCCCTCAGGGCCAACGCCCGTCCAGTAGACCCTACCTGCCGCTGCTGCCTTGACTGATTCCCCCTTGCTGATTTCAATGTCAATGCCACGATGACCGCCTTTTTGGTAAGCTGCGTATCCGAACTCATTGATAACTGTGCCCTGGACAGGCCAGACGAAAAGGCTTCCTGCATGAGACCAGGATTGAAATACGTGGAACAGCACAAGAGATACAAGAAGAACATAGACAATTCTGCTGCGCAAATATCGTGCCATGATTCCCCTTTCCTGGTACGCCATTCGTTCTGTGATCCAGCTTCCGTGTATTTAGCATAAAAAGGCATAAGAATATGTGCACATATGATACATCAGAGACATCCGTTGCGCAATGGGCTTGGAATGCTATTTGTCAATTCTTTCAAAAAAAGCCAACAGTTCCTCTTCGCTCCGCGGAACGAATGCGCTGTGCTCTTTGCGGCAGTGTTTCTTGAAGTAGGCGGGAGCAAAAAAGGACACCACCGGGTATTGAACCAACTTGAAACAATCCTCGTCATCCGGTGTGTCCCCGATATAGACAGTCTGACTGGGATCGATGCGTTGCTGCTGCATCAAATCACCCAGATGCGCGCCTTTGGTGCGATATATCTTGAGCAGTAATTCTTGAGCCACTCCGTCCCTCTGAACAATCTGGTCAGCGAGTAGGAAATCAAAGAACTCACGAAATCCAGATGCGCGCAGGATGTGATCAATTCCATCTGCGTAGCCAGCTGAGAGAATGCCGCAGCGCTTGTTCATACCATGATATTTTCTCAGGACATTCAAGATCCTACGATCGAGCCGCTCTTGCACAGCCTTGCTGGTTGCATATCTATCTATAGACTCTCCAACCACAGACATTGGTGTTCCCTCGAGGATCTTCCTGTTGAAGACCTGATACATCATTCCTACATAATCCAGATTCTCATTGCCCCTTCTTTGTGCATAGATCCGGTTAAGCTCGCGCCCGGCCCTGACTATCCGGATTATCCGCAGAGGATGAACCGGAAACCAGTACCGGGCTATGTCCACAGCCAGCCGCTTTAGGATCGGCACTTCATTACGATCGGATATCAACGTGCCATTCCAATCAGCTATGATTGCCTGTAGGCCCATGACACACTCCTCGAGCGCGGCGGACGCCCCGCCAGACTTTTCGGACGTAGGATCAAGCTTCTGCATAACTTATAGATACTGTGAGATAGCCGGTGTGCTAGCAGGGGGATTGTGGCAAAACACAGATTACGGGAAGACATAGAGACAATGCACGTCCGCTAGACAGAGAATTTGAAATAGACGACATCTCCATCCTTTACAATGTACTCTCTTCCTTCTATGAGAAGATATCCCCGCTCACGCGCATGGTGAAAAGATCCTGCCTCCATCAGATGCTCATAGGATACAACCTCTGCTTTAATAAATCCTCTCTCCATGTCACTATGGACTCTGCCCGCTGCCTGATCAGCTTTGGTTCCTTCTTTGATGGTCCATGCCTGGCATTTGTTGGATTCGATAGTGAAAAAAGTTATCAAGCTGAGAAGCTCATAGCAGACCTGTACCAGCTTCTGCAGACCAGACTCACTAATCCCTAGCTCACGCCTAAATTCCTCGGATTCGGCCTCATCGAGCTCGGCCATTTCGGCCTCAATCTTTGCCGATACAGCTATTACCTCGGTTTTCTCTTTCTGCGCCAGAGCTTGAAGCGTCGTCAGCAGGGGATTGCCGCTTACTCCCAGATCGTCCTCGGACACATTGGCAACATACAAAAGAGGCAGAATCGTCAATAGATTAATCTCTGCAAGAAAGGCCCTTTCGTCCGGTTGCAATTGCATAAGCCGGGCTGGTATGCCTTGATTTAGGCCTTCCTCAACTTTTCTTGCTATCGCCACACTCCGCGCCATTTGTTTGTCGCCACTTTTTGCAGCTCTCAAGCTCTTGTCCAGAAAGCGCCCCAGAATGTCCAGGTCAGACAAGATAAGCTCAAGACTGACTGTCTCGACATCGTGACTAGGATCCAGTCTTCCATCTACATGAGTCACGTTTTCTTCTTGGAAACACCGCACAACATGCGCCAAGACGTCAGTGCCTCTTAGATGTCCCAAGAATTGGTTGCCGAGACCCTCCCCCTTGCTCGCCCCCCGGACCAGTCCCGCCACGTCCAAGAACTTGATGTGTGTTGGGATGATCTCATCCGCTTGGACTAGTGCCGCGATTTTTTTGAGCCGCTCGTCTGGGACCATTGCAGTCCCGACGTTGGCACTGACCGTGGTAAAGGGGTAGCTGTTTACTTCGGCCCCCGCTTTGGTCAGAGCATTGAATAATGTGGACTTTCCAACGTTGGGCAGTCCGACAATGCCAATTTGCATCGAAACCTCGCTTATTTGCCTGAGCTGGACAAAGATCAGATCAAAGGCTCGATCTAACCGCTTGCCTCATTCAACTTTGCTACATCTGGACCCTCACCCCACACACATCGGCGTTGGTGAGGTAAGTCACAGGCAAATAGATGTGTGCGTGCTATTTTTTAAATTGAGTCCCGAGCAGTATATATCCTCTTTCCTTTTTGTCCTCCCCTGCAGAAAGGAAAAACTGCTTGGGGCCTTTTTTTATTCTATGGCCTATCTTAAACCAGTGAGTTTTTCCGTTTGGTGAAATAAATCACAGTCCCAGCTTATCCTGTGTGGTAATTTCAAATTGAGTCCCGAGCAGTAAAACCCCCCTTCTTTTTCGTCCTCCCCTGCGAAAGAGAACACTGCTTGGGCCTTATCTTTTCTAGAACTGCTTGAGCCAAAGAATAATCAGGTCCATCCTGATAAGAGCCAGAACAGTGAGCAGCAGCAGAATCCCGCCGCCGACATAGTATGGAAGAGTGCTCTCCTTGCTCAGCTCCTTCTTCTTAGCCTTAAGAGCTTTGAATTCCTTTTCTTCGTCGTCCATCCGGCTGCTGATAAAAGCCAGGTCGTCCAACCGATCTTCATCATCAGCCGACATTATCTTGCCTCGCTCCCGCAGATATGCCTTGATACCTCTAAAATAGATGTATAAAACTACCAATGAAATAACAGCTGTCGCGGTAAAAAGAAGAGGCCCCACGCCCTTGGTCGCACTGACAATTGCTTTGTCCACTTGATCCAAGAATCTGCTGATTTCTTTCAAGATCTTACCTCCAGAGCAACAAAGATAGGATTAATGCAAGAATAACAAGCGTCAATATTGGCGCAGCAATATTGACTGCTAGCGAATAAGGTCCCGTAATCCAGATGACGACGATTACGGCCCCGATCACCATGAGGCAAGCAAAAACAAGAAAAAAAGCTGCGTCTCTCGTTTGGGCGGCTCCGCACTCACGGCAAAACCGGGTTCCTCTGGGGATTCTGCGGCCGCAGTTAGAGCAGACCTCAAGATCCTGCTCCTCTAGCTCTCTCTGTGGCTCTCCTTTTCCCTCGCCCAGAAAGATCCCCCCTTGTAAAAACATCAACAAACTTGCGCATTTGAGGCTGTTGATGATGTCAAAAGATTTCTTTGATTGTGTCGATGCACTTAGGGCGCGAGGCCCTGTTGCCAGGTCCAGGCAACAGTTGCGGTTAGGGAGCTGAAACAGAACGATCGGCGGTTTGCGGTCATCATCAAATCTCAGATGCGCTTGACATCCTGGGCCCAAGGTGTAGTGCGCTTTGCGCTAATTGCCAACCGGCAATCAAACACCCCTTGCCAAACGCGCATCCCACAACCCTAATCCTTCCAGCCGCTCTGGCTGCTGGGACTGCAAGTTCCATCAAGGCCCATTGCAATAGCGCGATGGAATTGTCGCCTCAACAGCCCGATTTCATCCTTGACTTTTGACTCGCTCTTTCGATCAGACCTCACATGTCAACTGCCACAGGTTCAGATTTCAGGTGTTCGCCTCGTCGGAGGCTCTCCTAATGTACCCTCGGAACCTGCGATCGAACTGGGAGCGTACCAGACGGACCTTTCGTCCACATTTCAAGCATTTGAGACCGATATCCATCCCCAGTTTTTCGACTTCCCACTCGTTAACACCGCAGGGGTGTGGTTTCTTTAGTTTTACGACATCGCCAATCTCTATGGGCACAATTTTAACCATAGGAGAACACTCGATCAATAGTGGTTCAATCGTAGCTGATCATGACTAATCAAGTTGAGGCACATCAATAACCCGCAGCGTTGATCAGTCGCACAGACAACTGGGCAAGACCGACAAGCTGAGTGCCCTCACTTTGGGCGACTGACTCATTCCAATTCATAGAATCCTTCGAACTGGACTGACCTGTCCAGCAATACTGCCTCAGCTTGCTCTTTAAGTTCACGTGCAATTTGTAGCGCAATTCCACAATCGGGAGAGAGACTTCTCGGGACCGGAATCATTCTGCATTTTAGGCTGCAAGTCTTGAGCACTCTTTCAGCTTTTAAGGCTTGGTGCGCTGATTCAAACCTAATTAATATGTTCTCAGCCATGGGCTTCATTCCTCTTTGATATCGTGACTATTCCACATAGAACTACCATGTAGCGTTGTCCTTTGCTCCCCCACAATGTTTGCTGATCCTGCCCGTTCCGCCTGCCACGCGCTCAGTAAGGGAAAGGCCGTTGAGGGGAGCTGGATGGATGGGCGCTCTTCACTTTTCATGTCTAATTTGAAACCTACGGGCTTCCCAATCACCACCGTTGCCAACAAAGCAGTCGCCGGCTTTCCCAGTCCTGCGAGCCAGCTGTGCCGCCTATGAGACCTTGATCGAGCCGGCCAGGCTGGAATCTATTGTCCCCACAATTGCTGCCTTCTGGACCCCCTCTTCCAGTAATAGACTCATCAAACGAGCTAGTTTATCAGGGGAGACAGACATCAGCAACCCCCCTGAGGTCTGCGGATCAAAGAGAATATCTTGAATGGACTGACCAACGGATGAAGCAAACTGTATATTGTCCGCCAAAAAGTCTCTATTCTGGTGTGCTCCTCCTGGAATGATCCCCATTTCAGCAAATTCTTCGGCCCTTTCCAAAATCGGCACCTGGCGAGAGTCTATTGCTGCACCCACGCCGCTGGCCTTGAGCATCAGATGCAGATGGCCTAGAAAACCGAATCCGGTGATGTCGGTACACGCCTTAACCCCCGTTGCTCGCATACCGCGGCATGCTGCAGCATTAAGCTCTCTGGCACTGTCAATTGCATCCATCATGTCCAGCTCTTCAATCTCTCCTGCCTTTAGAGCGGTAGCCAAGACGCCGATGCCCAGCGGTTTGGTCAGGACCAAGCTATCACCCGGCTTGGCCTGGGAGTTGCTGATGATTTTCTGCGGGTGAACCAGTCCTGTAACGGCGAGGCCATATTTCGGCTCTTTGTCCTCGACAGTGTGACCTCCTACAATAGCGGCTCCGGCTTCTTGGACTTTGTCCCTGCCGCCTTCGAGTATCCGCTCCAGTACCTCATATCCCAGCTTCGGCCAGAAGGACACAATGTTCATCGCCGTTTTAGGTTGCCCGCCCATTGCATATATGTCGCTCAAGGCATTAGCAGCTGCGATCTGCCCAAACAGGTAGGGATCGTCAACGATGGGAGTAAAGAAGTCCACTGTCTGAACCAGCGCCAACTCGTCAGTCACTTTATAGATTGCTGCGTCATCGGACGTCTCGATCCCCACCAGTAGCTCCTCGACGGTCTGAAGAGGCACATTGCCCAGTATCTCTTCCAGGTCGCACGGGCCTATTTTGGCTGCTCAGCCGCTTTTGCTGGCATATTGTGTAAGCCTAATTCTATCAGTCAAGAGTCACCGCCCCGTCAAGACAACCAACTAGGAACTGGCGTGTAGGTCTAGGCTCAAGAGCAACACCGGACATTCAGTGCTCCGCAAAAGGTTGTGTTTGATCCCTTGCCCATCATGCAGAATGCAGCATCTAACATATTTCCCTATTATACCCCTAAATTATACAGAGGATTTTTCCTTTTTATAAAGAAATCTAATTAGCAAAGATCATCGAAGACAAGCCGCAGCTCAAAGGTGCGGCATAGGCAACAGCAGATTGGGTCATGGTCACATTGTTCGACCTGCAGGCCCAAAATAAGAATTCCGATCCAGGCAAGAGAAAATGTTATGGGAGCAAAGATGAACATCAGCTATTTCAAAACCTACATTACGGTGCTGGAGAAAGAGAGTTTCTCAGAGGCTGCAAAGGCGCTTTCGCTCTCACAGCCTGCGATAAGCTTTCAGATCCAAGCGGTGGAAAAGCAGTACGGACAGACACTGCTGAACAGAACAGGACCCAAGGTCCAGCCGACCGAGGCAGGAAAGATCTTCTATGGCTATGCCAAACAGATCATAAGATTAAACCAGGCACTGAGCGAATCCATTGACGAACTTCAGGGCATTGTTCGAGGCCGGCTGGTGCTGGGCGCGAGCACCATCCCCGGAGAATACATTGTGCCAAAGATCATCGGCAAATTCGTCAAGAGATTCCCAGATGTGGAGCCTGAGCTCGAAATCAGCGATACGGCTGAGATCTTGGAAAAGATCAAGGAGCAGGATATTGACATTGGATTTGTGGGTGCTCCCCCCGAACCCAATCATCTGGAAGTAGAGAAATTTGTTACTGATACTCTTATCTTGATTATGCCTCCAAATCATCCCTTGGCAGCAAAGGAACGTGCATCAATTCAGGACGTGATCAAACAACCTTTTATTGCGCGAGAGGTCGGCTCAGGAACACGCAAGACAATTGAGAATGCGCTGCAAAAGCAGAACATAGCTCCGGCACAAATAAACGAGATCATGGACCTGGGGAGTTCTCAGGCGGTCCTTGCAGGAGTGGAAGCAGGATTAGGGGTTTCAATCATCTCACAATACGCGGCAGAAAAGGCTCTTGCTCTGGGCACCGTGACAACTATACCTTTCAAAGATATCGAATTCCGCAGAGATCTCTATCTAGCCTTTGATAAAAGCCGTTTTCTCACTCGGACCCAAAAAGAGTTCATTAGATTCGCCCTGCGCAAGCAGGAGTTGCAGTTCTCGTAGCTCCCAAGTTCCATCCGGTTATTCGGCACGCAGCCTCACCAAAGCTTGGACTTCCGGGCAATCAGCTCCCTGGATCGCGCTTATCGCGACGAATGCCCCCAAAGCAAACAGATTTGCAAGTGCTGCTATTCCGCCTTCAAGGTAGTCACTTCGAGTTCTTCTCCGGTTAAGTAGGAGTGAATGGAGCGAGCTGCTTTCCTTCCAGCGCCCATTGCCAGGATGACCGTTGCCGCACCAGTCACTATATCGCCTCCAGCATAGACGCCTTCCCTGCTGGTCTCGCCCGTTTCCTCATCGGCTTCGATATATCCCCGCTTGGTCAGCTGCAAATCTTTGGTGCCTTCGGGAATAAGAGGATTGGCGCAGGTACCGACCGCCATGATCACAACATCTACATCTAGACGAAACTCTGAGCCTTCTATGGCAACCGGTCGCCGTCTTCCGGATTCATCAGGCTCACCCAACTCCATTTGGTAGCATTCAATGCACGTTACCCAACCCTCGCAACCCAGTATTTGCTTCGGATTGGTGAGCAGTTTGAAGATTATGCCCTCTTCCTTTGCGTGTTCAACCTCTTCTTTTCGTGCCGGCATTTCCTGCTCGGAGCGCCTATACACCAGATATACCTCTTCAGCTCCCAGACGTAGAGCGGTTCTTGCCGAGTCCATGGCCACATTGCCTCCCCCTACGACCGCTACCTTCTTGCCCCGCTTGATTGGAGTATCATACTCAGGAAACAGATATGCCTTCATTAGATTTGAGCGCGTCAAGAATTCATTTGCCGAATAGACACCGTTTAGGTTCTCACCAGGAATGCACATAAAGAGGGGAAATCCAGCACCCGTGCCGATGAACACGGCGTCGTAGCCCTCTGAGTCCAGTAGATCGTCTACCGTCAGGATCTTGCCGATGACCATGCTGGTTTTAATTTCAACTCCAAGCTTTCGCACATAGTCGATCTCTTCCTCCACAATCTTTTTTGGCAGCCTGAACTCAGGGATCCCATAAACCAGAACTCCTCCCGGTTTATGCAGCGCCTCAAATATGGTCACCTTATGGCCCAGCAATGCCAAATCACCGGCAACGGTTAGCCCAGCCGGACCGGAACCAATCACTGCCACTTTGTTGCCCGAGTTCTTCTTGATCTCTGGTGTGCTGCCATTGCCATTTGCCCTCTCCCAGTCAGCGGCAAATCTTTCCAGCCTTCCAATTGCCACGGGCTCATATTTCTTGGCCAGCACGCAGTACTTTTCACATTGGTCTTCCTGCGGACAGACCCGCCCGCAGACAGCAGGCAGGCAGTTTTTCTCTTTGAGCTTTTTGATGGCCGCCTCAAAGTCGCCTTCTCTTATATGATCGATAAACGCCGGAATGTCGATTTCCACCGGACAACCGAGCATGCAAGTGGGTTTCTTGCACTCCAGACAGCGATCCGCTTCTCTAAGAGCCTGTTCTTTTGCGTACCCTAAAGCGACTTCATCGAAGTTGCGTCCGCGTTCTTTGGCATCCTGCTCAGGCATACGTGTCTTTTCGGGTACGATTGTCTTTTTTTGCGCATCCGGCTTTTTCGACTCCTCCAACAGCTACCGCCTCCGTTACATAGGGATTCTATTTCTCCTTAAGCAGAGTATCGCTCTGCATGCACTCTTTCTCATAATCCTGCATGGCGAGAGCCTCTTCCTCTACATACATACACTGACGCGAGAGCAACAGGTCGAAATCGACGTCGTGTCCATCAAACTCTGGGCCATCTGCACAACAAAACCGGGTTTCCCCTGCGACCTCGACGCGGCACGCGCCGCACATCCCTGTCCCATCAACCATGATCGAATTCAGGCTGACTATCGTCCTGACCCCGTAGGGCAGTGAAGTTTTGCAGGCAAACTTCATCATGATTGCTGGTCCAATCGCATAGATTAAATCTATGTTTGCTTCTTCTAACAGCTCTTTCATAACATCTGTCACAAATCCGCATCGCCCTTTGGTTCCATCGTCTGTGGTTATGAAGATTTGGTCGCTAACCGCTGCCAGCTCATCCTCGAGGATCAGATAGTCCGCGCTTCGAGCTCCATTTATGGTTATCACATGATTTCCAGCTTTACGCAGAGCCCGCGCGATTGGATAGATGGGCGCCGCTCCGATACCGCCGCCGACGCACATAACAGTTCCATACTTCTCAATCTCAGAAGGTTTGCCCAAGGGGCCGACCACATCAGCAAGAATGTCGCCCTTGCTCAGCTCGCTAAGGGCATAGGTGGTTTTCCCCACTTTCTGAAAAATAATGGTTAACCTTCCTTCTTCCTGATCAAAATCGGTAATAGTAAGCGGGATTCTTTCTCCCTCCTCATCAATTCGTACAATGACAAACTGGCCCGGCAATGCCTTCTTGGCGATTTGCGGCGTTTCTACTACCATTTTGTAAATCTGGGGTGCGATCGCGCTTGCTTCCACAATCTTTGGCATAGTAAGGCTCCTTATGCAGAGCGTGCTCATTACGAGCCCGTCTATAGTCAGTCAAAAAGGATCGAGAACTGGTTTGAATGGCTTCAATTGAATGAATAACCCAAAAGAACTAGTTACAGCCGCACGCGGCCTCTCATGTGGAGGGACAGACCTTCTCATCACTTGAAGTCATGATCCGAGGCTAATTTTGTCCGTAGATTCTCTTTTATCTTCTTTATTTCACCAGCAAAAGATTTGTCGAAAAGATACGCGGGCACTCCAGAAATATCAGCCTCTATGACGTGTTCATTATAAGTGACCAAGCCCAGGATTGGCAACTCAGTTATCTGATCTTTGAGCCATCTCTCTTCCTCTTCTGTGCGCACTTTGTTCGGCACTGCAAAAATCCTGGTGACACCTACATCTTGTGCCAAATTCATGACAGAGCCAGCAGTTTGTAAGCTTTTTTGGCTGGGCTCCACGACCACCAGGAAAGCGTCCATTGATGCCGCTGTACCTCTTCCCAAATGCTCGATCCCCGCTTCCATATCCATGATTATCTTTTCGTTCCGATCCAAAAGAAGATGATTAAGGAGCGCCTTGAGTAGTGCTGATTCAGGACAGATACAGCCCGAGCCACCTTTCTTTACTGTGCCCATAACCAGAAGTTTCACCTTGTTGACCATGATTGAAAATTGGTCAGGGATATCGTCAACTTTGGGATTCAGCTTGAAATAAGATCCAAAAGTGCCTCCTTGAGCTGCTGTTCTCTCCTCAACCAGTTCCTTCATCTCTGAAAGCGGCGTGATCTTTTTGGCTTCTTCCGCGGTTATTCCCAGAGCGAAACCAAGATTGGCATCGGGATCGGCATCGATTGCCAGGACTTTTTGTCGCTCCTCCGCATAGAGCAAAGCAAGACCCGCCGCGATCGTGGTCTTGCCCACACCACCTTTTCCAGCAATGGCAATTTTCATGGCAACTCCTAAAAACCGATGAGCGATTTGCGGTTAGCGAGGAGTGAGGGGGCACTGGTAAGCGTCACGTTATCACTCTCTGGACGCCCCTCTAGTGCTTAAGCTCCGATCCTTGTACAGCTTCTTGGGGTTCTCGTTGGGCGACCGTTGCCGCTGCCGGCTTGGTTTCGCTTGGTTCTACCTGCTGCACTTCCCATTTCCCGCAGCGGCTGCCCCACCGCGCCAGGACCTCTCCCGCAAGTTCAGTTCCGATAATCTCGCAGTTATTCTCGCAGCCCTTGCAGTGGAAACTGGAGGTCTCGAATTTCTCCTGGGCCGTTTCAAAACCCCTGAAACTGGTCTCTTTTTTGTTATCCGTAACCTCCTCATGAGCAAGCAGAGCTGCTCCCACCGCGCCCATTACGTGGTGATACTTGTCGGGTATGATGATCTCTGTTTTGAGCGTTTCCTCAAAAGCTCTCTTAAGCCCTTTATTGGCTGCGACCCCGCCCTGAAACACAATGGGAGGAAGAAGCTTTTTGCCCTTGGCCAAATTGTTTATGAAGTTTCTAACCAGCGCCTGGCAGAGACCATAGATTATATTCTCGGCTTGGTGTCCGATCTGCTGCTTATGAATCATATCCGATTCCGCAAAAACAGTACAACGTCCAGCTATCTGCGCCGGTTTGTCCGCTTTCAAAGCGTAATCACCGAAATCTTCTATGGGTATCCCTAATCTGGAAGCCTGATGGTCAAGGAATGAACCAGTGCCCGCAGCGCACACAGTATTCATAGAAAAATCCACCACGATACCCTCTCTCACAATTATTAGCTTTGAGTCCTGGCCCCCAATCTCTAGTACCGTCCTGACTTCAGGAATAACATGAATGGCTGCAACCGCGTGGGCCGTAATTTCATTTTTGATGATGTCGGCTCCCACGATGACACCGGATAAATATCTGGCACTCCCGGTGGTGCCCACGCCGCAGACCTCAATGCCACGGCACAAGTTTGCCTGCAGCTGCAATAGCCCGGCCTGCACTGCT
>CAYFXD010000096.1:0-6916 GCA_964347095.1 uncultured Actinomycetota bacterium | reverse complement strand
TCTGCGCTTTGGAAAATGAGGCAAGATCCTGCAAGCATCAGCAAGATAGAGTTTTTTGACAACGGGATAAGTACGCTAAATCTATTAAATGATGTATGCCACTTAGACTCCGAACCAAGATAGCCTCGCATAACTTGATCCTCCAAAGAATGTTGTGAACAAACGACGCTCTGCGGCAGCAGCGAGCTCCTGCAGGCATCCGTCATGCTGCACAATCTGACTGTGCAGCATCTGCTACACTGTCATTGCGCTCGTACGTCGAATTTGTTGAGGCTTTTAGCGCGGGTATGCTACAATTGGACGACGCTTTAAGAGAGCACTTGATACTGCTTGGAGGTACAATGGAGAATATCGTCCGCCCCGAATTAGACGCTTTGAAACCATATAAGCCGGGCAAGCCTGTCTTTGAGGTCAAAAGAGAGTTTGGTCTGAAAGAAATCGTGAAGCTGGCCTCGAACGAGAGCAATCTCCCTCCTTTTCCAGTTGCTATAAAGGCAATGGAGGAAGAAATCAGCAAGGTGAATGAGTATCCTGATGGCGCATGCGTCCTGCTAAGGGAGAAGCTTGCACCATTTATGCAGGTGTCTATGGAGAATACCATGGTCGGCAATGGCTCCAACGAGCTTATACGGCTGCTTGCAATGGCCATCTTGAATCCTGGTGACGAAGTTATATTTGCAGAACCTTCTTTTGTTGTCTACCCGACCGTTACCAGAATGATGAATGCAGTTGCAAAACGCATACCTCTGGAGGATTTCCGCCATGACCTGAACGCAATGAAACAGGCGATCAGCGAGAAGACCAGGTTGATCTTTGTCTGCAACCCAAACAATCCGACTGGCACCATAACACATGCGGAAGAGCTGCATCAGTTTATGCAGGATGTGCCCGAAAATATCTTGGTCGTTTTTGATGAGGCATATTATGAGTATGTCGATGATCCGTCATTTGGAAGTGGGCTGACCTACTTTGAACAGGGTCGGTTGGTCACAGTGTTGCGAACCTTCTCCAAAATATACAGTTTGGCAGGATGCAGAATAGGATACGGCGTTGCTCCTGAGTTCATCGCTTCAGCGGTGAACAAGATCCGAGAACCTTTTAATGTGAACCGAGTGGCCCAGGCGGGTGCGCTTGCCAGCCTTGATGATCAAGCAGAAGTACAAAGACGAGTCGCCATAAATCTAGAAGGGAAACAATACATCTATAAAAAGCTTGACGAGTTGGGAGTCAACTATGTTCCCACTCAGGCCAATTTTGTCCTAGTCGATATAGGGCGGGACTGCCGCGAAGTCTTCAAACTGCTCCTGCATCAGGGAGTAATTGTCCGAACCGGAGATATCTTTGGCTACCCGACCAGCATAAGAGTGACTATCGGGACGCAGAAAGACAACATTAGATTCGTTGAAGCGCTGACCAAGGTGCTTGCTAGCTGATGAGGAGCTGATAACCATGATGATTGTCATGAAGGATGGTGCATCTGATGAACAAATCCAGCACGTAGTTGACAAATTGGCAAAGGTCGGAGCCAAGGCGCACGTTTCGAAAGGCAAGTACAAGACGGTTATCGGCGCAATTGGTGACAGGGAAAAATTCATAACACTTCCTTGGGAGGCATTTCCGGGTGTTGAAAAGGCAGTACCCATTCTCAAACCCTTCAAATTAGTTAGCCGGGAGTTTAGAGCTGAAGACTCAGTGATAGAAGTGAATTCCGTGAAGATCGGTGGAGGACACTTTGCCGTCATGGCCGGCCCGTGCTCCGTGGAGACAGAAGAGCAACTGGTCAAAACAGCTATCTTGGTCAAGAAGGAAGGAGGCTCTATCCTACGAGGTGGTGCCTTTAAGCCGCGTACATCCCCCTATAGCTTTCAGGGTCTGGGCATAGAGGGCCTCAAAATGCTTGCAACGGCGCGCAAGGAAACCGGTCTACCTGTTGTCACGGAGGTAATGGACCCAAGGGATGTCCCAGTAGTCGGCGAGTATGCAGACATTATCCAGATAGGAGCCCGCAATATGCAGAATTTCCTGCTTCTGAAAGAAGTGGGACTGCAAAAGAGACCGATCCTCCTTAAGAGGGGCTTCAGCAATACCATTGAGGAGCTGCTGATGGCTGCTGAGTATGTGGTTTCAAGCGGGAATCAAAATGTCATCCTCTGTGAGCGCGGTATCCGAACATTTGAGACCTTCACCAGAAATACGCTTGACATCAGCGCTATTCCGAGCGTGCATTCTTTGAGCCATCTCCCCATAGTTGTTGACCCCAGTCACGCTACAGGAAAGAGCGAGCTGATTGAGTCGCTTGGCCTGGCCTCTCTGGCGTCGGGTGCCGATGGGATTTTAGTTGAGGTCCATCCCAATCCGGAGGAAGCATGGTGTGACGGTCCTCAATCTCTTGATTTTAATAGTTTTGCCCACCTGATGGGGCAGATCAAGTCCGTGATCGCTGCATTAGGCAAGGAATTGGATTAGCAAGCGCGGGAGTATCTATGAATGACTTTAAGAATGTTACGATCATCGGCATTGGTTTGATTGGCGGTTCTCTTGGATTTGCCGTCAAAGCTTTGCCCGATCCGCCCAGGATTATTGGCTTCTCCCGCAGAGAGCAGACTATACGGAAGGCTTTGGAACTCGGCGCAATTGACGAAGGCGTACACTCGCTTCCGACAGCAGTTAGAAATGCCGATCTGGTGTTCGTTTCAACGCCAATCAGTATTATCGTTGACATAGTACGACAGATTGCTCCACATATGAAGAACGGCTCTCTGATAACTGATGTCGGGAGCACCAAGGGAAAGATCGTCCAGGCTGTAGAGGGACTTCTGCCGGAAGGAGTCAGCTTTATCGGGGGCCACCCAATGGCCGGCTCTGAACAGCAGGGAGTAGCGTTCGCAAACGCAACTCTTTTCAAGAACTCCTATTATTTGTTGACACCGACCAAGAAGACCGATGCCGTCACGTTCCAAAAACTGCACTCACTTCTGACGAGAATCGGAGCACAGGTTCTGGCTATCGATCCCGAAAAACATGACAAGATCGTCTCAACCATCAGCCATCTTCCGCACATTCTCTCAGCTGCCCTTGTTAACCAGGCGAATCAGCAGACTAAGGAAAGCAAGAATCTTCTCCTGGTCGCAGCGGGAGGATTCAGAGACATGACACGGATTGCAGCGTCCAATCCAGACATGTGGAGAGATATTTGCATCGATAACTCCGACGCGATTCTAGAAGCCTTGGAAGAATTCGGTGCAAATCTTACTGCATTTAAAAGGTATATATTGGAAAAGAATAGAGAAAGTCTTTGGAACGAGTTTAAGGAGGCGCAGTCGGTCAGGATTGACCTGCCCAAGATCCTACACAAGGACATATCTGATCAGTGGGAGCTATCCATTCCAGTGGCCGACCGACCCGGCGTTATCAGTGACATAACAGTGACCATTGGCCGCAAAGGAATTAATATAGAGGATATTGAGATTGTGCATTTGGCAGAGCATTCAGGTGTGATAAAGCTCGTAGTGAATGGCAAGAAAGACGCCTGGTCAGCGGCGACCGTGCTGCGTGAGGCAGGCTATGAAGTCGAGATCGGTTCACTCTTCAATCGTGAAGTACCATAAACTTTGAAATCAGACCGGCAAGATCAGAGAACGTGGAATATCAGCGAATATCAGCAAGCTGCCGCTGATTTTGCTCATTTCCCTGTATATTCGAGGGTCTTCTTTTAATCAGCCTCTAGTTAGGGGAGCCTGTCGATGGACATGAAAATCAATCCAATCTCAAGACTAATTGGGACCGTAGAAGCACCGGGTGACAAGTCTGTTTCCCACCGCGCTCTTCTTATTGGTGCCCTGGCCACTGGCAATACGCAGGTGACAAACTTTCTGTCGGCAGAAGATTGTTACTCCACCATGCGGTGTCTGCAGATGCTGGGTGTATCCATTGAAAGGCCATCCCTAGATACGCTACAGATAGAAGGCGTTGGCCTACATGGATTCAGAGAGCCTGCAGACGTCCTGGATGCTGGTAATTCAGGTACGACACTGCGGTTGTTGCCAGGGATCCTGGCAGGGCAAAGCCTTTTCTGTGTGCTGACCGGAGATAAATCACTACGAACCAGGCCAATGAAGAGGGTGACCGAACCTTTGATGATGATGGGAGCAAGCATCTGGGGCCGCAAAGACGGCAACCTGGCGCCAATTGCAATACGAGGAGGCTCATTATCACCGATTTCCTATACCACGACAGTACCCAGTGCGCAGGTGAAAACGGCCTTGTTGCTTGCGGGTCTTCAAGCATCCGGTGAAACCATAGTGAAGGAGACTTTCAAGTCACGAGATCATACAGAAAGAATGCTCGAATACCTGGGCGCACCAATAAGAGTCGAGGACTGCACGTATGCGATACGCGGGAATTCAAAACTCAGCGCGCAGGATATCGACGTTCCCGGCGATATCTCTGCGGCAGCATTCTTTTTGATTGCTGCACTAATCCTGCCAGGCTCAACCATCACCATCGCCAATGTCGGGATCAATCCAACCAGAACCGGGATAATCGATGTTCTTGAGGCCATGGGAGCCGATGTGTCCGTGCACAACGTGGTAGAATTGAACAATGAACCCCGGGCCGATCTGCGTGTGCAATCAAGCAAACTAGATCCATTCACGATATCGGAGGCAATGGTACCATCCCTCATTGATGAATTGCCGATTCTGGCCGTCGCAGCCACTCAAGCTGAAGGAACCAGCGTCGTCTCAGGAGCACATGAGCTGAGGATCAAAGAATCCGATAGAATCGCAGCTATTTGTAAGGGTCTCATTGCACTAGGAGCAGACATAGAAGAGAAGAAGGACGGGTTTGTCATTGAGGGGCCGACCAAATTGAAGGGAGCTCCAGTCGATAGTTTTGGTGACCACCGCCTAGCGATGGCCTTCGCCGTGGCCGCCCTGGCGGCGGATGGTGTCACCACTGTCAGGAAAGCTGAGTCTGTAAGTATATCATTTCCTAACTTCAGTGAGATGCTTCGAGAAATCGCCGTGTGATGTTTATCGTGATTGTCGAGAATGAGCATGAGGCTTGGATATGAGGGATCACCAGCGCTGATGTCATGATACATCCTGATAGTTGGAGATAATCGGCCAGCTTGAAATGATTTTCACAAAAAACTGCTCGCAGTCAGTGGCGCATATTGTGATAATTCCGTGGTATTCTATCGAAGGGATTGAGTGCAATGATCATAGCAATTGACGGACCTGCTGCCTCCGGCAAAAGCACAGTTGCCAAAGCTGTTGCACATGCGTTGAACTTCGCCTATCTAGACACCGGAGCAATGTACAGAGCTGTGACCCTCAAAGCTCTCCAGCAGGGCGTTGAGCTGGATGATCCGAGCTCCTTGGCCAGGCTGGCGAGGGAAACCCAGATCAGATTCCAAGCAGGGCAGACTGATGAACAACGCGTAATCATTGATGATGAGGACGTGACTGAGGCCATAAGGGAGCAAAGAGTAACCAACAATGTCTCGGTGGTCTCCAAAGCTGCGTCACTGAGACGGATCATGGTTGCGAATCAACGAAAGCTTGCTCAAGGCCGCGATGTCGTGGTTGAAGGGAGAGATATTGGGACAGTCGTATTCCCGCATGCGGAGATAAAAGTCTATCTAGGTGGTTCCTTGGCAGAGCGGTCCTGCCGGCGAAGACTCGAGTTGCAGTCAAAGGGTCAGACACTGAACCAACGGGACATGGAAAGAAAGCTTGAAAACAGGGACAGAATTGACAGCACTCGTACAGAAGGCCCGCTTGAAAAGGCCGACGATGCGATCGAGATCGACACGACCAACAAGACAGTTGATGAAGTGATAGAGGAGGTAGTCAATATTGCCCGAGAGAAGATCACTGCCTAGTCGTTTCTATCATTTCTCGGCGGTGGTTTTATTGGTGCTTTTCAAAGGTCTTTACCGAGTCTCCATCTCGGGTAAGGAGAACATTCCTCAAACCGGTGCTGCGGTGCTTGTGATCAATCATATGAGCTATTTGGATCCGCCGTTGGTGGCCGTAGCGTGCCCACGCCGCGTGTCGTTCATGGCAAAAGCATCACTGTTCAAGGTACCTCTCCTAGGAACCCTTCTAAAGATATATGACTCATTTCCAGTTGATCGGGGGAAGACGGACCTGACAGCCTTCAGAACAGCAATGCGGCGACTCAAGCAGGGCAGACTGGTGGGAGTCTTTCCTGAAGGGACGCGCCGACGCATGGGATACAAGAAACTAGGACCGTTAGAGGCTGGAGCTGCATATCTCATTCTCAAATCCGGAGTGCCCATGGTTCCTATCGCCGTATCCGGTACCGACAAGGTGATTCAGAAGGGAAAACGGTTTCCCCGGTTTCCAAAGATATTCGTGACAATTGGAGAACCCATCCATCCGCTGGGTGAGCTGGATCAAGAAGGCATAGCTGAGCTAAGCCAGAAAATTGAGCACTCTATCGTATCCCTGCTAAAATAGAGTGTGGCAGTGTCAAGGGACGGCGCGACTGGACCGTTGGCCTGGAACCGCAGTCTGCGTGATCAAGCTGTTGAACCGACAAAATTTGGCCGGCATACCTCTTTTTATGTGGTGAAGTTTCCAAAGGACAACCGCTGGAGGCAATATCTTTAATGGATGAGGACAGTGAAGATAGAGATAGCAGCACATGCAGGTTATTGCTATGGGGTGGAAAGAGCGCTCAAGATTACACTGGAAGCGTCTGAAGGCTCAGATCAAGCGATATATACGCTTGGACCTATCATCCATAATCCGCAAGTAGTTGAGTCTTTGGCCGATCAAAATGTCCAAGCGATTTCTAATCTGGACGATGTAGACGAGGGCATCCTTATTATCCGATCACATGGGATCGACCCGCACATCATAAAAGAAGCTGGGGCAAGAAACAT
>CAYFXD010000095.1:0-5200 GCA_964347095.1 uncultured Actinomycetota bacterium | reverse complement strand
TACGGCCTGGAGTATTCCTATTCGGTAATGGAGAGACTAAGGCTGGCCGCTCTTCAGCAGGACGACAAAATGACCCAGATGCCCATGATTAGCAACGTGGGCAAGGAAGCCTGGCGGACAAAAGAGGCAAAAATCGGTGAGGATGAAGAACCAAGTTGGGGTGATCCCAACAAGAGAGGTATTCTCTGGGAGGCAATCACTGCGCTGAGTCTGGTTCTTGCTGGTGCGGATATTCTAATAATGAGGCATCCGAAGGCGGTGGAGCTGGTACGAAAAGCATTGGAAAAACTCACTGAAGGCTGATGTGCAATCAGCGAAAATCCGCAGCACAAGGAGGAACAAAATGGCGGCTAAAGATACAAGAGCAAAAAAGGAAGAAAAACAGGAAGCACCAAACGTGTGCGAGACTACTTTGAGCATGATTGATAGAGCAGCTGAGCAGCAAGTAAGGACAACTTTTGCCCGGCGTCTCGAGATCAAACCGTGTACCTTTGGAGCTGAGGGGCTTTGCTGCAGGCACTGTTCAATGGGTCCATGTCGGATCACTGCCAAGAATCCGACCGGAGTGTGTGGGGCAACCGGCGATACGATCGCCGCGAGGAACTTTGCTCGAATGGTTGCCTCGGGGACGGCGGCCCACTCAGACCATGCGCGGGAGATTGCTCACACATTCGTCGAGGCGGCACGGGGCGAGGCAGCCGATTTCAAGATCAAGGACGAGATTAAACTGCTAGGGCTGGCAAATGATCTTGGTGTAAAGGTGGATGATCGCCCGCTGAATGAGATTGCCGAAGAAGTGGGCAGAATCTGTCTTGCCCAGTTTGATCAGCAAGATGAAGGCATAGTATTCGTTAAGAGGGCTCCGGAGAAGCGACAGGAGGTTTGGAGAAGCCTTGATATTGTCCCGCGCGGTGTTGATCGGGAGATTGTAGATACATTGCATCGCACCAGCGTTGGTGTTGACCAAGACTACAGAAATATCATTACCCAGAGCATGAGGACCGCCTTGGCAGATGGCTGGGGAGGTTCGATGATCGCCACGGAACTGTCGGACATAATGTTTGGGACCCCTGTTCCGGTGCGTTCACAGGTTAATCTGGGTGTTTTAAAGGAAGACCAGGTGAATATCCTGGTACACGGTCACAATCCGTTGGTGTCAGAGATGATCGTGGCTGTCGCTCAAGACCCAGAGATGATCAAGAAGGCTGAGGCAAAAGGGGCAAAAGGGATCAATATCGCAGGGATTTGTTGTACCGCTAATGAGATCCTGATGCGCCATGGTATTCCTATTGCCGGCAATTTTGTCCAGCAAGAGCTGGCCCTATCCACAGGAGCAGTTGAGGCCATGGCTGTTGATGTTCAGTGCGTCATGAGCTCCTTGCCGGAGGTGGCCAAATGTTTCCATACCAAGTTAATCACCACATCTCCGCAGGCAAAGATAGCCGGGGCTGTGCACATTGAGTTTGAGTCTCATAAGGCTAAGGAGGTTGCTACTAGAATCGTTGAAACCGCAATTGAAAACTATCCTAATCGCAAAGGTGCTCAGATTCCTGAAAAACCAGTGGATTTGGTGGCCGGGTTTTCTCATGAGACCATCAACTACATGCTGGGCGGAGCGTTTCGGGCATCCTATCGGCCCCTAAACGACAACATAATCAATGGGAGAATTCGAGGGCTCGCCGGTGTTGTGGGATGCGGACGTCCTGTTGGAACTCCGGAGTCGGTCCATCGAACGCTGGTGCGCGAGCTGATTGCCAACGATGTGTTGGTCATCCAGAGCGGTTGTGCTGCCATTTCGTGCGCCAAAGATGGTCTGCTTATACCCGAAGCGGCTAAGTATGCCGGCCCAGGTCTGGCCGAGGTTTGTGAGACGGTCGGTATCCCGCCTGTGCTGCACACCGGTTCATGCGTGGACAACAGCCGCATTCTTATTGAGGCAACCAATGTGATCAAGGAAGGGGGACTTGGTGACGACTTGTCGGATGTTCCGGCCGCAGGTGTATGCCCCGAGTGGATGAGCGAAAAGGCAATTGCCATCGGCCAGTACTTTGTGGCCTCTGGTGTCTATACCATTTTCGGTCTGCCATTTCCGGTTACCGGCAGTGAAGCTGTGTTCAACTTTCTGACAGATGAGATCGGAGAACTGACGGGAGGCAAATGGGGAGTTGCCGAGCCCGATCCAATAAAGATCGCGGGTATGGCGATTGATCGCATTGATCAGGCCAGGAAAGCACTGGCCATTGACAAGAAGCCGGAACGGGTTCTTTACGATATGGCGATGAGGAGAGAGCTCAAGTTCTAATGCGGATTGACGCAGATAAGGACGCAGAATTGCGCAGATATCTGCCGTAATCGGCGTCAAAAATCAGCGTATGGTCCAAGGAGGAAAGATGTCGAAAATAATTGCTACGGGGGTCATAAGGGGAGCGCATAAGATCTACCAAAGGGCCGAAAAGACCTATAAAGAAGCGCTCAAAAAGCACGGAGCGGATAAGAGAGTTGAATTTCCCAATACCGGCTATTTTCTGCCTGTGGTCTACGCTATGACCGGGATGAAAGTTGCCAATATCGGTGACATGAAGCCGGTCTTGGAGCGTGCAAAGTCTCTTCTGCCTCCGGTTCCCAGCGAACATACCTGGTTGCCGTATCTTGGCAATGCGCTGGATGCAGGGATGGCCACGCTCTTTGCCGACGAGGTAATCGAAGCGCTTAAATATCTGGAAAGCGACGTTCCGTACACGATGACGCCCTCGCCCACCGACGGCCATCTGTGGCTGGGAGCGGCAACTGACGTCATCATGCGGGAGCGCGGAATCGAGTTTGTTGATGGCTCGGCCCCCGGTTTTGCTGCGTGCGTGGGTGCTGCTCCGGACAATAAGACGGCTGTGCGGATAGCGCGAGAACTGCAGGAAAAAAGCATCTACGTTTTCATGTCCGGTGAGACCAATGGCAAGAATATGGCCGAGCAGTTGGCGGAAGAAGGTGTTCAAATGGGTTGGGAGACCCGTTTGGTTCCTTTTGGCAAAGACATTACCTCGACCGTCTTTGCGCTGGGCTTTGCATCTCGGGCGGCAATGGCCTTCGGAGGTGTGACGCCTGGCGATTATCGAAGAAACCTTCTCTACAACAAGAACCGGGTTTTTGCCTTCGCTTTGGCCCTTGGTCAAGTGGATGACGAGAAGTATGCTCAGGCAGCAGGAGCAATAAACTATGGTTTTCCGGTAATTGCAGATACGGATATTCCCGAGATATTGCCCACAGGGATCTGCATGTATGAGCACGTGGTTTCCAATGTGCCCCATGATCAAATGGTGGATAGAGCGATAGAGGTCCGGGGTTTGAAGATAACCGTTACCAAGATTGACATTCCGGTGGCATACGGCCCTGCTTTTGAAGGTGAGCGAGTTAGAAGAGAGGACTGCTATCTGGAGATGGGCGGCGGAAAGACCCACGCGTTTGAACTGCTGCACACCATAGAAGCAAATGAAGTGGAAGACGGGAAGATTGAAGTCATGGGCCCCGAGATCGCTGATGTGGAATTTGGCTCGCAGCTTCCGCTGGGAATTATGGTGGATGTCGCCGGTGCCAGGATGCAAGAGGATTTTGAGCCCATTCTTGAGCGGCAGATACATAATTTCATCAATGGAGCTGAGGGCATACTGCATATGGGATCGAGGGATGTTAACTGGGTGCGTATCAGCAAGGCCGCCAAGGAGAAAGGTTTTAAGCTATATCATCTTGGAGAAATTATCAGAGCCAAGCTTCTCGCCGACTATTCGGCTATTGTGGACAAGGTGCAGGTAAAGATATATACGGAGCAGGAGAAGGTAGATGAACTGAGACAGGAAGCGCGCAAGGTCTACACTCAGCGGGATGAGAGAGTCGCCGGCATGACCGATGAGAGCGTCGAGACCTTCTACTCCTGTACACTCTGCCAGTCGTTCGCCCCCAATCACTTGTGCATCATCAGTCCCGAAAGACTCGGTTTGTGCGGAGCATATAACTGGCTGGACGGAAAGGCGTCTTTCGAGATCGACCCCAATGGGCCCAACCAGCCTGTGGAAAAAGGCGAGACTCTGGAGTCGCTCAAGGGCCAATGGACCGGTGTCAATGATTTTGTGTACGAGAAATCCAACCGTACCTTGGAACGCTTTAACGCCTACTCCATGATGGAAGATCCAATGACCTCCTGTGGCTGCTTCGAGTGCATTGTTGCGCTTCTTCCTATGTGTAACGGGATAATGGTGGTAAACAGGGAATATCCAGAGATGACTCCCTGCGGAATGAAGTTCTCCACTCTCGCAGGTTCGGTCGGCGGAGGGGTTCAAACCCCAGGATTCCTTGGAGTCGGCAAGCAGTATCTGGTGAGCAAGAAGTTCATCCAGGCTGAGGGCGGCTTCGAGAGAATTGTATGGATGCCCAAAGAGTTGAAGGAATTGATGATGGACAATCTAAGGAAGAGGGCAGAAGAGATCGGCGCACCTGATTTTGTGGAGAAAATCGCAGATGAAACCGTCGCAAGCACCGAAGAACAGGTCATGGAATACATGCAGAAAGTGGGCCACCCGGCTTTAGAGATGGCACCAATGTTCTAGTCGCAAAACCGATGAGCGATTAGCGACTTTCTTGCCCGCCAATGTCTGGCGGCGTAGGCGCTGGCAGGCAAGCGATCAGCGGGAAAAAGCAACAGGGAGTCGAGGACAAAACGTGAGCCTCAATCAGCAGAGGGTTTGAGAGTCTATCGCTAGTCGCTGGTCGAACATCGCTGATCGAACCAGCAGTCTATCGATGGGAGCTCATCCTTTGATCAAATTGAGTGATTATTGGAAGAGGAGAGATGAATATGGCTTTAACTGGGCTTGATATTTACAAAAAGTTGCCTCAGACGAATTGTGGCGAATGTGGGGTGCCTACCTGCCTAGCTTTTGCGATGAAGCTTGCAGGCGGTCAAGCGGAACTAGCGGCATGTCCACATGTTACCGATGAAGTCATCTCCGAATTGGAGGAGGCATCCGCGCCTCCTATCAGACTCGTGACCGTAGGCAGAGGAGGGAAGGAGTTCAAGGTAGGCGGAGAAACGGTACTCTACCGTCATGAAAAGACCTTTCTTAATCCCCCTGGCCTCGCTGTTTTGGTCGAAGCAGACAAAGACGATGCGGAAATCGAGGAGAAGACAAGACTAGCAAGCGAGCTGAACTTC
>CAYFXD010000094.1:0-9390 GCA_964347095.1 uncultured Actinomycetota bacterium | reverse complement strand
CTGAAGTGTTGGCTAATCTGGCTGCAGACATCTGTCTAGGAGAATGCATTCTGCTAGGCAAAGGCGCAGAACTCTCAGGAGGCAGGGAGCGAACATCCATTCTTGGCGACTGTTTTGAGGCGGTTCTTGGAGCGATCTATCTGGATAGGGGCATTGATGTTGCCCGGAAATTCGTTCTAACCAGGTTCAAAGATATGGTCCTGGAGGTTGTTGCCTCGGGCAGGCTTTCTGACGACAAAACAGCTCTTCAAGAATATACAGTAAGCAAATTCGGAGCGATGCCCAAATATGAGATTGTGAAGGAAGAAGGTCCTGTTCATAAGAGAACATTTTTTGCCGAGGTTTCGGTCTTGGACAAAGTGTGGGGCTCAGGGAAGGCACAAAGCAAAAAGAGAGCAGAGCTGGCGGCGGCAAAAAAGGCCCTTGAAGCCTTGGCCGCACAGCAGCAAAAAAAGAAATAGCACGGTGCTGCGCTGAAAATCAAGTGGGAGTCTTCCCCACAGCATTCGAGGGATTTTGTGATCTTCTAGGTGAGGTGTTGGATGCCTGGGGTCAGACTCGAGGTCATTGGGAAAAGCAGAAAGGTTAAATGTTATATTAGCTGAGTCAGAATGCCGAATAACGTATCCTATTGAATAATGTCTACCACGACATATTTTTTGCCCCAGGACTTGGCCTGAACATGGGAGTCAAAACCCAGGTCAATGCGATTGCCTGCAATTCTACCACCGATGTCACCGGCGATTGCCTCGCCGTACTCGGAGATGTATAGCTTAGTTCCCAAGGGGATCACGTTTGGGTCTACAGCTACGATGCCCTTTCCCACAGGTAGGCCGGAGGCTGTCTTGCCTGTATTTCGGCCGCAGCATCGAGAACATCCGCAATAGCCGGAAGCCAGCATCCTTAAGCTTCCTCTGGCTGAGCCGCGACTGGTCGGCTGCAACTGATTCATCTTAGTCCTGATTTGAACAGCGCTATTTTGCAGGTCTTTGAGAACATCCTCAGTTGCTAGCTGCTGCTCTCTTATACTTTGGAGGGTAGCTTCCTTCTCGTCGATCTTCTGGCCCAGCAGCGTCTGCTTCTCTTGGCAGTTTGATCTTAGTTCTGTAAGCATGCGGCTTTCCTTCTCAATATCAAGCTGGATTCTCTCCAGATCTTGTTTTTCGGCTTCCACTTTTTGGACCAGCCGCGCATCCTGCTTGACGATCAAGCTCAAGTAGTCAAGTCGGCAAATCAATGTATTGATGTCCTTGCTGGACAAAACAAAATGAAGACCGGAGAAACGGCCTTCGGTGTAGATATCTTTCAATCTCGTCCCAAGTACCGTCTTGGTCTTCTCTAAATCTGCTTGAACCTGCTTTTTGGATTGTTTGACGCGGTTCAGCTTGGAGTCGGTCACAGCAAGCTTGTCGTTTATGTCTTCCAGCTCTTGGTGAGCTCTGTGTAACTGTGATTCGAGAGCGACAAGCTCAGCAAGTAAGGCCTGCTGATTATTCCTAGGCCCTGCTATGCGATTGTTTTTGTCGGCGATTTTGTTCTGTAGTCTTTCAATTCTTGTTCCAGTTGCTGCAAAGAGTGGTGATTGACTTGATAGAATCAATGCAAGGAGGATTGGGACGAGCAGCCAATTTTGTATACGGTTCAGAATATCTCATTAACCTCCCTTTGGAAAATTTGTTTCACTACTCTATCATATTCACTTTAAAAGTAAAGGCTGATATGAAATTGGGATACTAGACCGTCGATCAGCCAAAGCCAACGATAGAGAACCGCCAATGCCCATGTCTATGACGAATGTCCAAAGAATGATGAATGACAGATGATTAATGGGCTGAGAATAGAGCACATACAAGATTCTGGACGTTGTATAAACTTATGAAGCACAAGTATGTTGCCGAGGTTTGGCATGAACGTTCTAGTATCATGCATGGCGGTTGGTTCTTTAGTCATCATTAATTGCTCAATGAACGACTTTGCGTGGTGCTTGTTTGTGGCAGAAGAATCGGACTCATGTTAGAATACGTCTGTTCAGATTCGGTAAGGGCTGGGAGGATTCTTGTACTTAAAGACACTGGCAGTCAAAGGATTCAAGTCTTTTGCAGACAGCACCAAGCTCTACTTTGAGCCCGGTATCACAGTTGTTGTGGGTCCTAATGGAAGTGGGAAGAGCAATATAACCGATGCTGTTCTTTGGGTTCTGGGCGAACAAAGTGCTATCTCTCTTAGAGGCACCGCAATGGAGGACGTTATTTTCGCCGGAAGTCCGACAAGGGAGAGCGCTGGGCTTGCAGAAGTATCCTTGACCTTGGACAACTCTGATGAGGCTTTGCCCATTGAGTTCTCAGAGGTTTCGATCACTAGGCGGATCTCGAGAATGGGTGACAGCGAGTACCTAATCAATAATGTGCCGTGCAGGTTGCTTGATGTACAGGAGCTTCTAATGGACTCGGGTTTGGGCAAGGAGATGTATTCGATTGTAAGTCAGGGCAAATTGGAGCACATTCTTGTGAGCAAACCCGAAGAGCGAAGGATGTTGATTGAGGAGGCCGCTGGAGTCCTGAAACACAAGATCAGAAAAGAAAGAGCCATGCGAAAACTGATATCAATGGAGCAGAACCTAGTCCGGGCAAAGGATGTGTTGAAAGAGATAAACCATCAAATCCAACCATTGGAAAGACAGGCCCGCAAGGCTGAACGTCATAGAAAAGTTGCAGAAAGTGTTCGGGATCTCGAAATATGCTTTGATGTGCGGCATTTGGAGGACCTGCAGGATGAATGGGCTGAGCTCGCCGCCAATGAGTCAAATTGGGAAAGAAGCTTGGAAGAGCTGCAGGGTGCGATCGCCAAAGAAGATGAAAAACAGGAATCGCTTAGGAAGAGAATCGAAAAGGACCAGGCTCATATTTTGAGGCTGGAAGAGAAAAAGAGGCGGTTTCAGACCTGTTTTGACAGGCTGAGCAGCACCTATTTGCTGGCGCAAGAAAAAGGTAAAGCATTAACGCTGAGAAGAAAAGAGCTTGGGCAGAAGATCGATCAGTTGAAGCAGCGTATCGGCAGAAGGAAAGAAGAGAGCCTCGCGCTCAGTGAGAAAAAGAGTTCTTTCCAGCTGGATAAAAAGATGATTACCAACAGACTTGTCAATCTGGAAGCAGAGCTAGAAAATTGTGCAGCCGAGGAGACAAGGCTTACCAAAGAGCTGGACATGATGGAAAAGCAGAGGGCTACTGTAGATGAGAAGCACTCTTGGGGGGAGCGCAGTCTGAACGCGGTGCAGTCGGAAACAGAGACTCTCGAAGTGAAGAGTGTGTTCAACAGGAAGCAGGCAGATTCCTGCCTGGCGAGGATCAAAAAGTTGCAAGGAGACGTGGAAGAGGGCGAGAGGGATTCTGAAGAACGGCGCAATCAATGTCAGCATTGGGAAAGGGAAAAGACCAGTGCGGAGAAAGCGATCAAGCAGGTCGACGCAGTTTTGCGTGATTTGAAAACCGAGATTGAGAAGAAAAAGGAACAAATTGCGGCGTTGAAAGCAGAGAAAAAGGCCTACGAGGACTTCAAAGAAGCTTTGGGTGATCTGAGCGGGGCTGAATCAGTCCGGAATGCAGAGCTATCAGGATTCATGGGAGTCCTGGGAGAACTGATCAGGGTGCCCAAGAAGTATGAGAGAGCATTGGAAGCAGTGCTGGGGACAGACCTGCTCTGCTTGACTGTCAAGAAATACGATCATGCTGCGCAAATACTGTCTTTCATGCAAAAAGCCAAGAAGGGGCCATTTGGGCTAATTGTCACCGAGGGGATGGATGGGAGACGGCTCTCTCAGCAAGTTGGCGAATCCTTCACACCGATAAGCGGCTTTGTTGAGTGTAGCAATGATCTGAAACCTTTCATCCAGCATTTGTTGAACAATGTGTTTGTGGTTCCGGATGTGCAGATAGCTATAAAGTTGTTGAAGGAGCGGAGTAAAAGCCGGACTGGATATACCCTGGTGACCCAAAATGGTGAGGTTTTTTCTGCGGACGGCAAGATCTACACGGGCAAGCGGAGGAAGCTGCTTAAGATGCTTCAGGGTCATTCTGTACGGAAGTTCGAGGCAGAAACGAAAAAGCATTTAGACAGCCTGCGGGGCTTGGAAAGGAAACAGGCTGCAAAGTCAGCTAGCCGCCAGGAATTAGCAAGTAAGCTGCAGTCGTGGGACGAGACTCTTAAGGAACACCAGTTTGCATTGCAGGCTTGTCTGGCAGAACAGCAAAGGACGGGACAAGAGATTTATCTGGCTGAAGAGGAACAAAAAGCGCTCGCAGATGAGCACGAACACTGGGAATCGAGGATCGAGGAGAAGGAACAGATCAGAACTGATCTGGCTGCAGAGATCCGTGCCACTACCGAAGAAGTGAAGGAAATGAATGCTCGTGTGTCTGGGCTGAAAGCACAAAAGCAGTCATGCCTTGAACAGAGAAAAGAACTGGAGCGAGAGGTCAACAAAGCCAGACTGCAGCTCGACACGCTGAGCCAAAAGGAAGATTACATGGTAAAGCAGACAGGTCTTATTAGTGAGGATCAAAATGAACTTCAGCAGCTTTTAGATTCCGAAATAGATTTGGAGACATTATTTAACCAGTTTGCGTCAAGGCTCGGACCACTGGAAGGCGCTCTTACCGAATTGACAAACGTCATAGAAGAATTGCTGGGCACGGTTGCCCATGAGATCTCGAAGAAGAAAGGTTCAATTCTGGCATTAAAGAATACCGGTGAACTTGAACGAGCGCATAGTTCAGAGTTGAGGGAGCAAAGCGGAACAATTACAGAGAGAATACAAAATGTGCGGATCTTGAAAGCACAGCTTGAAGTGGAGGTAACATCAATTTCCCAACGGATAGTAGAGCAGTTTGAAGTGCCTCTGGATAGAGCGGTTGAAACGCACAGAACTAACAGAACAAGAGAGGATTTGAGGGAAGAGATTGACAGGCTCAAAAGGCAAATCAAGGAGATGGGAGCGGTAAATCCAATAGCAGTAGAGGACTTTAATGCATTGAAGGAAAGACACTCATTTCTTTCAGATCAGATAAACGATCTAGCTGAGAGCAGAAAGGCTTTGGAAAAGGTTGCCAGAGAGATAGATAAAAAAATCAAGGATCGATTCTTACACACATTTGACCAGGTCAACTTCCATTTTCAGACCATTTTTTCTTATTTGTTTGAGGGCGGAGAAGCCGAGTTAGTGTTGGATCAGCCCGAAGATGTGCTTAACAGCGGCATCTCCATGAGCGCCCACCCCGCCGGCAAAAGGCTGCAAAAAGTTACGCTGCTGTCCGGTGGGGAAGCTGCTTTGGTTGCACTGGCCTTTCTTTTTGCCATACACCACACGAGGCCCAGCCCCTTCTACATCTTGGATGAGGTCGAACCTGCTCTAGACAGTATTAACTTATCGAGATTTACGGATTTTCTAGAGTCTCAGAGCAAGAAGACTCAATTTCTGATAATCACCCATCAAAAAAGGACGATGGAGATAGCTGATATGCTCTATGGGGTGTCGATGGAACCAGAAGGTGTGTCCAGCGTCATCTCACAAAAACTGGCCGATTTCCCTGAACGTGAGGACAGAAGGGCGTATGTCAGCTAGGGCTGCCAAACGTCAAGTACAAATTGCGAATTGCACCGTGATCAAGTGAGAAAGTGAGTCGAGCGTAGTTAAAGTGATGAAGCGAGAGAGTGACGGAGTGGAAGGTTAAACCAAGTCTCCGACTCGAGTGCCGACTGCCCACGACTCACTGACAGGCTTATAGGAATGCAAAATGCCAAATTAGAGATGTGGAATCATGAATCAACAGGAGATGGCGGACCAGGAGAGATGGTTTGCCCGACTGAAATCAGGACTGGTAAAAAGCCGAAAAAACCTAATCACGAAAATCACAGGAGTTTTTTCCCGCTTTTCGCCCGGCAGTGAAGAATTCTGGGAGGAGCTGGAGGGTGTTCTTATCCAGGATGATGTGGGAGTTAAAGCGACCGCATTGATCGTTGACGACCTGCGCCAAAGAGCGCAGCGAGAGAAGATTGGGGACTCCGAAGACCTGTTGCGCCTGCTAAAGGTTGAGCTTCTCAACATGTTGAGGCAACCAAAAACCGGCCTTCAGCTGCAGCAAGGCGTGCTAAATATTTTGCTGCTGGTTGGCGTCAATGGGACTGGCAAGACTACGACTCTTGCCAAGATAGGGTATAAGGCAAGAAGTGAGGGGAAAAAGGTACTTTTTGCAGCGGCAGATACTTTCCGCGCGGCGGCCATTGAACAGTTGGAGATCTGGGCACAGAGAGCGGGAGTTGAGATTATCAAACATAAACGAGGTGCGGATCCCGCGGCTGTTGTCTTTGATGCAATCCAAGCCTCCCGAGCCAGGTCTGTGGATGTTCTCCTGATAGACACTGCCGGGAGATTGCACACCTACGCCAATTTAATGGCTGAATTGCAAAAAGTAAAGAAGGTTGTCCAAAAAGCGGCTGGAGATGCGGAAGTGAAGACCATTCTGGTTATCGATGCGACAACCGGGCAGAATGCGCTCTTTCAGGCAAAAACATTCAATGAAGCACTGGACCTTGATGCTTTGATATTAACCAAACTTGATGGGACATCCAAGGGCGGAATAGTCGTTGCGATAAGCGAAGAGATCGGACTCCCGGTGATAAAAATAGGCGTGGGCGAAAAGCTTGAAGACTTGCAGGACTTCAGGCCGAAAGAGTTCGTGGAGGCTCTGCTTGCAGCCGAATAAATAGCTGTGACGCATCCTCTAGTTATTTGAAACCTCTTTTTCAACAAAATCCATGAATTGTGCTTTGATCTTCTTTCGCCGGGGTGGCGGTTGTTTGCACAACAAGTGAAGAGCAACGACAAGATCTGGGTCTTCGACCAGCAGGTCATAGACGTGACGCAATCTGTACTCTAGGAAATAGTCGGTGGATACTCGAAAGCCCCTAGCAATTTTTTGAATTACATTATTGGAAGGAGGAGGCATTTTGCCATTTCTCAACTTGCTTAAATACGAGAAGTTCACGCCGGATTTTCTGGCAAATTCGCGCAGTCCTACTTGATTTGATGAGAATAGGTCGTCCAATGTTTTGTGAAAAGGCTGGTCGGAGTATTCCAATTATTTCACTTCCTGTAAGTTTCTGGTTTGTTTCGTTGAATCGACAGCGGTCTGGAAAACTTTAGCCAGATGCTCGATGCTTGAGCAGCGATCCTGGATGCTTGATCCTGGATATAGACAAAAACCAGCCGACACAGTTCCAATCTGGGACCTGGCATCGAGAAAAAAATTGGCGTAATTTATGAATGGTTGTTGAATTCTGGATCAACAATTGATAAGCTTCCACTGGGGTGGTTGAGGGGCACTAGCGGTAGAGATCAACATAGTTGTAGATCACGACCTAGCAATGTTCAAAGTCTATTCAGACCAGAAAAAGAGATTATTCTCTCTTCATTGCAGCGATGAGATAGTCCGGTAGTATACTGTAGCAATATTTGGGTCCAAGCTATCTCATCCGCCCCATTTTGATTCCTCTTATTGCCTGCTTACTTGACACTTTTCCCTTGCTTTTATAAGATAACTTGGAATTTACAAGTGCAGACTAGCTCATTTTTTTTGGTGTTTTCCATGTTTGAAAACCTTCAAGAACGATTGCAGGATGTCTTTTCGCGTCTTAAATCCCGTGGTCATCTAAGTGAAAAAGATGTCAAGGTTGGATTGCGTGAGATACGGTTGGCACTGCTGGAGGCAGATGTCAATTTCAAGGTGGTCAAAAGCTTTGTCTCAAGAATTGAGGAGCGAGCTGTCGGAGACGAGGTCCTAAACAGCCTGACTCCGGGGCAGCAAGTGGTCAAGATTGTAAATGAGGAGCTGATAGAGTTGATGGGTGGAGCGGCCAGCGAGCTGGTCTTTGCTGGCAGACCTCCCACAATCTTGATGTTAGTGGGTCTTCAGGGCTCAGGAAAGACGACGGCGACGGCAAAACTGGGTTACTTTCTGAAAAATCAGGGGAAACGGCCATTTCTGGTGGCAGCGGATGTATATCGCCCGGCTGCAATTGATCAGCTCAAGGTTCTCGGAGCCGAGCTGGGTGCGCCGGTTCATAGCGCTGAGAATGTGTCACCGGCAGAAATCGTCCGCCATGGAATTCGGGAAGCAATTACGCAAAGTTGCGACGTGGTGGTCTTGGATACTGCAGGCCGCTTGCACATTGATGAAGAAATGATGTTGGAGTTGTCGGAGATAAAAAAGGATGTGCATCCCCAGCAGATATTATTAGTTGTGGACGCGATGAGCGGTCAAGACGCGGTAAATGTTGCAGTTAGCTTCCAGGAGAAGGTCGGCATCGACGGTGTGATCTTGACCAAGCTGGATGGCGACGCTCGGGGAGGAGCAGCTCTTTCAATCACAGCGGTAACCGGGAAGCCGATCAAGCTTGTCTCTGTGGGAGAAAAACTAGACAGCTTGCAGCCTTTCTATCCGGACCGAATGGCGTCACGGATATTAGGAATGGGCGATGTGCTCAGCTTCATTGAGAAGGCCCAAGAGACTGTGCAGGAAGAGGAAGCGCAGGCATTAGAGGAGAAGATCAAAAAGCAATCATTTACTTTGGAAGATTTCCTTCAGTACATGGGGCAATTGGAGCAGATGGGACCGCTGAATCAGATTATTAAAATGTTGCCTGGGATTCCCGGAATGCCTGGTTTGAAAAGCATGCAGATGGATGAGAGCGTTGTGGGCCGCCTTAAGGCGATCATTCAATCAATGACGCCGGCAGAGCGCAGAGACCCAGCGATTATCAATGGCAGCAGGCGGACGAGGATTGCGAATGGGAGTGGAACCAGCACACGTGATGTTAATCAACTCCTGAAACAGTTCAAAGAGACACAAAAACTGGTCAAACAGTTAGGCAAATTCGGGCCAGGAAGATCTGGAAAAGGGCTTTTTTCAAGATTCAGATAGGGAGGCGATGAGTTGGCGGTAAAGATGAGGCTCAGTCGAGTCGGTGGCAAGAAGGATCCTATTTATCGAGTCATAGTAGCAGATTCCAGGATGCCGAGGGACGGTAGATTCATTGAAGTTGTAGGACACTACAACCCTCAAGCAGACCCATCGGTGGTGGAGATTGATGAGGAAAAGGCTGTAAAATGGCTGGCGAACGGCGCACAACCAACACAGACGGTTGAAAAACTGTTGCGAATAGCCGGTGTTCGCAAAGAATTTGAGAAGAGCAGTAAGAAGAAGCAGAAGAAGCCGAAGAAGAAGGAGAAGAAGCCAAAGACCGGTTAGTTGGCCGCAGAAGCTCGGAGGTGAAGCTGTGAAGGAACTATTGGAAACCCTTGCCCAGGCTCTAGTTGACAGCCCTGATGAGGTTGAC
>CAYFXD010000093.1:0-11979 GCA_964347095.1 uncultured Actinomycetota bacterium | reverse complement strand
CTAATCTCACGTGAAATTGTGATCAAGAAGATAAGGACCACCGGCGACAAGATCCTAGACTCTCCGCTGGCAAAGATAGGGGACAAGGGCCTGTTTGTCAAAGAGATTGAGGTCGCGCTTTCCGAGGGAAGAATTGACCTTGCAGTGCACTCCATGAAGGATGTGCCCACTGATATCCCTGCTGATCTGGCTCTTGGAGCGATTCTCAAGCGCGAAGATCCGCATGATGTGTTATTGTCCAGGAGCAACCTAGGGTTAGCCCAGCTTCCACGAAATGCGCTTGTCGGTACCAGCAGTTTGAGAAGGAAAGCTCAATTGCTTCACTACCGGTCCGACTTTTCCTTCACAGACGTGCGGGGTAATCTGGATACCAGGCTGCGCAAAATGGGCGAGGGGCAGTTTGATGGGATGATACTTGCTGCTGCCGGGATAAGGCGGATGGGCTGGTCTGAGAGGATTTCAGAGACAATTGCCTCAGATATTTGCCTGCCGGCTGTCGGACAAGGAGCAATTGGAATTGAGATCCGAAAGGAAGACGATGAAATCTCTGAGCTGGTCAGACAGTTGAATGATGAGCGCACGAGTATTTGTGTCGGCGCTGAGCGGACTCTGATGAGATTTCTTGAAGGGGGATGTCAAGTTCCTATTGGAGCCTTGGCTCAGATAGAGGGAGATGGATTCGGCATGCGGGCAATGGTTGCCAGTCTTGACGGAACAACATTGGTGAAAGACAATATTACCGGTGCTCCGGAGGAGGCCAAATTGCTGGCTGTTGAATTGGCCAAAAAGCTGCTGTCAGAGGGGGCCTCGGAGATCCTTCAAAAGATCCGCGCTGCGTTGCCATAGCTCAGCTTTTGTGATAGCGTATTAAGTGAAGGAATTCACAAAGTCTTAAAACCAATGTTGGACTGATTGTGGGCAGCTAAGGACCCGCGGAAAACAACGGCAGCACGCATCTAGTATTATGGCTCGGCTCAATCCAAAATAGGGCGAATTTGTGCATTTTTGACCTAGGGGGTCGTGAGGCAGAAGTCATCTCGCAAAGGTGCTGCTAGGCCATTGATGAGCATATTGGTTGAAATAGGCAACTTTGCCGTAGCCGCGCAGAATGGATCGAAACATGGTGGGAAAGGTATATTTGGTCGGATCGGGACCGGGGGATCCCAAGTTAATAAGTCTCAAAGGGATCGAATGCTTGAGGGAAGCCGATGTTGTTGTCTATGATCGGCTGGCGAGTGCTCGTATACTCGAGCATGCTAGACCCTCAGCTGAACGGGCCTATGTGGGGAAGAAGGCCTCAGAGCATGCCTATGAGCAAGACCAAATAAACAGACTGCTCGCGGAGCGGGCGAAAGAGGGCAAGATTGTTGTCCGGCTCAAGGGTGGAGATCCTTTTGTTTTTGGCCGAGGCGGCGAGGAAGCCATGTTTCTTGCCCAGAACAATATCCCTTTTGAGATTGTCCCTGGGATCTCCTCAGCCTATTCAGTACCTGCCTATGCGGGGATCCCGGTAACGAATCGGGGAATTACATCGACGGTTGCTTTCATTACCGGCCATGAGGATCCCACAAAAGAGTCCACCGACGTAGAGTGGGACAAGATCTCTACAGGCGTGGGCACCTTGATTTTCCTCATGGGCATGCATAATCTTTCCAAAATTGTTGATCAGCTCATTAAGCACGGCAGGGAGAGGAATACTCCGGTTGCTCTTATAAGATGGGGCACACTACCGGCTCAAGAAGTAGTTACTGGAACACTCACGGACATAGTCAATAAGGCAAAGGAGCAGGATTTTAAACCGCCTGCCATAATAGTGGTCGGCGATGTAATAAGGTTGAGACAGCAATTGAAATGGTTTGAAAAGAAGCCGCTTTTTGGAAAGCGAGTTTTGGTGACAAGGTCAAGAGGCCAGGCAAGTGAGCTGGTGAGCCTTCTTGAGAAAGAAGGCGCACAGGCCGTAGAGTTTCCCACGATCAGAATAGAGCCACCTGAAAGCTTTGAGCAACTTGATGCTGCAATAACCAGTTTGGATAAGTATAAATGGGTCATATTCACTAGTGCAAACGGTGTTGACTTCTTCTTTCAGAGACTGGAGTTCCTGGGCAAGGATCTCAGGGAACTGAAAGGGAAAAGAATTGCTGCCATAGGCCCTGCAACGGCAAAACGATTAACTGGCCTGCATCTGTCCGTTGACTATATACCTCAAGAATACCGAGCAGAAGCGGTTATTGATGGGTTCAAGGAGATGGGCGTGGCTGGACTGAATGTCCTGATTCCGCGAGCAAAGGTCGCGCGGGAGGTACTTCCTGAAAGCCTAAGGGATATGGGCGCGACCGTTGATGTTGCCACTGCGTACCGGACCGTGAGTGACAATTCAAAAGTTGATGAAGTAAAAGGAATGCTTACAAGAGAAGAGGTTGACATTGTCACCTTCACAAGTTCTTCAACTGTGAAGAACTTTGTCACGCTTCTTGAGGGGTTGGACCTGCCCAAGCTTTTGCGGAGGGTCCAGACCGCTTGCATTGGGCCGATAACCGCTGATACCCTGCGCAAATTGGGACTTGAGGTAAATATTGAAGCAGAAGAATACACAATTCCCGGACTGGTCAAGGCGATCGTGGAATCCGAAGCCGACAGATGATGAGTTTTGGCGACGGCGAGGGCAGGAAGCACCGCCGCATTTGACATTTGACCTGTAACATTCGAATTGGTTTTTTGGTCAATTTGTCAATGTTCAGATGTCTAATATCTCTCAATTCAGGCATCGTTATCTTAACTTTTGAGGTTGTCCTTAATGGGACTATCATTTCGTCTCCACGTGGCCGCAGTGAAAACGTCCTGTTATGAATCTTGCATCAAGTTTGAGGTGGTATGCGTGATCGGGATATCAAAACTGTACTGCGGAGCAGTTGAATCATCGGACGTCTTGAGATACCATAGGCGCTCAAGTGAGCTGCCTTCTCATCTGTTGCAGTTCTCTAGGGATAAGAAACCGATTGTGGTATGGAACATGACCAGGCGCTGCAACCTTAAGTGCGTGCACTGCTACGCAGCGGCAACCAATCGAGCGGACCCTCGGGAGCTTAGCCTGGAAGAAGCAAAGCAGATGATCGATGATCTCGCCTCCTTCGGTGCGCCGGTCATCCTCTTCTCCGGTGGTGAGCCTCTCATGCGCGGTGATCTGACTGAGCTTGCGCTCTACGCAAGAGAAAGGGGCTTGCGGGCTGTCATCTCCACCAATGGGACTCTTATTACGCCGCAGAAAGCCAAGAAATTCAAGGAGATCGGTCTGTCCTATGTAGGGGTAAGCGTGGACGGTCTTAGGGAGACAAACGACCAGTTCAGGGGCGCTAAGGGGGCTTTTGATGCTGCGATCGACGGCATCCGTAACTGCGTCGCTGAGGATATAAAGGTAGGCTTGCGTTTTACCATGAACAGTCACAATGTGCAAGATCTGGAGGGCATATTCGAACTGTTGGAAGTGGAAAAAATTCCCAGAGTGTGCTTTTATCACCTCGTGTATTCGGGCCGGGGCAGCCAAATGATAGAACAGGATCTTTCTCATGACGAGACTCGCGAAGTAGTCGACCTGATATTGAGTGCAACCAAGGACATGTTCACCAGGGGAATCAACCAAGAGGTTCTGACAGTGGACAATCACGCTGATGGCCCCTACATCTATCTTCGTCTGCTTCAAGAAGATCCTGTTCGGGCCGGTGAGGTTTATGAGCTGCTTCAGATGAACGAAGGTAATAGCAGCGGGATCGGCATTGGTTGTGTAGGTTGGGATGGAGCAGTCCATGCCGATCAATTTTGGAGACATCACAGTTTTGGGAATGTGAGAGCCAGAAAGTTCAGCGACATCTGGACCGATACGACCGATCCCATCATGGCAGGTCTAAAGGACAGAAAACACTTGTTAAAAGGACGGTGCGCGCGATGCCGATGGCTGAGTATCTGCAATGGCAATTTCCGTGCCCGTGCAGAAGCCTACTATGGTGATTTGTGGGCTTCCGACCCTGCATGCTACCTTGCTGATGAGGAAATAAGTGTATGAGTGATTAGCTCGTGAGTGATAATGTGAGTCCGCAACTGAGTTTTCAGCTTTTGAGTCTTGCATCTGGTGTCAAGGGTGTTGATCAGAAGAGAACAAGGGCCGACTCACAACTAAGCTGCTGCACGCGGGCCAATTGGCATCTTGCAGCTAGACAACTACTCTCATGATGGCAATAACGGGATCGCATCTGACAATCAGGTTAAAGAAAGAATTATTTTTTGTACTCTTCCCTAAACTCTTCTACTGCTTTCGAGAATGCTTTTTGCCAAGAAGAGGTGAGCTTGACAACAATCTTCGTGGATTTCCTCGCAGCCGATTTTGAGAGGTTCTTTGATATCCGCTTGATTGCTTCTTGATCATTGCTGACAATCTGGGGACTTAGCCCGCATTGACCCAAGACTTCGTCTACATGTTGAGGCGTTAGCGTCTTCAGCACCGAATTTGTAGCGATCAGGCCGGCCAGAATATCATCCAGCTGCCCAATACCTAACATGCCATCCGGGATCAGGTCGACCGGCAAGGCCATGTAAGCGAGCGCAGACTTGAGGCCGCCTCTCTGGGCCATGGATAAATGAGTATCGGTGCTCAGAATTGTCAGTAATCTTATGTATTTGGGCACCCTTTTTATTATGGGAGCCAGGTCTTTGCCCGCTTCTCTTAATCGATACTCTTCCATTATGATCAATATCCGCAGCTATGGGCTGGTTCACAGTCTTTTTCTCCTTCATTCTATCATACGTTGATCCCCGCAATGGCTGCGCTGCAAGCTGGGACTCCGATTTCTCAGTCTTTCATGCGTGCTGGTTGGCGTCTTTTTCGAAGCTCACCCCCACCTATTCATCACTTCGCCCCACTCTTTGTGCAGAAATTAGTATGCGCCAGGCTCCATTTCGTTCAACAAACCCGCAGTAATTACCGATAATAATAGTAAGAAATTTCCAGCAGGATAAATCTGGATATGGCGAATTAAGAAAGAGTACACAAATAGTGGGGTAGCAACATGAACTATCAAAATGAAATCGGTTTGCGACTTAGGAACATCCGAGAGAGCAAAAACTTAAGCAGAAGAGATGTGGAGAATCTTACTGATGGCGAGTTCAAAGAATCCATCCTATCCATGTATGAGAACGGAAGGAGAAGGATCGCTGCTCCCCGAGTCAAAAGGCTTGCTGATTTTTACGAAGTTCCTGTCTCATTTCTTATGGGAGAGAGCCCCATACCCCAAAGCTGGGAAGCATATGACATAGAGGCATTGCTGATGTCGGACCCCAAATATTCCGATGAAGAAAGAGAGCTCTTGCTCCACGTAATCGGGATTATAAAGGCCAAGAGGAAAGCGGAAGGTAAGGATTAGGTGATCTGAGTGCTCTATACTCATTGGTATTTGAGAAAGCAAGCCAAGAAACTCATAGAGGAATCCGGTGCCGATAGCCCGCCCATCAACCTGACAGCAATTGCCGGAAAACTCGGTCTTGAAATCATCGAAATGACTCTTCCCACATGGTTCTTCGGCTCGCTGCTTAATATCCAGGGAAGCTTCTACATTGTGGTCAATCGACTGATGCCTGAGACCAGGAAAAGATTCACTCTGGCTCACGAAATAGCCCATTTTGCTTTGCATGAAGACAAGTTGTGCTACATGAAAAACTGCAAGCGGGATTACTTTCATCGAGAAGCAGATGCGTTTGCGGCTGAGTTGTGCATGCCCTCGGACATGGTAAAAAAAGAGGCACGCAATTGGTTCAATGATTACAAATTCTTGGCGCGGATTTTCAATGTCAGCGAAGTCGCGATGGTCCGCAAGATGCAAGAAATGGGTCTCATTCAGGGATCAGATTATGCGTGGGTTTTTGCCAAAAAGTAGATCCTGTCCCTAATTGCCCCTATTCACCTCATTTATCTCTTATTTCTCTTTGTCGGCGCTTTCAAGTATCTTGACCATTCGAGAGGCAGTTCGCTCTTGTTTTCGGCCTTCTTGGACGTTTCGTCAGGGAAATCAGTCAGGTATTTGCCGCCCCCACCGCGACCAGTACTGACTTGTTCTTCCAATCGTTTTTCAAGCTCATTTTCCAATTCTTCTTTGATGAGGTCAAGCGTGGCCGCTTCCTGTTCTTCTGGTTCTTCTGTCTCGTCCGGCATGGTTTCTTCTTGTGATTTGTCTTGCTTATCCTCCTCGTCTTGCTTCTTAAGTCTAATCTGATCTGTGTCCTGCGCACCGTTTTCTGGCGGAACTGTCAATTCGACCAACTTCTTAATGCGCATATTAGTCAGAGTTTTGCACAGTTTAAACAGGGTCAACTGGCAGGTTTCTCTCAGATCGATAATGCTTCTTTCCTCTCTCAGGGCAAAGAGAATTCGCCATTCAAGCGGTGTCAGCACGATCTCTTGCTTTTCTTTTCCAGGGCTTTCGCTAATCTTCACGACCATTATCGTGGATGGTATTGCCTCCCTGATCGTTTTCCATTCAGCCCGTCGCTTTTCAACGGAGTCGATGACGTATTCAACGGCAAAACTGATGCCGAAATTTTCTTCTCCCAAGTCATCATTTGATTCAAAGTGGTAGTTGCCATTTGTCCAATAGAGGATTTCGAAGAGGGCGTCCTGTATCTGTTCTTGCAAGAATTCTTCAAGTTCGTCCTGCTTGATCAGACTCATATTCATCAATATTTCACCCAGTCTTTCTTGCTTATTCCCGATTTGTTGTGCTTTGAGCGCGTCGTCAAGCTCTTGCTGGGACACAAGACCCGCATTCACCAGTCTTGGGCCGATGGGGATCCTGTTGTGAGGCGTTATGGCAAAACAAACCAGTCCTTCCTCAAAACTGATCCTTCCTTCTTTGTCGTCGGACGTAACGACCAATTGCCCTGTTTTTTTTGCCCAACTGACGAGTCTAAAAATGTCTAGTAATGAGAACTCGTCTATTGATCCTTTAAGCGCCATTCTTACCATCTCCTACTTCGGTTTTCGGTGTTCGGTTAGCGCGAACCGACAACCACTAACCGCAAACAGCTTTTATAGACTCTGCATGAACGCAGTATAGATCTTTACCACAGCTGGTCCCAGAACAATTACTAGCAATGCTGGAAAGATGCACAGGATCAGGGGGAAGACCATCTTGACTGGAGCCTTCATTGCGGCCTCTTCCGCTTTTTGTCTCCGCTTGATCCGCATCTCCCGCGCCTGGATTCTGAGCACCTTGGCCACGCTGATTCCAAATATGTCGGCTTGCAGCATTGCCAGAATGAAGCCCTGCAGCTCGGGAATTGTGGTTCTTTCGCTCAGTCTCTTAAATGCGTCACGCCGCGAGGAGCCCAGCCTGATCTCCTGCAGCATTCTAAAGAATTCTTCTGCTAGGGGGCCTTTAGTATTCTTGATAACTTTGCTCAAGGCTGCATCGAAGCCCAGGCCTGCTTCCACGCTAATGGTGAGCAAATCAAGGGTGTCCGGAAGCAGCAGCACAATATCCTTCTGACGGGCATTGATCTTGAAATTGAGCCAAATATCGGGCATAAAGAAGCATATAGAAGTAAACGCAATACCTGCATAGAAAGAAAGCGGGCTTCTCTTGACCATGAAAACCAAGATTGCAATAAGTGCACCTCCCACTGCGCTCAATACTTTTGCGGTCATTAGCTTGTCTACGTCAAAGCCTTTGGGATTTCCGGCCAAGACCAATTTACGCTTAAGGCTTTTGTTCACACCCTCCGGAGTTAACTTGTGAGCCAGACGGACCAGATTTGTCATAAAGGGCATGACTGCTCTATCCAGCAAGGACATGGCAAGCTCCTGTTCTCTGATCGTTACTTTGTCATGCAGGAGCTTGAGATTCACGGATGCTGCGAAGAAGAACAGAAAAGCTGATGTGAACACAAATATTATGGAAACAAAGTAAATAATATACATGAAAACCATCTCATATCACCTCAGACCTCAATGGAGATTGTCTTCTTAAGCCAGGCACCGCCCACTATCATTAAGGTCAGCGAGGCCAATACCATCGCTATGCCTATGATGTGACTGAAGAGTGTTTTGACATAGGATGGATTCAGCAAAAAGATGATAAAGCCAAGGACAAAAGGCAAACAGAATAGGATTATCGCTGAGAGTTTGCCTTCTGCGGTTAGAACGTCAATCTGTCTTTCGACCCTGTCTCTTTCCCGTATAGTGTTGGCTAGTATCTCCAAGATCTCTGCCAGGTTTCCCCCGACTTCGCGCTGAATCTTAACTGCCATAACTGTCCAGTCAAAGTTTATGCTTCTGACTCGCTCGGCCATGGTTTCAAGAGCCTCCTCCATTGGCAGGCCTAGCCGCGCCTCAGCCAGCACTCTTTTGAATTCGGTGGCGATTGGGGGCTTTGTTTCCTCGCTCACCATGCTGAGTGCCTGAGAAAAGCTATAGCCTGCTTTGAGCGCACCAGCTGTTAACAGCAGAGTATCAGGAAGCTGAGTGTGAAAGAGTGTCTTTCTCCGGTTCTTCTGGATCTCGATTATCAGCAGCGGCAAAGCAGTCAAGACCAGTACAAATGGAAGCGTAAGCAGAAGATTCTGGGTAAGTGTGTAACAAAGCAGACCCAGAATAATCGTCCCTGAAATGTGAAAGAACACAAACTCTGAAAGCTTGAGTGGGATATTGGCCTGCTCCAACACGCTTTGCAGAGCACCGGCGAAGCTTTTTTTCTCCACCAGCGAAGAGGTCAACTCTAATGCCCTGTTAAGCATGATCTTTTCTTTTTGTTTCTTCTTATGCTTCAGACCGTGAGAAGTGGCAAAGGCTTCCTCGAATGGCTTCAACTGCTCATCCAAAAACGATTGAGAAGAAAAAACGGACATTATTGAGAAAGCGAACATAAGACAGCTTAAAAAGACTAGTACTATGCTGCCAATTAGCCAAATCATCTGAGCTACCTCCCTTCGAAGGCTTCAAACTGAAAGATATCCGCAGGAATCTTTATGCCCAAATTATTTAATGTTTCCACGAATCTCGGCCGTATGCCGGTTGATTTGATTATGCCTTTGAACCGCCCATCATCCTCTACGCCCATGCCAAAATCAAACAGAAAGATATCCTGCAGGGTGATGATGTTTTCTTCCATTCCCTGAATCTCAGTGATATGGGTGATTCTTCTGCTTCCGTCTCGCAGTCTGGCTTGATGAATAATGATGTTGATTGCGGAGGAGATCTGCTCGCGGATCGCACGAATCGGCAGTTCCATTCCGGCCATAAGTACCATCGTTTCTAAACGAGACAGCACATCACGGGGCGAGTTGGCATGGACTGTGGAAAGTGAGCCATCATGACCGGTGTTCATTGCCTGAAGCATGTCCAAGGCCTCACCACCTCTAACCTCACCGACCACAATACGATCAGGTCTCATTCTCAGCGAGTTGCGGACCAGATCTCTTATGGTGACTTGTCCCTTGCCCTCTATATTTGGAGGCCTCGATTCCAGCCGTATAACGTGCTCCTGGTGGAGCTGGAGTTCCGCTGCATCCTCAATTGTCACGATTCGTTCATCATCGGGAAGGAAGGAAGACAGCACATTTAACGTGGTTGTTTTTCCTGAACCGGTCCCGCCCGAGACAAGGATGTTAAGCCGGCCTCTAACGCATGCCCGCAGGAACTCGGTAATATCCTCTGACATAGTGCCGAAATTTATCAGATCCTTTGCTGTGTAGGGATCAGCGGCGAACTTTCTTATGGTTAGTTTTGCCCCATCTATGGCGAGAGGTGGAATGATCACATTTACACGGGAGCCATCGGGAAGCCTTGCATCAACCATGGGCACGCTTTCATCTACTCTCCGTCCGATCTGCGCAACAATTTTGTCTATGATCCTTCGAAGATGAGCTTCATTTAAGAACTTGCGGTCCGTCAAATGGATCTTGCCGAATTTTTCTACATAGACGGTGTCGAAATCGTTGACCATAATCTCAGTTATTTCAGGATTTTCCAAAAGCCCTTCCAGCGGACCATAGCCAAGCACATCGTGGGCAATGTCCTCCAAAAGCCTGGCACGTTCCGCCTCGGAAAGAGTAGTCTCCTCTCTGGCTATTAGTTGATGTAATTTCTCCTGGGCGGTCGCTCTTAGCTCGGAGAGGCTAATATTTTTATTGTATAATTGAGGTCCGAGTTCTTTTACCAGTTCACGGTGTATTTGATCGGTTAGTTTTTCCAATAGTTTTTGCCTGGATGTTGTCTGCGATGATTTTTGGATTTCAACTAGCTTCTCATGTAGGGTCATGTTAGTCATCTCACTTTCAGCGGATTTGCGAATCCGCATTTTGGTCTGTGATATTCTGAGTTTCTACCAATTGTGAAAGCCGATAGATGCTTCTGCTGAAAGGAGCTTTGGGAGCTGTCACTACGATCGGCATTCCTTGGTTTGCTGCAAGTGGGACCATTTTATCCCGTGGTAATGTCAAGGCCGCCTTTATTTCAAGGGATTGTTCTATCTCATCCAATCGCAGCCCGGATCTACGGTGAGCGCGGTTGATGATTAGACCCGTCCGGTCTCTGGGATAACCAAGGAGTTGCAGGGTCTGCAGGCAGAGCTTAATGTTTTTCACACTTGTAATATCCATGGTGGTTACCAGGTAAACTAGATCCGAGACTTCCAACGCACTTAGCACATGATCGTTGAATGAGGGTGGAGTATCTACAATCACGTATCGAGCTGTTTTCTTTGCAAAGCTGACGATCTTCTGTGTACTCGAACTGGTAATGAGGTCGGCAACCTCCGGCTCAAGCGGAGCCAGCAAAGCTCTGACTCCTGTGCCGTTGACAGTCATGAAGCTTTTAAGCATTTGGGCGTCTAATGTGTCCGCCATGAGGAATGCATCGTATATTGTATGCTTGGGATCCAAACTCAGCGATACGCCGACGTCACCAAATTGCAGGTCAAGGTCTAGAAGGGATACATTTGATTGGAAACGCTGGGCTAGGCAGACGGCTAGATTTGTCGCGATGATGGTTTTTCCTACCCCGCCTTTGGTGCTGAAAATGGTTATCAGTTTGCCTGACTCATGCTGGGGCGTGGTGTGTTTAACTGAAGCCTCGATCTGTGCTTCTTCCTCAATGGTCTCGTACGCCATATTCTGATATATTTCTTGAATCGCTTGTGTTATTGAATCATGATTGGTCGGAAAACTGATCGTTCTTATCCTCTGATTTTCTATTCCTTGCTGTTCCAGCTGATCTGCGTCAAGATACTGACTAAAAGACTCAAATGAACAGACCAGACCAAGTTTGGTGAATCTTCTTAGCAGAGGGATTATTGAGCTCACAATTGACTTGTTGGGCAGATTTGGTCCGGCTAGGATGACTTGGCTTTTTTGAGCAGAGATTATCTGTTCAAGCTCAGTAAAGTCTCCGGTGACTGCACAGAATTCAATGTCAGCATTTGTCTCCAGGGCCCACCCGATTTCCTTCACGAAATCTTGATCTGCATCAATGACCAAGACTGAGATCATCATATCTCCTTGGGTCTATTCGTACACGGATTCGACAGTCCGGCCAGCCGTATCTATCAGCGATACACTGTTTGGACGCACGAGAGTAAACCAGACAGTGCCCTTTTCTTCGGCAAAGACCAGTTTTTCTGCGTCGCTGGGGCTAAGGGCGAGCACTATTGTCTTCTTCTGGTTGCCTTGAGCACTTGTTTTCCCCATCCTGACTGAGCTTTTGGTGCCGGCAGCATCTGAGGAGATATAAAGGACCTCGACATTCTGCAGCAGCGTTCTGGAGACATCAGCACCACCTGGTCCTGGGGAGAAAGTTGCGATGATGTTTAGACGATCTCCTTGTTCAACCTGCCCCGACACACCGATTACCTCATCCACGGGGACTGATACAGCAACCAGTCCTTCAGGGATTTGATGTGCCAGACCTGCTTGTGATTTCTTCTTGAGCATCGAGCTGGTCAG
>CAYFXD010000092.1:0-8094 GCA_964347095.1 uncultured Actinomycetota bacterium | reverse complement strand
GTATATTCTTTTCTTCAATCAAGTAGGACTTAATGCCGCTCAATCAGTGTCGGCATCATTAGTCTTCTTGGTCCTGGTCGTCTTGGCCAGTCTGATTGGGGGAGTCGCATTTGCTCTGCAGCAGTAGGGCTCTAATATTCAACGATATTTCCTATTGGGTTATGAGGTGGCAATATGGCAAGTTCACAGAAACAAGGCTTAATTTCAAAAGCGGAAGACATCGCGCAGCAAAAATATGGCCTGGGCTTTAATTGTGCTCAGTCGGTTATCCTTGCTTGTTCAGAGGTTTTAGGATTGGAAAACGGTCAAAAGCTTGTAGATTCCTGTTGCGGTCTCACTGGTGGGCTGAGCTACAGCAGTTGCTGCTGCGGAGCGCTGCTTGGAGGAGTGCTAGCCATCGGCGCAAAATTTGGTGGAAATTCGGGAAGGCACAGTAAAAAGACGCTCAAAATGACGCAAGAATTGTACAAGAGATTTCAGAAGCGCTTTTCAACACCTTGTTGTCGAGGTCTGCGCAAGGGTATCGATTTCAAGGACAAGAAACTCCATGAGCACTGTAAGGCGATCACAGTTGAGACAGCCGGGATGGTTGCGGAACTAATTGGAGAGTGAGGCATATCGTATCCATTGTGATTCCTGTTTACAACGAAGAAGCAGTTATCGAGGCGGTCTTGGAAAACCTGGCCTCAATGAGCGGGGACTTTGAGGTCATCATAGTGGATGGCGGCAGCAGCGATCAGACTGTTGAAATGGTCGGTGGGGCGGAGCCCTACGTCTCGCTAGTCAAATCGGAGCGCAGCAGAGCCAAACAGATGAATAAAGGTGCCCGACACAGCAAGGGAGACATACTTCTCTTCCTGCACGCCGACTCGAAACTGCCGGCCAACGCCGTTGAGCTGATCGAAGATGCGCTGGCCGGCGACGGATATATCGGCGGCGGATTTTCCCTTAAAATCGACGACGAAGCACTGATCTACAAGTTGATATCCTATTTTTCAAATCTTCGCGTAAAATTCTTTGGCCATTTCTTTGGCGATCAGGCTATCTTTGTCCGGAAAGAGGTATTTGAAGAATTGGGCGGGTTCACGGATCTGGAGCTCATGGAAGACATGGATTTCAGCCGCCGTGCCAAGAGAAAAGGTAAAACAAAACAGCTACCGGAGAAGGTTGTGACATCTGCGCGTCGTTGGAAGAATGACGGAGTCTGGCGCACCATATGGCTGATGCAGAAGATCAAGTTCCTGTATTTTGTGGGCGTACATCCAGCCAGACTCAGCAGGATGTATCCGGATGCCAGATGACACAGGAGACAGTTGGAACTTGACAAAAAGCCATTTCAGGTCTCAAACCTTGCTGGTTTTTTTTGTGAATGAAGTGTTTGTCTTCAATACTGAAAGGAAGCAGAGGAATGATTAATCCCGAGGATTTGCTCTACTCCCCGCAATACGTTCAGAAGAAGAAAGATGAGACCTATCTGTTGATAGATCCTGCGGCGCCCAACTGGATAAGCACCAATAGGGCCGGTGCAGAAATCGTGCGCTTGTGCGACGGCCGACACACTCTGGACGAGATCGTCGCGCAGATATGCAGCAATGGGAACGGTTCGGATCGGGAGCTCGCTTCCCGCTGCACTGCATTCATCAACGAGCTTCAGGAGAAGGGATTTGTCTCGGAAGCCCCGACACTCACGCCTTCGTATTCCGGTCGCTCGAAGGCGATTGAGCCCGAAAGTCTTCAAGAGTTGTGGGTCTACACGAATAATGACTGCAACCTGAATTGTCTGCACTGCTTGGTAAGTGCAGGCAGCGAGAGGTCCAAGATGCCCGCGGACCGGCTCAAGAATCTGGTTGATGAGGCAATTGTCCTGGGAGCTAATCGGATCTACTTCACCGGAGGAGAACCCTTCTTAAGAGACGACATCCTTGATCTAGTCGACTACGTTACTTCCCGCGTCCAGCTGGTTATCCTCTCAAACGGAACATTGCTTGAGGCAATTACCAGCCGGAGACTGGAAAGAGCATCCAACGGCAACTTGATTATGCAAGTGAGTCTGGAAGGACCGAATGCACAGGTGAATGACCGCCTTAGAGGACAAGGCAACTTCAACAAGGCTGTTGCTGGGATCAAGGAATTGGTCAAAAACGATCTCACACCCATCGTGACGACGACTCTGACCAAGTTGAATGTAGACTCTGCCGTTGCAACTACGAATTTTCTGCACGCTCTAGGGGTGCGGGATCATCACATCCTCTGGTTGCATCCGCGCGGCCGCGGTCAGAAGAATCTTCGCAATCTCTTCGTAAGCCCGAATCAGCTGACAGAGACCATGCGTGCTTTGTTCGACAATGCCCGAGAGCGGGGAATGCTTGTGGACAACAAAGAGTCGCTACAAGTGCGTGTCAAGGCTCGCAGGGGCAGAAAGAACGACCTGTGCAACAGCTGTTTTGAAATGCTCTGCGTAGATTCCGATATGCAGGTTTATCCTTGTGCATCGCTGAATGGGGACTCTCGTTTTGCCTGCGGTTCCCTGGACGAGCAGACCTTGGAGCAAATATGGATTGGCTCGTCTGTTTCGAGGTGGATACGGGACAACAGCGTTCAAAAGAAAGTCGGATGCAACAGCTGCTATCTCAAGTTCTTCTGTGGAGGCGGCTGCTTTTGCCAGGCTTATTACAATTATGAAGTACAAAAGGGGTTGGGCTGTGTCATGGCTCCGGATCCATATTGCGGGTCATACAAGGACTTGTTGGAGGACTTACTCTGGGACTTGGCAACGCCTGCGTCAAAATCAAACGGCGACGGACCGAACAACAAACCCAGGATATTTGCCACAATGGATGCCGAGCTGCCGGCTTGCGCCGTGTCCGGCACAAAAGTCACCGACGCAGCATTTGAAGTGTCCGGTTTCCATTGTGCCTGCGTACTAGGGGTCGAATAACTCCCATCTCTGCATCCCTGTATTTGGCATCACTGAGGCAGTTGGTTGGGTCATGCTTGTAGCATAAAAATCATGGAAGAAGAATATAAGCAAGATTGATAAGATAGGGCAGAATCCCTACTTTATACATTGGCATAATCGAGAACCACACGGGAAGAGTCAGCACTCTTTTCACAACAATCTGAGGTTGGACGTGCAGGCATATGACAAGACGAGGGGTCGGCGTGAATGTATGGATCATAATTCCCGTTTTCAACGAAGAAGAATCTCTGCCACTGGTTTTGAGGAGCATTCCGCACGAATTCCAGCGCAACATAGTCGTCGTTGACAATGGCAGTACTGATGCAACACCTCAGAAGGCGCTAGAGCACGGCGCGGTCTTGGCATTCGAGCCAAGACGGGGCTATGGCTATGCCTGTCTGGCGGGGATCACGGCTTTGCCGAATGACTGCGCCGTGGTTGTGTTCCTGGATGGAGACTATAGTGATGTCCCCGAGGAGATGATGGACGGAGCGGTTGCCGAGGACTTCAAAGATGTCATAAGGTCTGAACCCGCGAGCGCGCCGATGGTGAGATTTGGGGGCAACTACGATTTTCAAAAGGCTACATCAACCGGTTGCATCCTTTGTCTCGACAGCTGTGCGGCGGGCATAACCAGTAACGCAGCCTGGGGCTGGGGAGCGACCTGGAGCGAGAACAAGGTGCAGTTCTATGGTAGGGACGATATCCTTCCCGCGGACGGCACACCTGTCGTTTTGACGTTCTCAGTGCAGACTGCTGCTGCGACTGCATCCAATACCTGGTATTTTGCCGAAGGATATACCGGAGCCGGATTCCAGGAGTATTTGACTCTTCAGAATCCCAATCCTACCGCTGCCAACGTGACCGTCGAATACACCTGCAGAAGCGGCGCGGAGTCGACTCAGAATATCACTGTGAGCGGTAATTCAAGGCAGACTGTCGATGTGAATCTGGCAGTCGGTCCAAACGAAGAGGTGTCGGCAATAGTAACCTCGGATCAGCCGATCGTCGCAGAGCGGCCCATGTATTTTAATTCGGGAGGGATCGAAGGAGGACACGATTATGTCGGCTCGATAAATCGCACTACCACATATCATTTTGCCGAAGGATACACTGGAGATGGATTTCAACAGTACCTGATTTTGCAGAACAACAATGCGAACTCTGCCACGGTTACTGTCACATATACCTATAGAAGCGGCGCGGGCAAAACGCAGACGATCACTGTTGATCCGAACAGCAGGGCGACTGTCGATGTCAACGCAGCGATTGGACGCGACAAAGAGGTTTCAATGCAAGTGACCTCGAATCTGCCAATCGTTGCCGAACGGCCGATGTATTTTTGCTTCGGCGACATCTGCGACGGGCACGATGTGGTCGGGTTCGGCGCAACTCCTTGAGCTGAGGCTGTTGCCGGTCCGGATTCATGTTGCGGACCCTAGTTATTGCATTTGGACGACAGCGCCCTTCGAAGGGCGCTGTCCATCCGGATCTTCGATCTTGCCTCTCTACCAGGCAGATTAGAACGCTCGAAGAATCTATAGTATAATAAAACCAAATTGAACAGGTAATTCTCCGAGCTATGTTTACCTAAAATCTGTCTAAGTAGGTCATGGTGCGTAGCCGATAGGGTCTTGTGGGAAACCACACCGCCTCCCGTGTTTGGAAAGGAGAAGTGAACCGATCAATTCATGCCGCTTTCCTTACCATCGTGGGAGCGGCAAATTCTTGTGAGTAGGGATGGAAGAGATTCTAGATCCCGGATTCCGGATGGTTCTATCCGGGATGGAGTATCTAGGATCCAGTATCGCACTGGAAGCGATGGACTCCGACACAAAGTCCCGTCCAAGGTGTTTTCTTGCAAAAGAGAGTGAGAATGGGAACGCTGGTTGACTCGCACAATCGCAAGATCGACTATTTGAGATTATCAGTAACCGACAAGTGCAATCTGCGCTGTGTCTACTGTATGCCCAGCGAGGGTCTAAAGCTAAAGCCTCACAAGGACATCCTCACATATGAGGAGATCAAGCTCTTTGCACGATGTGCTGTGGAGCAAGGTATCTCAAGGATCAGATTGACAGGAGGGGAGCCCTTGATAAGAAGGGATGTGCTAGGTCTGATTGCTGGTCTTACCCGCATCCCCGGTCTGGAAGACATCTCTCTTACGAGCAACGGAGTTTTGCTTGGCGATTTTGCCGAGGCCCTGGTTGATGTAGGCCTACACCGGATCAACATTAGTATTGATTCATTGAAACCCGATGTTTTCAAAAAGATTACAAGGAATGGGAGTCTGAATCGAGTAATACTGGGAGTGACGAAAGCTCTTGAAGTCGGCCTCGAGCCGGTGAAGATAAACGTAGTCGTGCTCAGGGGTGTCAATGAAGATATATCAGATTTTGTGAAGTTCACTTATGACCACCCTGTCCACGTCCGCTTTATTGAGTATATGCCTTTTAGCAAAGAGATGGGACTGGAAAAATCAGTCAGCTCAGCTGAGTTGCAGCAAAAGATTGAAAAAATGGGGAAGTTAGAACCAGCCGATTCTCCATACGGAGCTGGACCCGCACGGTATTTCAAGATGAAGGGCGCTCAGGGGACGATCGGATTCATCTCTCCCATGAGCAAACATTTCTGTCCTATCTGCAATAGGCTGAGGCTGACGGCCGACGGTAAACTGCGCACTTGTCTTTTCTCAGATGACGAGATTGATGTAAAGAAGGTCATGCGGGGGGCAAACGCGAAGCAAGGAGTGCAAAAACTCATACACCAAGCGCTTTTGCAGAAGCCCAAGAATCATTCCGAATCAAGACGTCGTGACTTTCAACGACGGATGTCTCAGATAGGCGGATAATGAAAATCAACACTGGCATTTGGCAACCTGCACGTGGCAGAAACCCAAAGTTGGGGCTCAGGGATCAGGGACTGGAGGGCAGGCAAGGTAGGCAGTGACCTCTCTTAACAAGGGAGTTTGGAGGATTCTGGTTGATAGCTGGTCAAATGTCGATTGTCAAATATGGCGAAAGGTCGAAGAAACCGCTGATCAAGGTGGATCAAAAATGAAAGACAACCCCGAGGATCAAGCAAAGGCAACTGACTTCACTCATTTCGGCGAGCATGGGCGGGCGAGGATGGTCGATGTGAGCGAAAAAGGCCAGACGGCCAGAGAGGCTGTGGCCACGGGCATGGTCAGAATGAAGCCGGAGACTCTTGAAAAGATAAAGACCGGTGGAATAAAGAAGGGAGACGTGCTGGGCGTGGCGCAGGTGGCGGGCATCATGGCTTCCAAGAAAACTCATGAGCTTATTCCCATGTGTCACCCTCTGCAGATTACAGGGATAGATATCAACTTCACGCTCTTTGAGCCGGACCGGATCGAGATTAAAGCGACCGTCAGAACCACCGACCGGACCGGGGTTGAAATGGAGGCTCTGGTGGCCGTGTCTGCGGCGGCCCTAACCATTTATGATATGTGCAAGGCAATTGATAGGGGAATGATCATAGATGATGTCAAATTGATACGAAAAAGTGGGGGAAAGAGCGGATTATTTGTTAGGGAAGAGTGAAGATTGATGAGTGATGAGCCAAGAGCAACGAGCCGAGAGAGCACACAAAGCCGCAGGCCAAAAGCAAAAACTCCAAAAAAGAAGCAAAAGAGGAATAAGACTGCAAAGAATTCCTACCCCCTTCCCCCTCCGTCCTCCCTTGGCACAGTTGTCTCCGTGAACATCAGCGAGCGCAAGACTGTCCGGAAAAAGCCTGTTGAAACCTGCAATCTTCTTGAGGAGCATGGATTTGAAACGGATGCGCATGCAGGGGACTGGCATAGACAGGTAAGTTTGCTTGCGCTTGAGAGCATTAAGAAGATGCGACAGATGGGACTTGATGTTGGACCTGGTGATTTTGCGGAAAACATAACCACCGAGAATATTGAGCTTGTAACATTGCCAATTGGGACGAGAATGACAATCGGAGACGATATCTTGCTTGAAGTAACGCAGATTGGCAAGGTTTGCCATACCAAGTGTGCCATCTACTATCAGGCCGGTGACTGCATTATGCCCAAAGAAGGGATTTTTGCTCGTGTATTACAGGGTGGCCCGGTGAAAGTTGGAGACAAGATCTCAATCAAAGACACTCATGAAAAACTCGCAGATAGTCAAGAATAGGAGAAGATGTGCGGGCTCGGGCGGCAGGTAGGTTTTGGATGATCTTCCTGCATCCTTGCTTGCCAGTGGCATCGGTGAACAAAATCACAGACGAAAAAGGCAATCAAAGATATAAGGGAGAAAGGATGAAAGAGTTCTTGACAGTTGCCTTGGTGCTCGTCTTGCTTGTGCTGGTTTTCTCAGCTCTTGCCAGAATCTGGAAATCACATTGAAGCTCTTTACCGGGGCAAATTGATCAAGCATCCGGTATTTGATATAATATCGCTGTTCAGGAAAGCAGTTCGTCTTTTTTCTCATAAGAGATTCATACACCATGCCCCTGTTGGGTTCGGTGCCTGAACAAAAGTGCCCAGCAGGGGCATACTCGCAATATCTTAGTTTGAGGGTGGGATGAAGTGGTTCCACAAACTAATGTGTAAATAGTTCCGACGGGAGGGTGGCCGAGTGGAAATCAAGGTTGCAATCATAACGGTGAGTGACAAGGGTTCAAGGGGCGAGCGCGAGGACATGAGCGGACAGATCATTGAGGATGCTATGAAGTCCAAAGGAATGGACGTTGTACTGAGAGATCTCATTCCAGATGAATATGATGCAATATCCACGAAGATCATGGAGGCAATCGATAAACTGGGAGCTGATGTCGTGCTGACGACTGGAGGAACCGGTTTTTCTCATCGTGATGTTACACCCGAAGCGACCAAGACAGTGCTGGACAGAGAAGCTCCCGGTTTGGCAGAGATTATTCGGAGCGAAAGCTATAAGATCACGCCCCGGGCAATGCTTTCGCGTGGAACTAGCGGCATAAGAGGGCAATCACTGGTGATCAATCTTCCTGGAAGTCCAAAAGCAGTACGCGAGGGACTACAGATTATTCTGCCTGTTTTGCCCCACAGTGTAGAAGTATTACGGGGAGAAGTCCATGAATGTGCTCAAAGTGAGTTGTAGGCATTGAAAAAGAGGAGTTAACAA
>CAYFXD010000091.1:0-14437 GCA_964347095.1 uncultured Actinomycetota bacterium | reverse complement strand
GATTGATGGAACAGACTATCTAATCTGCGAATTCTATTTCGATTGCCCAAGCTAATAGGCCCGGACGACACGGTTAGATTTGATGCATTGCGTGCAGACCCTCATGGTCTGCGGTGTTCCATCCACCAGGACCCGTACCTTTTGGATGTTCACGCTCCACCGTCTTGGGGTTCGCCGGTGAGAGTGGCTAATCCTCTTTCCAAACTGCGGCTTCTTGCCGCACACTTCGCATACGTTTGCCACTTCTAGTTACTCCTTTTGTATCAATCAAAAAACAGTGTATGGGCTCACTGTTTGTTGGCAAGCTATTATTGTCAAAACGCACCTAGACAGGATAGCATTAATGATTCGTTTTGACAAGCTGACCTTTTTTCGGCAGCGCGTGGAATGGTGATGCACCCAGGGTGGCAATCGGAACGGCCGGAGGCAGAACTTAGTGGCAAAAACAGGAGCAAAGCGTAATTCCGGAGGGTTGCGCCTATTCCAGAGGTTGGAAGCTGTCGGGCGGCTCGGGTGTGCTGCATGCCCCATCCAGTTCTGCATAGTCAACTTCAACTAGTTTATTGTAGCTGTCGACGACTGTCTGGGCTGCGGTATTGTCAACAATGCTTAGCCGGTATACACCAATTTGCGCGAGCAATCCCACTATCTTGGTATGATTGCCGGCGACAATTTTTTCTATCTGGTCCTCTGATACCCCCGTTTTGAACTTAACCAACAATTCAGTCTCCAGTTGGTTGAAAATCACATTGGGAGCAGGCAATGAACCGAGGTCTTGGATTTGCGGAGCAGAATCCTGGCTGTCCGGCATGCGACCTGGCCGATATGCTGAAGTCTCGCCATTCGCAGTTTGGACGTCAATCTTAGGAGGAATTGCTGAGGTTGCATTAGAAGCAGCCGATGCTTCGACATCGGTGCTGGGCAGGCTTTTGATATCTTTGAGAACAGCTGAATGCTCCGACGAGTCAGCGTGGTCTGTCTTTGGTGCGTCAGCTTTGTTTGCCGATTCTTTGGGCGCGATCAAAGCCCGTTCTATCTTATTGCCAAGGGCGCACGCTGCTCTCTGAGAATTCACGGTTCTGATCACAAAGAGCACGATCAAAACCAAGACAAGTGGAATCATGGCTAGGCGTGTCTTTCTTATCAGAACACTCCTCTTCACTGTTTCCTCCTCAAAAAAAATAGCCTGGCCCTCAATTAGTAAAGCCGGCTAGTTTTTTAGCAGGTCACCTATGATAAGTGCCTGCCTCTACTTAATATATTAACGGTGAATGGCTTTCAAAGTCAAGGAACAGTCTATCCTGGCTGCATGCCGAGCTTATCTTCGTGCCTTCCTCACCAATTCTTGAAAGATTGAGCACACTGCCTTGAACTGCGGCTTGTATGACATCTGTGGCAAAAAATGACTCAGCATCGCTGTGTTATTATATAGGATGCTGATTTGTAGCTGTCGCTGGGACAACTTGTGTAAGATCGGCTACTCTTTTAGCGAAGAGGACTTGGTATATAATGTTGGAGAATTGTGTGTTGGAGAATGTGTGATACTTGTCTTAGTGGAGGGTTTGGTGAAGGGAGATGGAGCAAAAGAATAAGTTTGGCACGGTGAGAATCGCCAATGATGTTATTGCGAAAATTGCTGGATTTGCTGCTTTGGAGTGTTATGGAATAGCAGGCATGGCAAGTCCGGGTCTTCCAGGTGTATCATCGCTGCTATCGAGAGATAAACTGCAAAAAGGGGTCACGATAAAGTCGACTAACCATGAAGTTGAAGTAGATCTTTATGTAATTGTTGAATTCGAAATCAACATGGCTGAGGTAGCCAAGAACTTAATGAGCAAGACCAAGTATATTCTGGAAAAGAACGCGGGGGTAAAAACCAAGAGAATCGACGTTCATGTACAGGGAGTGAAGCTCAGAAAAGACTAAGACGCAGGAGTGTAAGGATTCAGCCATGCTGAATATTCCCTTTACCGACATTCCCCATATGGTTGAGTCGTGTTTGGCTGCGCTAAGGGACAAGCAGGAAGAGATCAATGCTCTAAATGTCTTTCCGGTGCCCGATGGTGATACGGGGACCAATCTTGTTATGACCGTGCAGGCGGTGCTGGAGGAATTAGCCGGTAGTTCCGAGCAGGACCATGACGCAATCACCAAAGCACTGACCTTTGGATCACTGATGGGGGCCAGAGGTAATGCTGGCGTGATTCTGTCTCAAATGATACGGGGTGTGTGTGAAGTGCTCGGCTCGTGCCAGACAATAGCAGCTCCGGATGTGGTTGCTGCCTTGCAGAGGGCCGCCGACGTAGCCTATCAGGCGGTTCGAAAACCCGTCGAAGGGACTATGCTTACAGTTCTAAAGGATGCGGCGCTCGCAGCTAATGACTTGAGACCGGAGGACAGTGACTTGGTGAAATTCCTGGAGAATGTGCTTTTTGAGGCCGAGCGCTCACTGGAACGCACCCCTGATTTGCTGCCAGTCTTAAAGGAGGCTGGTGTTGTCGATGCTGGAGGTTATGGGTTGGTTGTAATCGGCCAAGGTGCGCTCGCAGCCATTAAGGGCGAGGAGTATCAGGCAGCAAGCATGGTCCTGACACCCAGCTTGAGCAGTGACGAAGAAATGTCCCTGGAGTATAGATACTGCAACGAGTTCTTGATCAGGGGCTCGCAGCTGGACGCGCAAAGTCTACAGCGGGAACTGGAGCAAATAGGTGATTCCGTGATGGTAGTAGGCTCCACTGACTTTATGAGGGTGCATGTGCACAGCAATAAGCCGGCTCAAGTTTTGGCAGCAGCGCTTAAAATGGGAAGTATCTCCCAGGTTAGAATCAATAACATGGAGGAACAAGCGGAAGAAAGGTCAAGAAAACTTGCAGTGACTAGAAAGAATATCCAGGTTATCGCTGTGGCATCTGGTCAAGGGGTAAAGCAAATCTTGACCAGCCTGGGTGTCGCCAAAGTTGTCGACGGGGGGCAAGGAATGAATCCAAGCACTGCAGAGATACTTGAAGCGATTAATGCAAGTCCGGCGGACGCAGTGCTGATTCTTCCCAATAACAAGAATGTCGTTTTGACCGCGCAGACAGCGGCCAATGAAAGCAAGAAACAAGCCTCTGTGGTTCCCACGGAATCAGTCATGGAGGCTTTTTCGGCTCTTCTGGCGTATGATCCAGAGGCCACGGTGAAGGCTAATGCTCGAGCGATGGAGCAAGCACGTTCACGTGTCAAGACCGGAGAAATTACCGTTGCGGTTAGGGATTCACAATCCAAAGCTGGAGCAATCAGGACAAATGATTACATTGGATTGTCTGACCACGAGGTCAAAGTGGTCGGGCGATCTTTGCCGGATACTGCACTCAAGCTGGTTAATCAGATGCTTAGCGCAGATGATGAAACAGTTACGTTGCTTTGTGGCTCGGATGTTTCACCCAAAGTGGGCGAAAAGATAATGCAGAAAATTGTGCGCAAACATCCTGATCTGGAGGTGGAGCTGCACGCAGGCGGTCAACCCTTGTATCATTTGCTGATCGGTATTGAGTAGGGCGAGGACCAGCCAGCCGAGCCGATCGAGCCTGTCTTGATATTTCGCCGCAATATCCTCAGGGTACCAGGAAATCGCATGGTCGAAGAAGGAGGAGTGCATGCTTGACAAGATAGCGATTGTAACAGATAGCACAGCCGATTTTTCCCTGTCCTACTACAGAGAGCATGAAATTGAGATGATTCCTCTGGTGGTTAGCTTCGGAGAAGATGCCTTCAAAGACTGGATCGAGATAAGTCCAAAAGAGTTTTACCAGCGCCTCAACAATTCGACCGTGCTTCCAAAGACGTCACAGCCCTCGGTTGCTCAATTCACCGAGGTGTATGAGAAGTTGGCTGGCAAAGCCGAGCAGATCGTCTCGATTCATCTCTCATCTCAACTGAGCGGCACGGTTCAGGCTGCAGAAATGGCAAGCGATTCCGTGGAAGTGCCGGTTGCCGTGGTTGACACCAAGTCCGCCTCTTTAGGTACCGGGCTAATTGTGGATGCCGCAGTGAGAGCGAAGGAAGCAGGTCTATCAGCTGAGGAAGTAATAAAGAAAGCTCGAGAGACCAGTGAGAGATCGAAGATCGTCTTTATGGTCGCAACGCTGAAATATCTGCAGTTGGGGGGACGGATAGGAAAGGCGCAAGCATTGGTTGGTTCGATGCTGAATATCAAGCCCATACTGACGCTGGAAGACGGCGTTGTTGCTCCATATAAGAAAGTGAAAGGTGCCAAACGAGCACTCGCTGAAATGAAGCAGTTTTTTTTGGACAATGTCTCCGGCAAAGGCCAGTTGCACATCGCATTTGCCCATGCAAACTGCCCCTTCGAATTGGAACGCCTGAAAGAAGCCATCGATGTAGAGGGTCTTGGAATATCCTCCATTAGGGAATCCGAGATTGGCTCGGTGATTGGGACGTACGTTGGTCCCAGTGCCTTTGCTGTGGCATTTTATGAAGACTGATTGAGACAGGAAATGACATGAGAACATGCACCGGACACGATGCGCCGAAACAAAAAGCTGCTTTTATGCGTTTAGCGAGCATCTTTGAGCTTGAGAAATTGTATGGCTATCAAAATAATTCCGTAGTAGGCGGTTTTGCGGACTTGGTTGGGATCTCTGCTGAAGTCATGTCGCGATCTGGCAGCGACCACACGGCCTTCAATGCCCAGGAGTTTATGAGCGGCTACACCGATCAGCGTTCAGCCCCCGGCCGGTCGGACCTGCTCACAAGTCTTCTGAAGTCACTTGGGTCGCAGCTTGGAGGCCCATTTCAGAACCATCTTCCCAAGAAGAGTTCAGCTCGCAACTGTGTCAATCTACGATCCGATGTCAGCTACCAAAAATTTGTTGGCACGGCGACAGCGGGCAGGCTGGAAAAGCTAGGAATCAGGACCATCGGGGATTTGCTCTATCACTTTCCCCACAGATATCTTGATACCAGTTCTTTGAAGAATATCTCAGAGCTTAAAACCGGAGAGGAAGCTACTGTTGCTGGCACGGTTAGAGACGTTCGTAAATTCCGTAGCAAGAGAGGGACGCCGATCCTCAGCATCGGGATATTTGACGGCACCGCATACCTCTATGGAGTATGGTTTAACCAGAATTACATAGCTGAAACACTCAAACCTGGAGCAAAGGTCGCATTCAGCGGCAGGATCGTCTTTCGCTTTGGACAACTTGAAATAGAGAATCCTTTCTATGATGTAATTGATGAGCAGACTGATATTAATGAGGATACGGTCCACACCAACAGGATCATTCCGTTTCATCCGGCAACCAAAAACCTCTCCTCTAGCAGGATCAGAAGAATCGTCAAGTACCTGGTCGACACACGGTCTGGATTGCCTGATCCCCTGCCTACTTCGTTGAGAATGAGATTAGGCCTTCTCCCGAAATCGTTGTGTCTCAGAGAAATGCATTTTCCGACGAGTCAAGCGCTCTGCGACAGAGCAAGGAAGCGCCTGGTTTTTGAGGAGCTTTTGCTGATTCAAATCGGGCTTGCCCTGAAGAAGGCGCATCTTAAACAGCAGGTAAAAGGTGTACAGCACAAAATTGACAATTCTCTTCTCGGCAGATTCTATTCGGCTCTTCCCTTTGATCTGACTGCTGATCAGAAAAGAGTGATATCCGAGATTCAGGCCGATATGCAGGGACCTGAACCAATGAACCGCTTGCTTCAGGGAGAGGTCGGTTCAGGAAAAACGATCGTGGCGCTGGCCACCCTTTTGGTTACGGTCGAAAATGGCTATCAAGGTGCCATTATGGCACCCACAGAAGTCTTGGCTGAGCAGCATTTTCGCAAGATAACGGGTTTTATCCAAGGTTTGGGTGTACGTGTGGCGCTGCTTACCGGTGGTCTTTCTCCAAAAGACAAACGGGATATTCAGGATCGGATAACGCGAGGAGAGATAGATATCGTTGTGGGAACCCACACCCTGGTGCAGGACGGTGTCACTTTTAAAGAACTGGGTGCTGCGGTTGTGGATGAGCAGCACCGGTTTGGAGTAGCTCAAAGAATAGGTTTGAAAGAGAAAGGGGTCTATCCTGATATTCTGGTTATGACGGCGACGCCCATTCCACGGACGCTCGCACTCACTCTCTACGGAGATCTGGATGTGTCGATTATCAGGGAGCTTCCAATGGACCGAACGATGGCCAATCATATACGGACTTATGTGTGCGACCAAAACCACCGCGATTGGGCCTACAAAAAAATCCGCGAAGAGGTAAGGAAGGGGCGTCAGGCATATATTGTCTGTCCTCTGATTGAAGAGTCTAATAAACTGGAAGCGACGGCGGCTGCCGAGGAAGCGAGGCGCCTCAAAGATATGGTTTTCCCTGATCTAAAAGTGGCTCTTATGCACGGAAAGCTTAAGAATACGGAAAAAGACAAAGTCATGCAGGATTTTCGAAGGGGTCAAATTGAGATCTTGATCTCAACTACCGTTATCGAGGTTGGCATTGACGTGCCGAATGCTTCAGTAATGCTGATCGAAAATGCAGATAGATTTGGCCTGGCGCAGCTCCATCAATTAAGAGGCAGAATCGGAAGAGGCGAGCATGAGTCTTGCTGTATTCTTTTTGCTGATCCAAACACTGATGAAGGAAGAGCAAGGATGGAGGCGATCAGGGACGTCTCAGATGGTTTTCAGTTGGCCGAAGCAGATCTGGAGATTCGCGGGGAGGGACAGATCTTCGGTACCCGGCAATCGGGTTTGCCCGACTTGAAGCTGGCCAGGCTGACCAATGATTTTGATCTGCTTCTTACCGCCAGGGAGGAAGCGTTTAGGATTGTTGGCGAAGATCAATGGCTGAAACTGCCTCATCATCGACTCCTTCTGCTTGATGTGAAAGATCATTTTGGTGGTCGATTGGAATGGCTCTTTCACGGCTAGCAGCAACTGTCTGCGAGAAATAAGTATAAGTATGAACCTTAGCATGAATCTTAATCATGGACTGAGAATAACTGCATCGACTGAGATTGCCGGGGTAAGCATATAATGAGAGTCATTGCTGGTATTGCGCGGGGACAGCGCCTGTTGGCTCCGCCCGGCTTGAAAATACGACCCACGGCTGACAGGGTAAAAGAGGCGCTTTTTAGCATCCTGGGCGACAGAGTGTTGGGAGCAGTAGCGCTCGATCTGTTTGCGGGCTCAGGGGCTCTAGGGATCGAAGCCCTGAGCAGGGGAGCAAGTCGAAGCGTATTCATTGACAGCCGCGGGAGTGCAGTAGAAACTATACTCAAGAATTTGACAAAAACAAAGCTTTTGCCGAAGGCTGAGATTCGGCATGATGCCGCAACCAGAGCTTTAGCCCAGCTTATCGCCGAAGGTCAACGCTTTGATTTGATTTTTCTAGACCCTCCCTATAAAATTAAGCGTATTGAGCTTGCAGGGATTCTTGAAACATTAAGCACGGAAAAGCTGTTACAGCCCAGCGGATTGGTTGTCTTGGAGCATTCTGCCAAAGCCGGTCCAGCGCAGGCAAGTTCTCTGACCGTCAAGGGTAGAAAGAAATACGGCGATACGGGCTTGACTTTTTTTTCTCCCGCCTAATATTTGGAGAACATTATGGCTGTGGCTATTTGCCCAGGTAGTTTTGATCCCATTACGTCAGGCCATGTTGATATTATCAATAGGGCGAGTTTACTGTATGAGAGGGTGGTTGTCGGCGTGGCGAAACACCCACCCAAAAAACCTTTATTTTCGGCAGAAGATAGGTTAAGATTTGTCGAGGCTGCTGTTTCGGTTCAAGATAGAATCAGCGCTGAGATTTTCGACAGCTTGCTCATCGAATTTGCCCGGAAACATGGTGCTAATATAATCATAAGAGGGTTGAGGGCGATTTCCGATTTTGAGCATGAATTCCAAATGGCACAGCTCAATAGAAGACTTAGCTCTGAGGTCGAGACCGTCTTTATGATGGCCAACCCTGAATATGGATATCTCAGTTCAAGTGCCGTCAAGGAAATTGCACAATATGGGGGCAGTATTGAGATGATGGTGCCCTCAATTGTCGAAGACGCTCTGCAACGAATATATCTTGGGTAGTGGGGAGGAGGTTGTTGGATGGATATTATGGCCTTAATCGATAAGTTAGAGGACCTGATTGCGACGGGCAAGAAAGTTCCTCTTACGAACTCGGTTGTGGTGAACGAGAAGGACCTGTATGACATTATTGATGAAGTGAGAGCCACTTTGCCTGATGAGCTGAAACAAGCACGATGGATTGTTAAAGAGCGGCAAGAGATGATTGAAGAAGCAGAGAAGGAAGCAAATAGGATAATAGAGGAATCCAGAGAGCGAGCTAACGCGCTGGCCGCCGAGACAGAAGTGGTGAAACGGGCAGAAAAACAAGCGGCGGATATCCTTGATGCGGCTCGTGCCAGAGAGAGGGAAATAAGACTTGGTGCCGAGGATTATGCTGATGAAATGCTAGCCAACCTGGAGGTCAATCTAGGAAAATTGCTTACTGCTGTTCAGCGGGGTCGCGACCGGTTGCAGGGGAAGATCGAACCTAGAACCTGAACAGGCGAGTGTACGAGCTAATTAGTATTTTGGGAATAGTTCAGAATCAATAGGTGCTTATCAAGTTCTTGTGGTAGTTGAAGGCGCAAGGACTTTGTTGTTTCTAAGCCTGAATAACCTGGCGGATCTTTGACATCGAATACCGGATTGAGTGTCTTCAGGTTGAGACAGGGCTCTAGGAGTGAGGCCAAAAATGAAACACTTTTATATTGACGTATCTGATATATTAGGAGAGAGCGGATGAGAAAAAACAATCGAAAAAAACTTTGATTTGCAGGTACTGAGAGCTCACGGGCAGGACATATTTCTTTCAAAGCCTATTCACCTTGATGTGCGCTTGACCAATGCAGGAGACAGACTATTGGCTGAGGGAAGAGTAAAAGGCGAGGTCCGGTTGGAATGTAGCCGATGTTTGACCGAATATTGCGCAAACTTCTCCGTCGATCTCAAGGAGAGTTTCTGTCACAAGGGTCAATGTGAAGGCGAGGAAGACGTTCTTGAGTTTGTGGGTGATAAGATCGATATTGCTGCGGCGATTAATCAGAGCTTGCATCTTTGGGTTCCTATAAAGAATCTGTGCTCGGAAGACTGCCGAGGACTTTGCTCAAAATGCGGTGTGAATCTCAACGAAGCAAGTTGTGATTGCACCAAAGAAGGGATTGACCCCAGATTGGCAGTGCTGAAAGACTATTTGACGGAGACCGATGACTGAGGACGAAAGCGCAAAGAATGCCCAATGATCAAATGATCCATCCTGACCAGGTGCTTCTAGTCAGTCGTCAGTATTATCTGGTATTTCATTAGGCATTTCTTGGCTCGGCAGATTTGTGGAGCAACAAACATCTTACGCAGGATTTGTTGGGAGGTGTAATAAATGGCTGTTCCGAAAAGAAAGACATCAAGATCGCGACGAGATCAGAGGCGTTCACATTGGAAAACCAGTACACCATCTATTTCTGAATGTCCGCAGTGTCACGAAGCTAAATTATCGCATCGAGTGTGCCCCAATTGCGGGTATTACAATGGTGAGAAGATTATTGAAGTAAAATAGGCTAGACAAATTGGTTGGTGTTTTCTAACGATATTATTGGATATGGGATGCTGCAGAAACTATTCTATCCTTCTTCGATCGCAGTCGTCGGTGTGTCAAGAGACAAGAACAAGGTGGGTTACCAGGTCTTCCGCAACATCAATCGCGATGGCTTTCAAGGTGCCTGCTACCCGATCAACCCCTCCATCCAGGAGATCGATGGGATAAAATGCTATCCCTCAATAGTTGATATCGAGGGGCCAGTCGATCTTTGTGTTATAGCTATCCCGAGTATTTCTGTACCGCAAATCATAAGAGAGTGTGGAAAAAAAGCTGTTGCTCAGGTTATTATTCTAAGCGCTGGTTTCCGAGAGTGCGGCATAGAGGGGGCACGCCTAGAGAAGGGGATTCTAGATATTGCCAGGGAGTACGGCATCCGCATTGTAGGACCCAATTGCCTGGGAATAATCAATACTTCCTGGAATCTGAACGCCACCTTCGCCGGGAGTGCGCCAATAGAAGGTGGTATCGCTTTCCTGTCCCAATCAGGGGCGATTTGCACGTCTATTTTGGACTGGTCGAAAGCGGAAAACGTCGGCGGATCCTTTGTGCGGAAGAAAAAATTGACGAGCTGGTTGAGGAGTTTATGGTTGGAGCAATGTCTCAGGAGCACGCGCTGCGCTATTTCCGGCGAAAAACCAATAAGACGGTGATTACAGGCGGAGATCGAGCGGATGTGCAGCTAGCTGCTTTGGAGACTCCGACTAAATGTGTCATCTTAACTGGCGGTTTTCCGCCCATGCCTGTTGTGCTGTCGCGGGCTCGGGATCTAGGTATCCCAATGATCTTGGTGGATAGGGACACCTACAGTGCAGTGGATCAAATGGAAGCATTGATTGGCCATGTCAGGATGCATGAAGACCGCAGGGTGAAACACATGTGCGAACTGCTGAAGACCCACGCTTCGCTGGGAGACCTTTTTGAGGCGATCGGCCTCAGTAGCTTGAAAATGTGAAGTGAAGAACGAAAAAGGACAGCAAAAACCTGAAAAATGGGATTGTGCTTTCTTTGGGATGCATAGCCAGGATTCAGGAACCTTGCTTTAGAGGGAGGTTTGGCTTGGCAAAAGAAATCAGAGTAGCGGTTGATGCGTTCGGAGGCGATCACGCGCCCGTCGAGATTGTTAAAGGAGCTGTTCAGGCCGGTGCACTCGATGCAGCCGTACAGGTGATACTAGTGGGAAAGAAGGAAACCATTCGGAACGAACTTGGTGGTCTGGATTATGTGCCACCCAGCGTGACAATACAGCACGCAAGCGAAGTTGTTGATATGGAGGATCCTGCATCCTGGTCAATCAAGCAAAAGAGTGACTCCTCAATCGCGGTGGCTGCCAGGCTCGTGAAGGAAGGACAGGCGGAAGCGTGCGTGTCGGCTGGCAATACAGGCGCAGTGACCAGCGCAGCGCTTTTAATCATGGGAAGACTTCCCGGTGTCTTGCGGCCTGCCATAGGTGTTCATATTCCGGCAGCCAATAGACCGGTTTTTCTCCTTGATGCAGGCGCAAACGCAGACTGCAAACCAAAGAACCTTGTTCAATTTGCCAAAATGGCCCATATATATTTGGAGAAAGTGTCCGGCATTGAAAATCCTTCCATAAGCACTTTGTCCATCGGCGAGGAGCGGGGAAAGGGAAATGAGTTGGTTCGAAGAGCCTATGGACTTTTAGAGCATTGTGGCCTAAATTTTATCGGGAATAGCGAAGGAAAGGACATTGCTCTTGGAAAAAGCGATATAGTGGTCTGTGACGGATTCACTGGGAACGTGGTTCTCAAGTTGATGGAAGGTACCGTTCACCTGCTTTTTTCTCAGATGCAGAACAGCTTTGCAAGCACGGTTCGGGGAAGACTGGGCGGAGCACTTCTCAGATCGGAACTTAGGGGGCTGAAGAGGAAACTGGATTATGAGGAATATGGCGGAACCCCTCTTTTCGGAGTGAGCGGCGTCTGCATTATCTGTCACGGTGGCTCAAAGGCGAAAGCGATAAAAAATGCAGTTGGTGTAGCTGCCAAGACAGTGCGGGAGAATGTGACTGGGGCAATTGCGGCGGAAATCCGCAAGGAGGTCGACGATTAAGCGCAAAGCGATACCAGTTGGAATTGCCGGGATAGGTTCATATGTGCCGAAGCGGGTGTTGACCAACCAGGACCTGGAGCAAATGGTGGATACAAGTGACCAATGGATCCGGACTAGGACTGGTATTGTTGAACGGCGGGTGACTGAGGACGGCGTTACCACCTCCGATCTAGCCTATGAGGCGAGCATTAGAGCGCTCACGGATGCCAAGATGACACCCCATGAAATTGACTTGATCATTGTGGCGACGGCCTCACCTGACATGATTTTCCCCTCCACCTCCTGTATTCTTCAAAAAAAATTGGGTATCGTCGACATCCCAGCCTTTGACGTCTCAGCCGCCTGTGCTGGCTTTGTTTTTGGTCTGTCGGTCGCATGGCAGTATGTTGCGTCTGGAACCTACAATAGAGTACTATTCGTGGGGTCGGATGCTTTGACTCATTTTGTTGACTGGAACGACCGCAATACCTGTGTGCTCTTCGGTGACGGCGCGGGCGCAGTCGTTTTGAAGCGCACCGAACCAGGCTATGGTATACTTAGCTGCTCCTTGGCGTGTGATGGCTCAGGAGCGGATCTATTGGAAATCCCAGCGGGCGCAGCCAACTTGCCCGGCACCTGCGAGTCGGTGAGGAATGGAAAGCATTATATCCGAATGAACGGCAATGAGGTATTCAAGTTTGCGGTTCGGGCTATTCCAGACATCTCCAAGACGGCTCTTGATGAAGCGGGGCTCTGCGTAGAGGATGTTGATTACTTTATTCCTCACCAGGCAAACAGCCGCATAATCAGCACGGCGGCAGCAAAGCTTGGGATCAGGCGGGAAAAAGTAGTCTGCAATATAGATAGATATGGCAACACATCAACTGCCTCAATCCCTTTGGCCCTCGATGAGATTTGGCGTGAGGGCAAGCTGGACATTGGGAAGATTGTGCTTTTGGTCGGTTTTGGTGCCGGACTTACTTGGGGAGCTAATGTTATTCGATGGAGCAGGAGGGGTTGAAATGATATCTGGAAAGAGGCTCTGCGATCTCCTGGGTATACGCTACCCAGTCCTTCAGGGAGGAATGGCTTGGGTGTCAGATCATCAGCTAGCGGCAGCCGTTTCAGAGGCAGGGGGACTAGGTACAATCGGCGCCGGACATATGCCAGCTGATATGTTAGACAAAGAAATTTTGGAGACGCAGGTCAGAACGTCTGACGCTTTTGCCGTGAACCTGATGCTGCTCAATCCTGATGTGGAAAGACAAATGGAGGTAGTGATAAAGCGGCAGGTGCCGGTGGTTGTCCTGGGCGCCGGTGATGCCTCAAGCCACATCAAGAAATTCCATGAAGCAGGTATCAAGGTCCTGGCGATTGCGCCAAGCTTGGGACTAGCACGCCGGTCTGCAAAGAAGAGTGCCGACGCTGTCATTGTTGAGGGATCAGAAGCAGGAGGTCACATTGGCAGGTTTTCGACCTTTGTGCTTGTCCCTGCGGTGGTTGAGGCGCTGCACCGGGATGGTTATGATGTCCCGGTCATAGCCGCCGGGGGAATCTGTGATGGCAGAAGCATGGTAGCGGCCATGATACTGGGTGCAGCCGCCATCCAGATTGGCACACGGTTCGTTCTGGCAGCTGAGTGTAGAGTGCACCCCAGCATCAAAAAAGCGTACGTGGACACAAGCGACGTGACCAAGGTGGTTGTGACCGGGCAAGCAATAGGCTTGCCTGCTCAGTGCCTCCGCAATCAGCTGACCAAGGAATTCGATGAGTGGGAAAAGGAGTTTATCCTAAGCGACCGCAGCAACGGAAAGCGTGAGGAGATCGAGTTGAGAGCTGTGGGGCGACTAAGAGAAGCTATGCAAGAAGGAAACATAAAGAGTGGAAGCATAATGGCGGGTCAGTGTGTGATCAGGCTAAACAAGAATTGCCTTAACCAATCTGTTGGTGAGATTATCCAGGAAATAGTTGCCGAAGCGCAAAGTGTAATCGAACAGGTCTGTGTTGATTTTGGGCGGGATACCTAGTGCCAGAGATCGCATTTGTTTTTCCCGGACAAGGTTCTCAATACTCTGGCATGGGTAAAGACTTGGTCGAGTTTTCTTTGGCATTGGAGGTTTTCCAAAAGGCCCAACAGGTTCTTGGGGTTGACATAAAAGGCATCTGTTTTGAGGCCTCGGAGGAGCAACTGCGACAGACAAAAAACACTCAGACTGGGATCTTTGTAGTTAATCACATCTGCTTTGAGCTTCTAAAGGAGAGCGGAATTGAGCCTGACATCTTGGCAGGTCACAGCCTTGGCGAGTACAATGCTTTGGTTGCTGCCGGTGCTTTGGAGTTTGAGCAGGGTTTGGAGTTGGTTGCTAGAAGAGCCCAATTGATGCAGGCAACGGCCAATAGACAAAAAGGAGCTATGATGGCGGTTCTTGGCACATCGCGTCGGACTGTATCGACTATTATTGAAAGCCTCCAAAATGAAGGAATCATCGCAGTTGCGAATTACAATTGTCCTGGTCAAATTGTCATTTCTGGAGAGAGAGGGATTGTTGAGAAAGCAGGATCATTGCTGAGGGGGGAGGGCGCCAAGCGGGCATTGCTGCTTCCTGTCAACGGAGCATTTCATACAGAAATGATGAACAATGCGGAGGAGGCATTAGGGCAATATCTAGAGAAGGCGGATTTCAAGGACGCCAGGATCCCGATGATTGCCACGACGATCAACAATTCGATCAATGTAAAGG
>CAYFXD010000090.1:0-3344 GCA_964347095.1 uncultured Actinomycetota bacterium | reverse complement strand
GGTGGTGGCAGCAACAGCTATAGCCCAAAAATGGCCTGCCAGGCAGGTCTATGCCTGCGGCTTCGGTCTCGGTCTTACCTGGTTTGTACTAGCGCTGACTGGAGTTGTTGACAAGATCGTCCAGTATACTCCCAAATCGGTGACCAGAGGCATCCAGTTGGCGTTAGGATTCCTGCTAGCGATCGAGGGCTTCAAGGTCGCCCGTCCGGCGCTTGCTATTGCGGCACTTTCCGTTCTGATAATCCTGCTTCTAAGAGACAACACCAAGATGCCGGCGGCCATAGTCCTTATGCTTCTGGGGCTGTTCTTCATTGTTTATCAGGGAGAGCTCCTAAAGAACTTAAGCATTTCGCTATCTTTGCCGCCAATTACCATTCCAAGAGCCAAGGATGTGGTCGACTCGATGGTCCTTGCAGGGATTCCTCAAATCCCGCTCTCAATCACGAACGCGACCATAGCGACTGCCGCTTTGATCGCCAGTTATTTCCCAGGAAAGGAGGTAAGCGAAAAGCAATTGGTCTTGAATATGGGATTTATGAATCTAATCCCTTCCTTCTTCGGCGGGATGCCGATGTGTCATGGGGCCGGAGGTCTTGCCGGACAGTACTATTTCGGTGCTCGAACAGGCGGAGCAAATATCATCGAAGGATCCATCGAGATATTTATGGGACTCGCGCTGGGCAGGTCAATACATAACCTGCTTCAGGCCTTCCCGGTAGGAATAATAGGGGCCATGTTGTTATTGGTGGGGTTGGAGCTGGCCAGATTTGCTGGAAAAGAGGAAGGCCTGGGTCTAATTATTGTTTTTGCAACTGCATTGGTTTCGGTAGTCTCCAACATTGCTGTTGGTTTTGCTACAGGGATTGTTATTTTTTACATTTTGTCCAGATTTCGCCCGCTCGATCGGACCGGGCGAGAGGCGCAGCTGGGAGGTGAAGAGAAGGGCTCAAAAAATGCTGAGATTTCGGAATAATGGTTCATGAATATGAAATGGAGCAGTTGAATTGGGACAGCTTAAGAAGATTTTGATCCCGTTGCTGGCAGCCCTGCTGATCGTCAGCGTTGTTATGTTATCAGGCTGCGATCAGCAAACGGAAGAGAAAGAGCAGGAGAAAACCGAGAAGTCTGAGGAGAAAAAGGACCCGCCGACTCAAATGGTCTTAGCGACCACAACGAGTACCAAAGACAGCGGTCTACTGGACGAGATCATTCCTGACTTCGAGGAGCAATACAACGTCACGGTCAAGACTGTCGCAGTCGGGACCGGGGAAGCCTTGGCCATGGGCGAAAAGGGAGAAGCTGACGTCCTCTTGGTCCATGCACGAGCATCGGAGGACAAATTCATGGCAGACGGCAATGGTTCAGTTCGTAAGGATGTCATGTATAATGATTTTGTCCTGCTTGGTTCGGAAGATGATCCGGCGGCGGTAAAGGGCATGGATAGCGCGGCTGATGCATGTAAGAAAATTGCGGATGCAAAGGAAGCCTGGGTGACTAGAGGTGATGATTCCGGGACTCACAAGAAGGAACTGAAAATCTGGGAATCCGCAGGAGTTACTCCAAGTGGGAGCTGGTATGAATCAACGGGCCAAGGAATGGGAGCTTCGCTCCAGATTGCCAATCAGAAAAAGGCCTATATACTTGCTGACCGAGCAACGTATCTCTCGCAAAAAGACAACCTGGATTTGGAGATTGTTGTTGAGGGCGACAAGGCACTGTTTAATCCCTACGGCGTTATTGGCGTGAATCCAGACAAGTTCCCCAATGTACACAATGAGGAAGCAATGGACTTCATCAAGTGGATAACCTCAGTTGACACGCAAGAAATGATTGGTGAGTTCGGCAAGGGCACGTATGGCGAAGCACTTTTCACACCGGATTCAGAAGAGTGGAAGGAAAAGAAGAGCTAGAGACAAGTAGATTGTCTGTAGTGAGTAATGAGAATAAGTCGTGAGTCTATTAGTTAGGAGTGGGTAGTGGAAGTCCGTAACGGGGAGCGCTGAATTACACTACCCACCACCGACTTCCCACTCTCCACTATCGACTGGCAGGGAGGACCATGAGCGCATATTGGGAAGGTCTAAAAGAAGCCATAAGGCTTATAACTCAATTGGATCGGCAGCTGATCCAAGTGTTTGTGCTGTCCGTGTACGTCTCTGGCACAGCTGCTGTTGTAGGAGGTCTTTTGGGAATACCCTTTGGGGCAGCCCTTGCGCTCACCAAGTTCCCCGGGCGCCGGTTCATTCTGGGCGTTCTTCACACTTTTATGGGTCTTCCTCCTGTGGTGGTCGGGTTGGTGGTTTTTATCGCCCTTTCCCGCCAGGGACCCCTCGGTCGGTTTGGGCTCCTTTTTACGCCGGCTGCGATGATTCTGGCCCAGACAGTCCTTGCCACTCCGATCATCGCGGGTTTTGCCCACGCGGCTATAGCGGATATCGGTCCAAAGTTCAGTCTCCAGGCTTTGTCGCTGGGCGCGAACAGATTTCAACTGATGCTGACCATGATGAGGGAAGCGCGCCTTGGATTGATTGCGGCTATGATTGCGGGATTGGGCCGGGTTATTGCCGAGGTTGGCGCCGTTCTTATGGTCGGGGGAAACCTCTACAGCTACAGAGTGGTTGATGGCACCAGATATTTCAAAAACATCACCATGGTTATGACTACTTTTATTGTTGAGCAAACCAGAAAAGGTAATTGGGAAAGATCAATAGCTTTGGGACTTATCTTGATCTTCTTTGCCTATCTTATCAATGTTGCTTTGACCAAGCTGCAAGGGAGTGAGGCACGATAACTGTGCACGTCTTTAAATTAAGAGATCTTAAACACGGATATAACGATCATGAGGTTCTGGATATTTCGCGGATGGAGGTCAGGCAAGGCGAGATCTTCTGCATTGTGGGGTCAAGTGGTGCTGGAAAGAGCACTCTTCTCAAGTTGTTAAACTTCCTGGAGTTTCCGCTGGAAGGACATATATTCTTTGACGGTCATCAAGTAGATCGCACCTCTGATATTTTGCAGTTGAGACGTAGGATGGCCATGGTATTTCAGGAACCGCTTCTGTTTAGGGCATCAGTTTTTGATAACGTGGCGTACGGATTGAAGCTAAGACGCTATCCTAAGGGCAGAATAGGGGAGATCGTTCAGGATATGCTGAGAAAGGTGAAACTGGAAGGATTTGCCCAGCGCCGAGCTTCCGATCTATCCGGCGGCGAAGCGCAACGAGTTGCTTTTGCCCGTTCTTTGGCCATTGGGCCGGAAGTAGTCTTACTGGACGAGCCTTTTGGCTCGCTGGATCCGCTGACGAAAAGTGACCTCAAGGCCGAACTGAAAGATCTGTTAAAAGA
>CAYFXD010000089.1:0-2965 GCA_964347095.1 uncultured Actinomycetota bacterium | reverse complement strand
TCGCGCAGCGTATCTACACCTTTGCTATTATAATTAGCCGTGCTCAACCTGACTTTATTTCCAGCATGCACACCATTAAAAGGCGAGGCTGCTTCGCCCATTTCTTTACCTTTTTTCGGGCTTGTGTGATCTTTCGCCGATTCCTGACTTTGAAAATCTGACCAGGTCCGCACATCTTCAGTGTTGGTTTGAAAATACTGATATGCCCTAATTGGAATGATTATGGCAATTGCCAGCGCCAATAATCCAGAAAAGGCCAAAATATACCTCCAGGGCTTGCGGGAGAAGATTGACTCTCCGGACTGCGACGCCTTCTGCAGTGCAGCTGCCTCCCGCTGTAGTTCTTCCCTAATTCGCTCGACCACATCGTCAGGGATAGGTACGGCCTCGATCTCAGTGATGCGGTCAATTGTCCCCTTGAGATCCGAAAGTGCTTTTTCGCACTTTTCACATTCCTTGATATGCACTTCAATCTTCTCTTTCTCCTCCATGTTGATTTCTTCATCAATATATGAGGAGAGCAAGGATATTAGTTGCTGGCATTTCATCACGGCTCACCATTTCCTAGGCTCTCGTTTCTTTGATATTTCTTATATAAGATGGCTCTATTGCTTCATTTGTTCCTCTCAGGTCAACCAGTCTTCTGCTAAGCTTAAATCGCGCTCTGCTCAATCTTGATTTCACAGTCCCAATTGAAATGTTCAACAGATCTGCTATCTCTCGATACCGAAATCCATGTAGATCGTGGAGTAGCAGGACCATTCTGTAATCTGTGGGGAGTTGAACGATGCCCTCAAGAATGACCTGCGCTAATTCTTTCTTCTCAAGTCGCTCGGCGGGATCATTCTGATTGAAATCCGGACTTGCTTTCCCAACATGATTGCCTTTTTGATACATTGAATCTGAGATGGGTATCATCGGCTTTCTGCGGCGTAAAAAATCTCGGCACGTATTGCAGGCAATACTATACAACCAAGTAGAAAACTTGGAATCACCCCTAAAAGTGTGCAACTTCCTGAAAACTAAAATGAATATCTCCTGAGTTAGGTCAGCAGCATCATCAGGATTTTGCACCATGCGAAGGGAGAAGTTGTAAATACGTTGCTGGTATTTGGTAACCAGCATTTCAAACGCTCGTTTATCGCCTTTCAAGTGTCCACTGATCAGCTGGCTATCACTGGTCATCTTCCATCCTATCCCTTGCAAAACAATTCTTCTGCGCTTCTAGCAGTTACACCAATGGATCCAGGTGTGTACTGAATCGACTAGGCTATCGTCCACACTGTGTGCCCGAGAGCCGCGAGCGTAGATCTATCCGCCCCCGAAGATAAGCGGGATGCCCCCGATCAAGCCAAGGAGCCAACTGCCCGTCCAATGCAGCAGCCCCGACAGCCACACACTGCCAACGGGTCCACCCAGCAGGGCAAAGGCAACGCCATAAAATATGCCGGTCCCCAAGTCCATCGCTGGTAGACGTGCTTCAGTTCGAAGAGGATCCCGTTAGCCACCCAGTCCCACCTGCCAAATACACCCTCCATCTTGGGCAGCAACACGCCTCGAAACAGAAACTCCTCTCCCAGGACTGAGTTGAAGAGACCAAAAACTACAAATAGACCAAGGAACCACCAAGCGCCGACCAGTCCATCCAAGATTTCCTGCGATTCGAAGATCGCGCTAAAACTGTAGCCCGAAGGCTCAGTGAAGAAAGGAAAGATCGATAACCAGAGGCTGTCGGCGTATGATGCTAACGCGACCTCCCATACAATGATCATTTTTATCAAGAGCGGCCTTACTGACTTGCTCTTGTAGCTCTTCGCCAATCAACCCGAATCAATTGACTATTCCTAAATGTCCCTTCGCTGTAGAACAGGATCTCCGTTTGAGCATTCAAGACCACATGATCAGGATTGAATATAGCCTGTGCTTTCTTTTCCGGCGCAAGCTGATCGGTCTTGGTCTGCTTCCAGTCTAAGCCGCTGGTGGACTCTGCTTTCCCAATATAGGTTCCTATTTCACTAGATCGTTCTTCGCTCGCCGAATAGTACATTATATGCTTGCCACTTCGATCAGAATGAACATCAGGTTCACGCGCCCCCTCTCCGATCAGGCCTACTCCATCTGTGATCCAGGTCTTTCCTCCGTCCTTGCTCATAGCCGTACTAACACCATTATCCGCCCCATATATCCTTATGCTCCCTTCCTTTGAGACCACTGCATCAATCTGATTAACTACCGCGAACTGATTTGTATCCAAGTCACCCACAATCCCGTGGAAATCGAAGCTGATCCCATCTTCTGAATAGGCAAGATGCAATTTGGTGTATTGCGGTTTGTGCGAAAACTGCTTTTCCGATACTCGCGTATTGTACAGCATCATGAACCGGCCACTCCTGAGCACCACTACAACTGGATCAGCCGGGATCTCCTGACCGCCACTCGGGTCACCGGTGCCGATATTCGTTCTTATTGCTTCTCCAAAGCTAGTTCCATCTTCGCTCTCGATAAATGATATGAATCCGTTGTCTACGAAGTAGGTCCGGATAATCTTATTTGGTAGAACTAAGCTGGACGTCGAGGTCACATCGGGCCTGATCTTGCCCGGCTCCTTATACCAATCACTTGCCTGCCTTTTAGTCGATCCGGCTCTATTGTTTCTCTTAACTGCTGTCTTATTATTCTTAGCCTCTTTTTCGCAACCTGTTTGAGCACCGATAATAACCAGCACTGTAAGTAGAAGCAAAATGGCAATGCCTTTATACAATACCAGCTGATCTGATTTTGCTATCATCTTTCCATCATAAATCCGCTATTCCTTGGCTAACTTGTCAAATTTCGCGCTCAACTCAGCTAGCATCTTTTTTACCTCATCAAGTTCATCCTTTGTAGCAAGTCCAGACTCGTTGATCACATCTCTGAGTTTTGATGCCTTCTCCGCTTTCATCTGCTCAAAACGTGCCTTTGCTCG
>CAYFXD010000088.1:0-35223 GCA_964347095.1 uncultured Actinomycetota bacterium | reverse complement strand
CCCTTACGCCCCTGTACCTAGCTCTTCCAATACCCGAAATTGACTATCTCCTGATAGCAGCGAGACCAGTCGCTGCCATTTTTGATTGAAACTAAGATACAATTCAAACGGATCAAATTCAGGAACGGCTCTATACTTGGCGATAGCAATGTTGTCGAGCGCCTCCCTGAATCCTTCTTGATCGTTTTTGGAAAGATAATCCAGAGCTAGCAGTACAGATGTCTTGTAGATCTTGTCCAGCAGATCATCTTTGAGAAATATTCCGGGATATGGATCTAGGTCCTCGGCTGTGACCTTATACATACCTTCTGCCGGTCGCTGAGCCTTGAGTTTTGCTCTTGAGTAAACAAACCGGTAAATATTTTCCCTAAATCCTTGCCAGGCAGGTGTTCGGCTCTTCGGCGGCATGTGCTTTATGTGCAACTCGTTGTCGAGAAAGAAGTTGTGGCCGAACATTTTGGCGTTGGTCAAATAGTCGATGTCTTCGCCTCTCCTGACATTTGGATCAAAGGAGACTTTGGAAAAAAGGCTTTGGTGGACCACCATGTTGCCGCCGAATGCGAACGGAGTCAGCTTGAAGCGCGGAGGTTTCTCGATTATTTCAAATGCTTTGTTCATTGCCTGAGCCCCACCCCATTCTGCCCAGACCCAATCTTCCTGAGGCGGGATTTTGTAGGTATTGCCTTCAGGCCTAATATAGTAACCGGCTTTGGCGATTAATGTGTTGTTTTCAAACTTCATTCCCATAAGATCACGTGCCCTGGCAATGTACATAGGATCGCTTATGATTTCATCGTCGTCAAAAAAAATTGCGATCTCCGAGTTCATTAGAATTGCAGAAATAAGGCACGCATTCCTTGCATTGGAGTATCCTTGAAGAGAAACCAGCGGCGTCAGTTCTTCGTAGCCCTGCAATCTCAACTTCTCCTTGAGCATATCGGCCTGTGAATAAGAGAATAGATGGACTGGGACTGATAGGCCGGAACTTTCAATAATGGTTCCTAGTTTTTCTTGGCATTGATTCTGAAGTTCTTTGCAGGCAGCAACTCCTATGACCACTATTGCAAAGTCTTGTTCCTCCAGATGCATAAAGCTCTGCAGAGCGCGCCTGAGCGTACCTTCCTCATCAATGGGTGTGGGATGGTCATAAAGGTCGTCATTGCAGTTGATAGGTTCTTTCCAGCTTCTGCCCCAATAGGAAGGTATGACAACAGTGGTTCGCATTGCCACCTCTCTTACGATTGCTGTCAGTGTGTTTACCGAGCTCAGTCTAATGATCCAGGTTCTGCGAACCTGGCACAATTTTACCCAAAAAAAAGCCTTGGGAGAAGGGACACCTTCCAAAAGTCCCCGCGGCAGTGGCGTAATCAACATATATTCTTTCTATCGTGACAGGGCTAAGAGGAAGGCGCATGGCAGGAATATTATCAAGGACAATTAGTACATGAGTATAGTGAAGATACAGTGAAGAAAGAACTCTCAAAAAATAGAATTGGTGCGCAGCCGGGATCAGATTGCAGTATATTATATACAGTGTTATGTACACTGATATACAGTGTGTGAAGAGTGCTTGTTGAGGAGGAGCAATGGATAGAATAACCTGGCTGGGCCACGCCGCATTCATGCTGGAAATCCAGGAAGAGGTTTTCTTGCTTGATCCCTGGATCCAGGACAATCCGAGCACGCCGCTGAATGGGCTCGGTGATATTACGCGCGCGGATTACGTACTGATTACGCATGATCATCGGGATCATGGGCTCATCGATGGTCTTGAAATCTGCCAAAGGCATGGTGCTGTGCTGATCTGCACAACCGAACTTGCCAAGAAAGCGGAGGGGCGAGGGATTGAAGTGGTCGCGGGCAATCTCGGCGGCCGGTTAGCGATTGGAGGTATCCAGATTGTATATACTCCCGCCGTCCATGTGTCTTCAGTCGCACCATGTGGATTTGTCCTGCTCGCAGGTGAGCTGGCGATATACTACTCAGGCGATACGGCCTTTTTTTCTGATATGGAGTATATAGCTCGGGGGAATCCACTTGACTGGGCACTGCTTCCTATCGGCTCGACGTACACTATGGGCCCAACAGAAGCATCCTGGGCTGTTGAGCTGATGAGACCGCGCAACGTCATACCCTGCCACTACAATACATTTGACAGCATCAGGCAGGATCCGAAGGCATTCAGCGAGCTCGTCGGGGATTTGACCGAGACTACCATTGTGTCGCCAGGTCAAGCGGCCCCGTTGCGCAAGTGAGAAGGGAACTCAGCTGGAAGAAGGGTGTTTGATAAAGAATGCTTTTCTGGTAATATCAGAAAAGGGATGGACAAATATAAACCATATTAGACAAGAGGTGACGTTGTTGAAACAACCTGAAATTGCAAGGAAAGCCGGTGGATACTTTTTTCTGGCGACGGCGGTTTTGCTGGTCCTGGCGCTGGTGCTAGGAGGGTGCGCCAGATCTAAGAAGGCCTATGAAGATCAGCTGGTTTCGATCTTGAAGGATGCGAAAACCGACCTTGAGAAAAGTCATGATGATCTAGTCAAAGCCGAAGCTGAAAAAGATGCCAAGAAAAGGACCGAAAAGAAAAAGGATCTGATCGAGAAGCAAATTGACACTTTGGAAGAAATAAGGGACAAGGTGAAGGACGTGGCTGCTCCTGATGATCTGTATAGCGGCCATTCTGATTTGATAGAGTTCCTGGATCTGCTGATCGAATCGAGGCGCACTACTGCGAAGAATATTGGCAAGAAGCAAGAAACTACGAGCGGACGGACAGATAGCGAAGCTTTTAAAGTCTTTCAACATAGTGGGCGTGCCTTCTCTCGGGCTAGCAGCGAGCTGCCTTTTCTGGAGTATGAGCTAAGAAACACATTTGAGAACGTATTGCAGGATGTTCAGACAGACGTCCAACAACAGTCGGGATTTGGGCAGCCTGCTCCGGGGCAGAGCTCACCTCCTGCGCAAACTGCTCCGTAATTAGTGTAGCGATAGGGGAATAGGGGAATAATAGCAACAGCATAAAGCAGTGTGCTGATAGAGTTTTTGGGTGAGCTCCTTGATGTTTTCCAGTCTGATCAGGGAGCTCTCTACCAAGGTCAGCTACGCAAATTATGCAATATGAGTATGGTCGTTTATGTCTTTCCGATGAGGCCTCAATAGTTGACCGCCGCGCAGAAATCTCTAGCTCTTATAATGCAACTTATGTGAGCTTGTCGAGTTGTGTCTTTCTTCTGTTATAATGAATGAACCGAATATAGGGGATTAATATGGACAAAGAGACCCAGGCAGTCTGGTGTCTAAGCAAAATCAACATTTTTCGGGAATTGCCTCGCCCACTGATTGCCAAGCTTGCTAAGATCACTTCCCATAAAGAATACGCCAAAAGCGAATTGATCTTTGGTCCATACAATAAGGAAGAGCAAATATTTGTCATCAGAGAAGGGGAAGTGGAAATATATCAGTTGTCTCCTGAGGGCAAGAAGGTAATCATAGATATTCTTGTGCCCGGAAACATCTTTGGCAACTCCTCATTCTACTACGACGGGGAAACCAATTTGAATGATTTTGCGATGGCCCGTTCTAGAGTTGTTCTGTGCATATTCAGGAAATCTGATTTTATGGATACTCTGAAGGCAATGCCGGAGTTGGCACTCAATCTGATAGGCGAAATAAGTAGGAAGCTAAATGAAGCTGATAGCAGAATACGAGATTTGGCGCTTTCAGATGCCACATCGCGGTTGATTGGCGAATTGATGCGTTTTGGAAAAAAAATTGGTACGGAAACAAATGATCAGATTGTCTTAGGTACTAAACTGACTCACGAAGAGCTGGCTGAATTGACCGGCGTGACGCGGGAGACGGTAACCAGGGTGCTGAAGAAGCTTCGCAAGAGCAAGGTAGTGGATTTGGATCAGTCCAGGCATTTCATAATTAACAAAAGAAAAGTCGATGAGGCTATGAATCTATAATGGGCAGCCTGTCCTCGTGTTTTGGGATTAATCAATATGACTTCTGTGTCCAATAAAACCAAGGTTTTGATTCTAACAGGTGTGTTATTCTTCATCGCAGTTTTGTTGATTTGGCGCTCTCCCTCCGAGCAGACTCTGGGTAATCTTGTCAAGTTGATCTATTTTCATGGTGCCGTTGTATACACAGCCTTCTTTTCATTCATGATCGCCGGGATTCTGGGCGCCCTATACTTGATAAAAGCCAGCCCGCTCACATACCGGTGGCTTATCGCTTTTCAAAAGACGGCTTTTCTATTCTGGGTCGTTTATTTCATGTCGAGCATTATCCTAACCTATCTAGCCTGGGGTGGTGTCGGTTGGATGGAACCACGGTTTCAGCTTGCCATCAGGATCCTTGTTGTAATCTCCATTGTGTTCCTGGTCACCATTTGGGTCGAACGGCCAAAGATTATCGCCTTGCTCAATTTGGCACTTTTCCTAACCGTCTTCATCCTGACCAGCAGAGTCGGACGGATTTTTCACCCCTCCAATCCTATCGGCAGATCGAGTTCTTCTTCAATGAAATTCTATGCTATCCTCATACTCCTGGTTTTCGCTGCCACCTCTTTGGGCACAGCCTATCTGATGTTGTCTCCAAAGGAACAGGGCCGCAAAGAGTAGAAACCGGTTCACCATGCACCGCAAAACCACGTCTACACATGGGTTGCGATGCCGCATGAAGTGAAAAAAAAGAACAAAAAAGTAAAAACGACATACGAAGATGAATTCTCGAACCCTTTCTAGTTTGGTTTGTCGTTTTTCGCTTTTCATGCTGCATTTTTCGTTTGAAATACATGGCTTCCCTACCGTGCCTTTTGCGGCCGCAGGCTGAAAATCTTCCTCAAGCAATCCTATCTGTTGTCGATAACTAGTTTGTAATCCTGTTCACAGGAGAATCAGATGGTCACGGAAAAACACGAGAGGACCCTGCAAAGACTGCTGTGGCTTAGCCGGGCGCGGTGGACTGTCAATATTCTGGTGGTCTTGGTTCCTTCGCTCTTGTACGGTTTCCAATGTATTCCCATCAGAATATCGCCCTTTTTAGTTATTGCGGCTATAATGGCCGTATTTAACTCGGGGACGGTGCTGTACATACGAAGATTTGGCCGCGACAAAGGCATCGTCATTGACAGTCCGGAAGTGCAGAGCTTCTTGAATGTGCAGATCATAGCAGACTACATGCTCATTGCCGCTACGGTGTACTATTCGGGAGGTATGCTCAGCCCAATCATCTTCTTTTTTGCATTTCATATGCTTACAGCGTGTATTCTTCTTTCTCCGCGTAAAGGATATTCTTATGCGGGTTTGGCCCTCCTCATCACGAGCATCATCGGTATCCTGCAATACAATCGTCTAATTCCCAGCCTCGGCCTGGCAGCTTTGCTGCGGATAGATTTGTCTCATCATCCTTTGATAATCGGAGTGGTTATTTTATTGCTGACAAGCACGCTATATCTTACAAACTACCTAATTGGCCATTTCTTTCAAATATCAGTTGAAGAGCGTCAAGCCTTCAGAGAGTTGACCACTTTGTTTGAGATCGGAAAGACAGTAAGTTCCAGCCTCAGCCTGGGTAAGACGCTTAACATAGTCTTGGAAAGCGCAATGGAAGTGACCGCAGCGGAAGCCGGCAGCATTGCTCTATTCAGAGAGGACACAGGGGAGCTGGTAATTGAAACGGCGAAAGGATTCAGCGCGGACTTCTTGAAAACTCATTGTTGGAAGACCAGGCCGGAGGGAATGACCGCTAAGATAATAAGTCAGGTTGAACCGTTGATAATAGGTGACACGGAAAAGGAAAGTGTTTTCAATAATCCACTGGCTTTGCGGGAGGGGATACGATCACTCATTGCAATTCCGCTAATTTTTGATGAGCGGATAATCGGAATCCTCTATGTCGATAATTTTGAACCGCGCACGTACAGCCCAAGCGAGATTAGGCTTGTTTCAATTCTGGCAAACCAGGCCGCAGTGGCAATAAACAATGCTCAGATGCATGAAAAAGTAAGGTGGCTTGCTATCACCGACGGATTGACGGAAGTGTATAATCACAGGTTCTTCCAGGAGGAGCTCAGCAAAGAAGTGAAAAGAGCGGAGCGCTACGGCCACTCCCTTTCGGTTATCATGATGGACATTGATTATTTCAAGAACTATAATGACCGATTTGGTCACAAGAAAGGCGACGAGGTTCTCAAGATGATGGCTAATCTACTGACCAAATATACAAGGAAGTCTGATCTTGTGGCGCGCTATGGCGGAGACGAATTTGTAGTCATTCTGCCCGAGACAACCAAAGAAAAAGCTCTGGAACTTGCTGATCGAATGAGAATAAGGATTGAAAAAAGCAATCTCGCATGGATTGAATCTGCAAATCATATGAAGCTCACCATAAGTCTGGGTATTGCCGCCTATCCAACGGATGCAACCACCGCCGCTCTACTTGTTGACAAGGTAGATGGGGTTCTGTATAAGGCTAAAGAGTCCGGACGCAACAAAGCATGCATTGTCGAAAACAGTGGCAAAGCGCTGTATTGCACTCCGCGCATTGAGAAAGTAAAGACTCAGTCTCAATCAACCTCGAACAAAACCTAGTGCAGGCCACAATCCTCCTGGATCCAAAATCCACATATCAAAACCAGTACATGCCGGCAGGCACCCAATGTCAAATCAATGTCACGTCCAAAACCTTCAAGGTATGTTTGGCCATTAGATGCTTCGCTCAGGACGGCGTTCTGGATTTGATTTCTCACAGATGCTTCGTTCGACGCAGAACAAGGCTTTAGATTTTAGATTTGCCAATCCAAGACCTTTGTTGACAGAGCGTTGGCAATAACTGCCAAGGCGAATGCCCTCGAGATTCGACGCAAATCCTGTGCTATACTAAACAGATGTTTTTGGCAGCTAATTGGGAGCTAGAGCCATGAGATTGATAAAAAGGGGTTGTTGTGGAAATGATGTAGTTGATGTTCAGCGGCGGCTTTCAAGACTTGGCTACGATCTCGGCCCTCCTGGTCCTGACGGTGTATTTGCTAATTTGACCGAAAAAGCAGTTAAGATGTTTCAGCAAAAGCGAGGACTGTTGGTCGACGGGATCGTGGGAGAAGATACATGGCAGGAGTTGGTCGAGGCGACACGCCAGGTGGGAGAAAGGGACATTTATTTAAAAGAGCCGTTCTTCCGCGGGGATGATGTTCGTCAAATGCAAAAGTGGCTGAATACCCTGGGCATAACGGTGGGAGCCGTAGATGGGATTTTTGGCCCCAACACAAAGAAGGCGGTGGAGGAGTTTCAGCTGAGTTCAGGTCTGCCTCCTGATGGGATTGTCGGTGCCACAACCTTGCAGGCATTTAGAAATCTTGGCCCGGTTTTGGAGGCCAATACTTATCTGAACTTTCCCCTCAGGGAAGAAGCGGATACATCCTTCATATCTGTGTTTCAAAACCAGAAGATCGTGATTGATTTTGGTCATGGTTATCCACCGGAGGCCGGAGGCATAGGTCCAACGGGTCTAAAAGAGAGCGAAGTGTGTGAAGACCTGGGCTTGCGCTTTGGAAATCTATTGAAGCTGCTGGGCACCGAAGTGTATTATACGCGGGAGCCAGGGGAATTTGTGAGTCCAAGGGATCGAGTGACCTTTGCCAACAAGCTTGACGCCGATGCGTTCTTAAGTATCCATTTAAACAGTTCTTCGAATGAGAAAGCGGAGGGGACCAGCAGCTACTATTTTGCGACTTCAGACTACTATTCTCGGAAGGGCAAAAGACTGGCTGAGTCAATTCACGGCAAGGTTGTCGAGACACTTGGTCACAAGGATGTAAGGATTCACGGCAAGAACTTCGGTATTCTGCGCGAGACTCGAATGACTGCTGTGATCTTGGAGCCGCTTTTCATCACTAATGCACGGGAAGAATCTCTGCTCAAGCAAGAGGATGTTCTCCAAAACATAGCAGCCGCTTTTTTTGATGGAGTGAACAGCTATCTGCGCACTTCATGATGTTAGATTTTACTTTGCCATCTCTTTTTGATATACTCTCTGCAATTTGTCTGACTGCATCACTTCCGGCGCTGATCAAGCAAATGAGGCGTTTATGGCGTTAAACGATCGTACTGGTTTTGCCCAAAAGTTGCTAGTTCTGGTGCTCATAGGAAGCTTGCTGCTTCTGTCTCCCGCATCACTTCTAGCCCAGCCAAGTCGGAAGCATCGGAAGCAAGCTGAAGCAAAAAGCCTAAAAGATCAAATCGAGCAGATCGACCATGAGCTCGACCAGGCTGTTGAGCAATACAACCAGGCGAATCTTAAGCTGAACCTCATCAAGGCGGAGGCCAACGCCACATCGCAGAAGATCGAAAAAGCCCAACAAGATGTGGAGCGGCAGACTCAAATCTTGAATGGGCGAGTTTGCAACATTTACAAGCACGGGGATGTTCCCTTCATCGAGACCGTTCTTTCCACCAGGACCTTCGAGCAGTTTCTCTGTACGGTGAGCCGTTTGCACGATGTGGCGACCGAAGATGCCCACATTGTCAAGCATATTAGGCAGCTTAAGAGAGAAATTGAAGAGAGAAAGAAACAGCTGGTTCAGCAAGAGCAGGAGCAGCAGCTAATTTGCGCTAAGCTTGCGTCTCGCAAATCGGAAATTGATAGCAAGCTGAATGAAAGAAGAAATGCCTTAGTTGGCGTAGAAGACCAAATAGCAGAGATCGAAAGAGCCGAGCGAGCTGAGGCAGAACGGCTCAGAGCCCAGGTTCAAGAGGGACAAAGACAAGTTCAGTCAAATCGCAGAGCGGCTCCGCAGGTTTCACGCGGCAGCGACAGGGCTCCAGCTCCAAAGAGCGGCGTGGTAGGTATAGCAATGGCGCAGCTGGGCAAGCCCTATCGATGGGGTGGGGCTGGGCCCGATTCATTTGACTGTTCTGGGCTGGTGATGTATTGCTATGCGCGGATTGGTATTTCGCTTCCACATTCAGCAGCGGCGCAGTATGGTTGCGGAACTCATATAAGTCGCGACAAGCTCGCGCCGGGAGATTTGGTGTTCTTCTCTCGGGGAGGCGGTATCTCCCATGTAGGCATGTATGTGGGCGGGGACAGCTACATCCACGCCCCTCGCACTGGCGATGTCGTCAAAATCAGCAGTTTGAGCGCCAGAGGCAGCGGATACGTGGGAGCGGTAAGACCATAATCCTTGGCCTCTTCTTCTTGCTCACAGACTTCTAGAATCCTTCGAGCTCGGTTTCAATCAGCTTCTCAAATCCAAACCCGTTCTACGTTTGCCCGATGGAAGTTTGTTCGCCGATTACCTTGATCTTCACCTGCCTGGTTCGGGGTCCATCCATTTCAAGAAAGATGATGCTTTGCCAGGTTCCCAGGTCCAGGGATCCCGCGGTGACCGGCAAGGTCATGCTGTTTCCGAGTACGCTTCCTACGAGATGTGCAGCCGCGTTTCCATCGATCTGGTTGTGCGCGTATCTTTTGCTCCACGGTATTAAGTCGCCGACCATCTGCTCAAAGTCCCTCAACAACCTGGGCTCATTTTCATTGACGAGTATCGCGGCCGTTGTGTGTGGGCAATAGACCAAGGCCAACCCTTCTTGAACTCCGCTCTTGCTCACTGCGCTCTGGACCTGGCCAGTAAGATCGCTGACTCCAATAGGATTCCTGGTTCTAACTTGAATCACGCTGTGGTATGCAGCCATTGGCTTCACCATCTCACATCTGGGTTGTTTTAGCGACATGATTATAGGTTGTTTTTGTGTTTCGCACCAGTGGTCTTGGTGACAAGGCCTTAAAGAGTCTTGGATTATTTGCAAAGCACAGTAACCATGGTAAGATGTCAAACGCAATAGCAGAGTGGGGGAGTGAGTTAATGAAAGAATGATGCATCGATGGAACAATGCGGCTCGGCCTTGGATCCCTCACGTGCTGACCGGCTCACAACGTCACCGTGGTCCAAGACGCGTGTGGCTCTCAAAGGCTGCTTGCTCTTTGCGTAGTTCCTGCGTCATTTGACCGTTCTTATCGTTCTCATCTATCTCTACATGAGGGAGTATGCAATGAGCGCCGAACACAGCTCAACGGCTCTGGTCTATCATCCCTTGTGCTTGGAACATAATAATCCAGCCGGACATCCGGAGCGGCCTGAGCGTCTCACTGCTACCCTGAAACTGCTGGATGAGAATAAGATGATGCCGCGGCTGCATTTGACGATGCCTAAAGAAGCGTCCGAAGAGACCATCGCGCGCATCCATCATGAGCATTATATCGAGGCGGTGAAAGAGACGGCCAAAGCCGGCGGTGGTTACATCGATGCTGATACCTATATCTCCAGGGACTCTTATCGAGCCGCCAGACTAGCTGCGGGAGCAGTTGTTGCCGCAATCGACCGATTTGCGGATGCCGGTCTGACGAATGCTTTTTGTCTTGTTCGCCCGCCTGGACACCATGCGACGGCCGACACAGGAATGGGATTCTGTCTCTTTAATAACCTGGCCATTGGGGTGGAATATGCAAAGAGCAAATACGGTGTGGGCAACATCCTGATTGTTGATTGGGATGCTCATCATGGAAACGGCCTGCAGGATATATTCTATGCTCGCTCAGATGTGTTGTATATTTCCCTTCATCAATCGCCTCACTACCCTGGAACTGGCCATTTGGATGAAATAGGCATCGAAGAGGGAGAAGGCTATACAATAAACATCCCTTTACCTGCTGGCTCAGGAGATGCCGTTTTTAACCAGGCTTTTGGCCGGATCATCGCTCCAGTAGCCACCCAATTCAAGCCTCAGTTTATCATGTTGGCAGCTGGTTATGATGGCCATTTTGCTGATCCGTTGGCGTCGCTAAACCTGACAACTCAGGGATATGCCAGGATGTCAGAGGAGATTGTGTCTCTGGCCTCGTCAATAGGATGTATGGTGATTGCCTCTCTTGAGGGTGGGTATGATCTGACTGCTCTTTCCCATTCGGTATTGGCGACACTCTCTCGGATGGCAAACATCGAGGCGGATTTGGCAGATCCTTTTGAAGCGCCTGCAAGGCCCTCAACCAGAGAGCAAGTTTCACAAACTGACCGGTTGTTTGATCAGATTTCAGAAAATCTCAGCTCATATTGGGAATTATAGAAGCGGGGTATAGTATAATATTAGCTTGATTCTCAACTTGATTCCCAAGACCAGTGAGGTAGAGTATTGTCCAGGACGGTATAGATCATTTTGAACTGCGTGGAGGCGATGAGGATGGAGATTAACGGGCTCTTGAAGACAGTTTTGGAAAATCAAGCTTCGGATTTGCATGTCAAGGTGGGAAGTCCGCCCTGCGTCAGAGTGAATGGAGAATTGGTTGATTTTGATTTGGATGCTCCCACACCGGAAGAGGTGGAAAGACTAGCTCACAGCATAATGAATGAGGCGCAACGAGACGCGTTTGAGCAACTAAGAGTGGTGGATTTTGCGTATACCTTGCAGGACCAGACCCGCTTTAGAGTCAATGTCTATCGGGAAAAGGGATGGGTCTCGATGGCTTTTAGACATATAAAGTCAGAGAATCTTGATGTCAGGGGGCTGAATTTGCCCGAGACAATTTTGAAGCTTGCAGATGAACCAAGAGGTCTAGTTTTGGTGACAGGGACAGCCGGCAGCGGCAAGAGTACGACACTGGCTGCGATTATCGACCACATTAATAGGACCAGAAGAGCCCATGTAGTAACCATTGAAGATCCCATAGAGTTTTTACATGAAGACAACGAAAGCATTATCAGCCAGAGAGAGGTGGGGACCGATACTGATTCTTATTTTGATGCTTTGAGGAACGTTGTTCGCCAAGACCCCGACGTAATCCTAATTGGTGAGATGAGAGATCTGGACACGGTCAGAGCCGCATTGAATGCCGCTGAGATCGGCAATTTGGTCTTGAGTACGCTGCATACTATTGACGCTACGGAAACCATAAATCGAATCATTGATTTCTTCCCTCCTCATCAGCAGAATCAGATCAGAATAATGCTGGCAGCCACACTTAAAGGTATTATCTCCCTTAGGTTGTTATCGTGCATAGGAGGGGGGCTGATCCCTGCAGTTGAGCTAATGGTTACAACCGGGACTATTCGGGAGTATATCCTGAATGAAAAAGAAACATACATGATCAAGGATGCTATTGAGCAGGGCGACTACTACGGGATGCAGAGTTTTGAGCAGTGTTTGTTGACACTGTACCAGGACGGAAAGATCAATCTTGATGATGCCCTGAATACGGCCGCCAACAGTGAAGACTTCAAGATAAAGGTGAAACAGATGGGACTCATTTAGTGGGTAGTGTGTTAGTGGGTAGATGTGTTATGGGAAGCTGGCTCATTTGGTGTTTGTTAGAGATACACTATCGACCACGCACTAGCAAACTACTAACAAACTAACAGACTACAGACTTTCCGGGATGTAGCGCAGCTTGGTCAGCGCGCCACGTTCGGGACGTGGAGGCCGCCGGTTCAAATCCGGCCATCCCGACCAGTCTGACCGAAAACCGATACCAGATACTTGATCCTTGATACAAACACAGTTTCGTCATTGCTGTCGAGGGGGATCTCAGATATACAACTACATTCTCCAGCGCATCGGATTTGCGGTATGTCATCAAATACCTGCGAGAGTAATTTCAATCGGTGGTGTTTATCTGCCAGTCTGTGCCAGGGATACAGGGCTGTACCTTGGTTTTTTTGCGTCTTTTATGTTCCTTTGGGCAGTTGACCGTGGAAAGAGAGCGAACGAACTGCCCTCAACAGGAGTCCTGATCATCGTGTTTATAGCACTCGGATCCCTAGTGGCAGATGGACTTAGCTCATACTTGAGTCTGAGAGAAACCACCAATACCATTCGGCTGATCACTGGATTGTTCACAGGTTTTGGGCTCCCTCTTTTTCTGTTCCCGATCGTCAATTACCAAATCTGGAAGAAATCATCCTACGAACCGCTTTTAGCAGCAACTTGGGAACGAATTGCGCTCCTTTCTACTGCAATTCTCACTTTTATTCTTCTGCAAGTATTTCAGGTCGTAAGCCTTCCGCTGGTTGGAGTGATCCTATCCATAGTGGTGACCATATCCGTCATATTCACCTTCTCGATCGTAAACTTGATCCTGATTACACTCATTCCTGTCTGGCATAAGAAAGCAGACGACGTAGTGCAGCTTGTAGGTCCTATCATACTTTCGATTGCTCTTGCAGCGCTTGAGCTTTTTGTTTCCGGATATATCCATCAGTACTTGATCTCACTGACCGTCTAAAAAGACGAAAAACAGGTTTTTTTGAAGGATTTATCCTGCAGTATCAGAAGTAATAGAAGTTTAGAACAACAAAGACTTGGAAAGGAGGTATTGCAGTGGCCGATACACCAACCACACCATCGCAAGGACCACCGAAACCACCGCCTCCGCCAGCTCCTCCAGCCGGAGGAAGCAATGTGCCAGAAGGTGGCATGAAGATCCTCTTGTATATTGTTTCCTTTTTGATTCCTATTGCCGGGATTATCATCGGCATTATTTTCTATACCAAGGACACAGCGGAAGAGAAACAGTTTGGAAAGATGTGCATAATTTTGGCTGTTGTCGCCATTGTGTTGTTCTGTCTATGTATATGCGCCTTTTATGGCATGACCATCGGCTTGGCACTCTTGGGCCAAGGTTCGTCAAACTTCTAAGCGATTGCGCGAGCAGTATTTCTCTACCAGGAAATTGTAGAGCGTTGTCTGGCAGTCTAGGATTTGTGATGGAAATCACGAAGTACTGTAGATGGGGTCTCAGCGCGTTGCAGAGGTCAGAATTATGAAAACTCGTTTCGAGCTAAAGAGCTTATTGTTCGTGTTCATAACTTTTGGCGCTGTTGTTCTGTTGACCGATTTTAGCAGGGAGATCGGCCTGTTTTGGCTTTTGTATGCATTGCCCGTTTTTATAGCAGCCTATTACTACGGCGTGGCCGGTGGTTTGATCATGGGTCTCGTAAGCTTCGCAACGCTAGCGCTGTGGATCTGGTATTTAGATGCTCTTTCGACTTCCGCTGCGGGCTCCGATAGATTTTGGGAATTCTTCCTGGGCATACTGTTCTTGTCTGGCACCGGGATCTTTATCGGTATAGTCGCTCAGCGGTGGCGAATGAGCCAGGAAGAATTGGAGCACTCTTCGGTCTATGAGCCGTTGACAGGCTTGTATAACTACGGGTATTTTGTTGACCGCCTGAATCAGGAGATTAGCAGGGCGGACCGCTATGACTATCCTCTTTCGCTCATCATGATTGATATCGATCGTTTTCGAGACTTCAATGACACATACGGGAATCAGAAGGGCAATCTCCTTCTGGGCAACATTGCAAAGATCACAAAGAGATGTGTCCGTACAGCGGATGTAGTATGCCGCTATGGCGGCGAGGAATTTGCGGTGATCTTGCCCAATGTTGATTCTGATGCGGAGGTCGTAGCAGAGCGCATCAGGAAAGAGATTGAGAGCGCGAGTTTTGAAGGGGACATCGAACATCCTCAGGTCCGGAAAACTGTCAGCTGCGGGGTGTCATCGTTTCCGGCAGACGCAACCTCGGACACCGAATTGATTGTCACTGCTGACGAGGCCTTATTCAAAGCCAAAGAAGCTGGACGTAACAGAGTATGCTCGTACTCGAGACACTGCGCTGCACTTCGGAATGCAGAAGAATAGACGATGCTGGGTCCGTGCAAAATGCAAGCGCACAATGCAAAATGGAAAAGTCAAGAGCACAGTGCCAATAGAGACCAGGGCAGATATGTTGGTGTCGGGGCCAAGGTCTATCATGCATCGCAGTGTTGATAAAGCTTGTTTGGTTCTTGGATTTGAACAATTCTGGAATTGTTGCTGGGCGGAAGTGGGGTTACCATGAAGATAAAGCGGACCGCAGCACTTTCTGCGATCCTGTTCACATTCTGGATTATCCTTGTTCAGAGCTTTGAGCCCAAGAATCTGATCATCGGCTTGTTCTGCGCCATTGGGGTGGCATTGGCATCCCAACTTCTACTCGCTGAACAGATAGAAAGCCTCGATCTTGAGATCGGCCAGATCGTTCGGCTTGGTCTTTATTTTCCTTACTTGCTTTTGCAGATAGTAAAAGCAAATGTGAATGTGGCGGAGATAGTGTTGGATCCCAGACTGCCCATTAGCCCAATAGTGGTTAAATTTAAATTTCCACTGACAGATGATTTGCCGCAAGTTACCTTGGCGAACTCGATAACACTTACGCCGGGGACTCTTACCATTGATATCCAGGATGACACCTTCTTTGTCCATTGTCTGGCTGAGCATCATGCCCAATCTATCTTTGACTGGAATCTTCAAGAGCGGACGATGAGGATATACACAGGACCCGTGGAACAGGAGCCTGGATGACAAATTTCTTTCTCATTATTGGCATGGTTTTGATCATCAATGCCTTTCTCTGTCTATACCGTGCGGCAAGGGGACCCACGGTACCTGATCGGATACTCGCCATAAACATCGTAAGTACCAAGACGTTGGTTGTTTTAGTGCTGATTGCTTACATCTTCAAGCAACCAATGTATCTCGACATTGCGCTCGTATACGGGCTGTTGAATTTCATAGTCACTATTGCAGCGGCAAGGTATATGGAGACCGGCAAGATAAAAGGAGACTGGGAGATTTGAGTGAGGTACTCACAGTAATTGCCAATACTATGTCGATTATCCTGGTTCTGCTGGGGATTTTCTTCTTTGTTGTTGGGACAGTGGGTATTCTAAGATTACCCGATTTCTATTCCCGGACTCATGCTGCGACTAAATGCGACACATTGGGAGCTGGCTCGATCCTTCTGGGGGTAGTCGTGTATGAGCAATTCTCTTTTGATGCTTTTAAAGCTTTGGCCCTGGTCTTTTTGGTCTTGCTAACCAGTCCTACCGCGGGACATGCAATTGCTCGGGCTGCCTATAGGCGTGGTCTATCTGTTTGGAGAAAGAAAGCAACCGGGCCATGGGAGGAGGTTAAACAGGAATGATTTGGCGTTTGGATGTGATACTGCTGTTCTTTCTGATAGCAACGGCTCTGATTGTTGTTCGCACCAGAGACTTGCTGGCAGCCGCTCTAATCTTTAGTGCTTACAGTCTGATCATGTGTATTGTATGGCAGCAATTGAGCGCACCGGATATTGCACTAACTGAAGCAGCAGTTGGCGCAGGCATTACCACGGTACTTTTTGTGGTCACAATCAGCAAGACTACCAGGAGGGAAGAATGAAGCAGGCGATGGTTTTGCTGGCGCTCTTTCTCGGCTTCGCCGTACTCCTAGTAGCCGTAGTAAATATGCCTTCGATGGGGAATCCGAATAATATTACTATGATCGGCCCGCCAGGGAAAGCCGCCGTTCCTCGATATCTTAATGAGGCTCCCGAAGAGACGGGGGCAGAAAATGTGGTTACCAGCATAATCCTCAATTATCGGGGTTATGATACGGCCGGTGAGGTAACGGTTATCTTTACCGCCCTGCTGGGAGTCTTGGCAGTGCTCAACCGGGAAAGAAAAAAGCTAAGCTATTCTGATATGGAGTCATCACCGGTTAAGCACAGCGTAATCGTCTATACCATTGCACGCATTCTTCTGCCATTTATTGCGTTATTCTCTCTCTATGTGATTCTCTTCGGAGAAACCGGACCGGGCGGGGGCTTCCAAGGCGGAACCATTGCGGCGGCGGCCGGAATCGTCTTTATACTGGTCTTTGGCTATTCCCAGGCGATGGACAAGTTCCCCACCGCCCGACGTGTCAGTTTTGAAGGGATCGCACCAATTACCTTCGTTGCCATTGGCTTGATCGGTCTGTTGCTTGGACGCAACTTCCTCACATATACTTTTCCTCAATTCTCCCATCCGGTTAATCTCACTCTTGCTCGATTCATGATGATGATTGTAGAGATAGGCATCGGCGTGGGAGGGGCATTCATTTTTACATCGATCTTCATGGCGATGCAGAGAGAGGATAGAACATGACCTCAGTTGTGGATTTTGTAGAAAAAATTGGCACCAATTTTAACTACGTAGTCGCAGTTCTCCTTTTCACCATAGGTCTTTATGCAGTCGTGGCTAAGAACAACCTCATCAAAAAGTTCATGGGATTGAATATCATGGAGACAGCCTGTTTTCTTCTCTATGTTTCCTTGGGATCGGTCAGCGGTGGCAAGGCACCGATCTGGACCGAAGGCCTTGAAAAAAGCGCGATTCTGGTAAACCCGATTCCCCAGGCATTAATCCTTACGGGCATTGTTATCGCGGTCAGTACAACATCACTTGGCTTGTCATTGATGATCAAGATCTATGAACAGTGCGGGACCCTTGATGCGGAAAGACTCAAAACCATGGAGACTGATTAGAATTGGCGATTTCTCATCATTTCCCAGTCTTTTTAGTTGTGATACCGATTGCTGCTGCGGCTATCGCGCCGATTATTGGCAAATACAAGAGGCGATACTGCTTCTACTGGGCGGTGTTGGCCATCTCCTCCTGCATGATGATCGCAACGGTTCTAGTCTGGCAAGTCTATGAGGATGGACCGATCTCTTATGTGGTCAGCAGTTGGGAGCGCTGGTTTGGGATTGAGATTTTTTTTGATCACATCAGCGCATCTTCTCTACTCATAGCCGTCTTGGGCCTCTTGATAATCATATTTTCCAGGTTTTACATAGAAGAAGAAATAGATGAAAGGAAGATCCCTGTCTATTATGCGCTTCTCCTTTTGAATTTGGGAGGCATGCTTGGTTTTGTTATAACCGGAGATCTGTTTAACATGTTTGTCATGATGGAGATATTGTCTCTGAGCAGTTATGCGTTGGTGGCTATAGGGGAAGCGAGGATTGCTCAGCTCGCAGCCTTTAAATACCTGGTACTGGGGGCTATTTCATCTCTATCTGTCCTGATGGCGATTGCATTCATCTATTCGATTACTGGTTCTCTGAACATGCATGAAGTCGCCTCTTATCTGCCACGGGCCACCGACCATGTCCCAGCGGCTGTCGTAGCCTTTGCCTTGCTGGTGATGGGCTTCTCCGTCAAGGCTGCACTCTTTCCCTTGCATGTCTGGCTTCCTGATGCTCACTCAATCGCGCCCAGTCCCGTGAGTGCTCTGCTTTCGGGACTGGTCGTGAAAATAGGTGTCACCGGCCTGCTCAGGGCCATGTTTATCTTTCGATACTTCGGGGGCTTGATTGATGTCAAGCCTGTTTTGACCTTTGTTTCATGGCTGGCGGTCGTCACCATTGTAATGGGTGCATTTTTTGCACTCTTTCAGGACGATATAAAGATGATGCTGGCATATTCTACGGTATCGAACATAGGATACATTTTTCTAGGCATATGCCTGGTCCAGAAAACTGCCCTCACTGGAGGCATCGTGCATATCTTCAACCACGCAATCATCAAGGTTTTGCTGTTTCTATGCGCTGGTGCGATCATTTATCAAACCGGTCACAGGAGACTCAGCGATCTTCATGGTGTGGCCAAGAAGATGCCGGTCACCATGGCTTGCATGAGCATTGGCGTAATATCAATTGTCGGGATCCCTCCCACCAATGGATTTATTTGTAAGTGGTTGATTGCGGAGGGAGCAATGGAAGCGGGTAGGCCTCTCTTTGCCGTGGCTCTGTTGTTCGGGGCACTGTTCATCTTTGCCTATTATATTAGGATCCTGAATGCAGCGTATTTTAGAGAGCCACGAGAAGAGTATGCACACATGGGCGAGGCACCAAAGACTATGTTGATACCCATAGTAATACTGGCGGTAGCCTGTTTAGTGTTCGGTATTGGCGCCTACATACCGCTGGCGTTCATCAGGCCTGCGGCGCAGAGCCTGCTGTCGACGGTCATTAGATGATGGAGATAAGTGAGCGGAGAAGGCGCAGGACAGGGCTGGGCAACGTGGATCTGGAAAGCCCGGCTTTAGAATGCAAAGTGCAAAATAACGGTGCAAAACTCAAAAGATTGAGGGCTATAATTGAGGGTTTGCATTAACCGCTTGCGGCTGGCCGCAAACCGTTCTAACGAGACTGAGGCGTGATACATGGAAGTTGCATCACTGAGGCCGCTCTTGGCGCCTGCTATATCAATGATCTGTGCAATTCTGGTCTTCTTGACTGGCAAATCAGCTGCATGGAGAAGGTTCTGGAGTCTGAGCGCAGCCGCTTTCAAACTGGGAATTGTTCTGTCCATGCTACCGGGCGCTTTGCGGGGCACCATCTTTATTACCAACCTCGCTCCGTTTATTGAGGGCATAAATATAAGCTTTAGAGTTGACCAGTTTGGCCTGTTTTTCGGGTTGGTCTCATCAACCTTGTGGATCGTGACCACGATCTATGCGATCGGGTACATGGAGCCTGAGCATGCGAAGGTGAGGTTCTTCGGATTCTTTGCGTTGTGCGTCTCAACCACAGTTGGATTAGCCTTTGCAGGGAATCTTTTTACTCTTTTTATCTTCTACGAATTGTTGACTATTGCAACTTATCCCCTGGTAATTCATGAAGAGACTCCCGAGGCAATGCAGGCCGGGCGCAAATACCTAATATATACTCTCACAGGTGGCACAGTCTTGCTGCTTTCCATCGCATACACATTCAATTTGTCTGGAACCTTGACACTGAGCAAGACAGGGATATTCTCCGAAGTAGTCATTGCCCAGAATAGTCGCAACTTGATGCTATTATTTGCTGCATTTATGTTCGGTTTCGGTGTTAAAGCCGCAATTATGCCTCTTCACGGGTGGCTCCCAACTGCCATGGTTGCCCCTACACCGGTTAGTGCTCTGCTTCATGCTGTCGCTGTAGTAAAAGCGGGTGTATTCGGCGTCTCGCGTGTGATCTATAATGTATTCGGTCTTGCGTTGGTGAAAGATTTGGGCGTAGGCATTGTTTTGGCCTACGTGGCCTCTTTTACGATAATAGCGGCATCCATAATCGCACTTCTTCAGGACAATCTTAAACGAAGACTCGCTTATTCCACCGTCAGTCAGCTTTCTTATATTGTAATGGGCGCTGCGATCGGTACACCTGCAGCAGTTACTGGAAGTATTGTGCACATTGCCAACCAGGCTTTTCAAAAGATCACCATGTTTTTTGTCGCTGGCTCGATTCAGAGGAAGACGGGAAAGACTCAGATCAGTCAAATGGCAGGCATCGGCCACAAGATGCCGATTACCATGGCCTGCTTTACTATTGCGGGTTTGGGCTTTATTGGAGTTCCTCTTATCGCTGGGTTTATCACCAAATGGTATCTTGGTCTTGGCTCACTGCAGGCCGGCACGTTCTTCTTCTTAGTTGTCTTGCTTGCTAGTTCATTACTGAATGCTGGGTACTGGCTGCCCATTATCTATTCGGCCTATTTCAGAGAGCCGCTGGACGGGGATAAAAAAATGAATGAAGCTCATTGGACCATGCTATATCCTGGCATCTTTTGTGCTATCTATGCGATAGCCTTGGGCACTTTCGCCGAAGTGCCGGGTTTGCCGCTCTCACTTGCTAGGACTTTCGTGCGCCTGCTTTTTTAGTAGTGCTAAAGAGGGTACAATAGCAATGGGTAATTTGGGGCACTTGGTCAGGGTTTGGCGACCCTGAACGACCGCAAAGATATGCTGGCGGTAGGGAGGGGATACCATGATAATAGTAAAGACAGTTTTGCCTTTGCTTGCTGTCAGCGTTTGTCTGGTTGCGTCCTTGCTCATTCTGATGCTGGGCAATCGGTATGAGAAGTCCAGAATTCCACTGGCGGTCTTTGCGGCTGGTTTTGCATCGTTTGTCTGTGCAATCCTAATTCCACACGCTCTCCAGGACAAGGTATTTGTGCTGCATGTGCTGCAGATGACGCCCCGGATCTGGCTGTTCTTTTATGTGGATGCACTAGGTCTGGTATTCGGTGCTACGGCTGCTTTTCTTTGGCTTCTTGCAACTATCTATTCGATAGGATATATGAGTGGGGAGCATGCTCTGACGCGGTATTATGGTTTTTTTATCCTCTGTCTTACCTGGACGATGGGGACGGCCTTTGCCGGAAACCTGCTGACGCTTTTGATATTCTACGAGCTTCTATCGGTCACTTCATATATTATTATTGCTCATGAGGAGACCCCCGAAGCCATTGCTGCAGGAAAGAAATACATTATCTACATTCTTATTGGGGGCACCCTTATCCTTTTTGCCATTGTATTCACCTATTTTCTTGCCGGTTCTCAGACCCTAATGAACAATGGCATACTCTCAATAGCGCACGGCAGGAGCTCTCTCACTCTCCTTTTTGCTGCTTTTGTAGCAGGTTTCGGGGTGAAAGCAGCCATCATGCCGCTCCATGGGTGGGTGCCGGATGCTCATCCTGCTGCTCCGGCACCAGCGAGTGCTATTCTCTCCGGCGTTCTGGTAGCGGCGGGCAGTTTTGGGATCATGAGGGTCGTGTATAACATTTTTGGAGCAAGCCTGATCAGGAAGCTGGGATTTGGCATCATCATAGCGGTGATTGTCAGTTTTACAATCATTATCTCTTCAGTGCTGGCCATCGATCAGGATAACTTGAAGCGCAGGCTTGCGTACTCGACCATTGGTCAGATGGGATACATCATTCTGGGCACCGTTCTTCTGGCTCCTAGTGCGGCTTGGGGAGCAATGGTGCATATCGCCAACCACGCGTTCATGAAAGGCACCTTATTTATGTGCTCCGGCGTGATCTTGAAGCAAGGAAAGACCCGCAACATCAGTGAGATGCACGGGATAGGATATGCTTTTCCCATAACCATGATTTGTTTTACCATTGCTGCTCTCGGTATGATCGGAACGCCACCTCTCGCAGGCTTCATCAGCAAATGGCTCTTATGTATCGGCGCGCTCCAAGCAGACCGAGCTTGGTTCATTGCAGTTCTACTCCTGAGCTCGCTTTTGGGAGCGATATATTTTCTGCCAATTGTCTATGTTTCGTTTTTCGGCCAGAAAGAGAACGGCTTGATGAATGAGACGAGTCCGGTACCCGTATCGGACAATCCAGGGCACAGGCCAGAGCGCAAATTTCAGATCACTTGGGGAGAGGCACCGCGCACAATGATCTGGCCTATTATAATTGGCACCACAAACGTTGTCGTGTTGGGCATATGCTCAGCTCTCAGGTTCTTGCCTTTTTCTTTGGTTCAGATTGCACAATCCATGCTTTTCAAATAAAGGGAGGTGCATGTTGCCATCCGCAAGATCGTATTATTATCAGCTATGGTTGTTTTGGCCACTCTGATTGTTTCTGTTGTTCCTGTTCAAAGTGGCGTATTGAGTCGATCACAGACCTGGCGTGGCATTGGAAAGGCACCAGCCCTGGCAACCGAGAACACCGAAGAGAGTTCAAAAGGAAGTCACGGAAGTGAAGGAGCGGCGGAAGGAGGAACAAAGGCCGAGCAGGAGGAGGAAGAACATGCCGGGCCACCTCCTTTTATGTATTTTGTGCAATGGCTGGTGCTTATTGCCGCTTTTGGTTTAGGCCTTGGCTATCTGTTGAGGGTCAGAACCAAGGGCAAAGCGCGCCATGAAGGCCTGCGTCTGGCATATGCGCTCACCTTCCTGGTCTTTCTGTTCTTCGTGCTGTCTTATTACCCAAGCATAACCAAGTATCATGAGCCCGGCGTGATCGGCATGCTAAAATTCCTGCTCCTTCTGGCAACGGGAGCCTTGACAACCTTCTACGGAGTGCTCGGACGTCATCAGGAACATTGAAGACAGGGTTGATCGTTGACCGTGGACCGAGAAAACCCTTGAATCTGCTCGGTTCAACATACGGGCTTGCTAACTGTAATCCAACTGTAATCCAATTCATCTTTCTCCCTTCCTGCGTTGCTAATTGGTTTGAAATCGCTTTTAATGATTAGTGGTTCTCTTGCTTTGTCCAAATTGGAGGGAGTTCATTTGCGGACAACCGGCGATATCCTTACATTCTCCGTTAGCGCATGGGCGATTCTTCCAATTGCCGCAGTCCATATTCCCCTACTGGGTGGATTAGCCGTTGTCCTCTTGCGGCAGAAGGAGAGGATCAGGGACGCGGTAACCCTAGGAACTGCTCTTTTGACCATGATTGCAGTGTCTCTCATGTACAAACCGGCAATCCAAGGTATCCAAATTGGAGAGCAAATCTATACAGGTCTTGAGTTCAGCGTGCCCATACTTCTGCAGCCGGGCGTGGGTTTTAAGGTGGATGCGGTTAGCTTTATTTTCGCTGCCATAACCGTGATTGTTTGGACTGTGGCATTGATTTTTAGCTTGCCTTACATGAAAAATGAGCGTGCTCAAACATCATATTATTTCTTCTCTTTGCTAGCACTCGCTGCCAATCTGGGAGTTGTGTTAACCAGGGATTTCTTGTCCCTATACATTTTTTTTGAGGCGTTGGCCTTCTTTTCCTACATGCTCTTTATTCATAGGCGCGACCAGCAATCTTTGGCTGCAGGCAGACTCTACCTCTATTTAAGCATTGCTGGGGGTTTGTGCCTGCTCATGGGCTTTCTGATGATCTTCTATTATGCCGGAAGTGTCAACATCGAGCCGATGGGGCGACTAGTGAGCGAGGCGATTCCCGCGTCTGTCAAGTACTTGATCGTGGGTTTGCTGATAAGCGGTTTTGGCGTCAAAGCCGGGATCTTCTTTCTGCACAGCTGGATGCCTGAGGCCTATCCTCCAGCTCCCGGCCCTGTCTGCGCGATATCTTCAGGAGCAATGATCAAAGCAGGCGTCTATGGGATTTTGCGCACCGTGAACGTACTTTTTGCCCCTGCCATAGTACTGACGGCAAATGAATCTACGCTTAGCTCAATCGGTTATGCAGTAATATGGATTGGTTTGATTACCATGTTTGGGGGAATGGTCAACGCACTGGTCTCCAAAGAGTGCAAACGCCTGCTTGCCTACTCGAGCATAAGCCAGATGGGCTATATTGTTCTTGGCCTGGGTGTTGCGGCCTATCTGGGGCGCGAAGGTGCAATGGCCATGGCTGGCTCAGTATATCATATCGTAAATCATGCCTTTTTTAAGTCCGCTCTTTTTCTGGTAATTGGAGTGGTGTATTTTCGCACGCGCCAACAGGACCTTAATAAACTAGGGGGACTTTGGAAGGACATGCCTTTTACAGCGGTGATCTGTCTTGTTGCGGTGCTAAGCCTTTCGGGTATACCAGGCTTTGGCGGCTTTGCCAGCAAGACTATCTTGCACGAGGCTGTACTCGAAGCACTATCTAACTCTCCAGCAGTTCCACTCTTGCCCAATCCGAAAGTTCTTCTTCAGATTGCAGAGGTTCTGTTTGTGGTTACTGCTGCGGGGACCATCTGCTATAGTGTGAGGCTCTTTGCATCAGTGTTCCTTTTTGAACGGTCAAGCTACATTGAAAAAGCTGCTCCTGAAACCACTTCCATGAAAATAGCTCTCTTTCCTTTGGCCGTGCTGATCCTTTGGTTTGGGCTCAAGCCAAATCTCCTGCTGGAGAGGTTCATCGGTCCGGCTCTTGCTCTTTTTGGATTCGATCCGGCTACCCATTCTTATCAGGCACTTTATAATGCGGGAGCGATATCTGGTGCACTTAGATCCACCATTCCTATTCTTTATGATCCTAAAACACTTTCCATTGTGGGCAACCCGGAGGTTATTCACAACTTGCAGATTGCCGGAATCGAAATAATTGGCGGAGCAGCTTTGTTGGTTGTCGGCTATAGATTCGGTCTTTTTGGGCTTGAAGCGCCCGAGTGGATGGCAACAAAGTACTGGTATCTCAAGGGTGCCGATGGTTTCTTGGGGCTGATTGGCATGACCAGCGTGATAAGAAAGAGAGTATCAGATTTTTCCATTACCTCGGTTGCAAGTCAAACTATAAGTCAGCAAAAGGAATGGTTCTCAAAGCAACTACAGATTGAAGAAAACCTGGAAAAGGAGCGAACGGAGGTCGTCAAATCTGCTTTGAGGGCTCTGAATCTGCACATGCGTAGAACAGGGATAGCGCCGGAGCTGAGAAGGGCAAGAATAGAAGAGGTGCGAGCCATTGTGGGAAAAGAACAGGCAGATCTGATGCAATTGAAGAAATCTATAATGAAAGAGACAATTCTCGCCCTGCAACTTTCGGAGACTCCTTTTGATGAGCGATCACAAGAACTGATAGAAGTCATGGGTCCGATAGTCGACGTTGCGCAGCTTTCGAAGAAGGGACTTCAGATGCTCTATGGTGCTATCAAGCGCTACAACGAAAAAGTTGTGGGCAATGAGTCAAAGAAGAGCGGTCTTATTCCGGCCATTATAAGGGATGAAAAACTTGGGCGCGAAATGACATCCAGTGCGGGTATCAAAGAGAAATGGGATCTTTTGATGGAGAGATATCGTGTCGCTGAAGCGAATCGATTGCGGCAAAAGGAGCGTCTTGTAGAAAGAATTACCCGCTGGGCCGGTAATATGCTTAGAATACTGACTGAGATTTTTGCCCCTGAGAAATTGCCCTGGATAGCAGAGGAGCGTCTCAGTCTGAGCCAGCTTGATCAAACCAAAACCTCAATAAGGAACTATACACGTGACATAAACCTGAACGTATTGATCATCTTGGGCCTTTTCATCGCCATGGTTCTCATTCTTTTTCTAGGGATTTATTTGAACACATGACTCGTTTGTTGTTATGCGTTGCCGATCCGGTCCAAAAGGCTGGAACACAATCACCAAAGGTGGTAAATTAGGGGTGGAAGGTCTAAGATTCGATGTAAGAGGTATTTATTTTAGCGATCAAGCCGAAGACCTGCGACTGATCTTATGGCCGGCTCATGCCGGTTGCATGGCTGCGATAGCAAAGGGGTAGGGCTAACAGGGGCCTGCATGAACAGCCCAGGGGGTTACCATGTTGAGAGCGCTTCCCTTTATTATTGTTTTAATACCGTTTTTTGGGTGCATCATTGTATGGCGGGCCTCGATCAGATCCAAACAGGCAGGCAATATCGCGGCCTCCATAATATGTGGCTGTGTTCTATTGCTTACGTGTTTTATGTATCCAGCTGTTAGCAGCGGTAAAGTCTTGGGCTTGAAGGTACCGACGGCACTGCCTCTGCCCCTTTATTTTAGAGTTGACCGGCTTGGTTTGGTTCTAGCCCTTGTTACCTGCTTTTTATGGTTTCTGGCCTCTGTCTATGCCGTAGAGTATATGAAACCCCAGCATGCCCAGGTCCGCTACCAAATCTTCTCGCTGGTGTCGCTTTCGAGCATGCTCGGCATAGTGCTGGCTGGGGATTTGCTTACCCTTTACATCTTTTTTGAGTTGCTGGCCTTCTTGTCGCTGCTGCTGGTAGTACATGAGGAAACGCCCCAGGCGATGAGAGCGGGCTTCAAGTACCTGTATATGGGCATAGTGGGCGGATTAAGTCTTCTACTTGCGGTCTTGGTCACGTACGCGGTTACCGGGACTCTGACATTGTCGCAGGCAGGACTGGCTGGATTAAAAGGCAGTCCTTATTTTATCTGGCTTTTTTGGGCGTTTATACTGGGATTTGGAGTGAAGGCGGGAGTTTTTCCGGTGCATGTGTGGCTTCCCGACGCTCATCCGGTCGCCCCCTCACCCGCGAGCGCTCTGTTATCAGGTATCATGATCAAAGCTGGTGCATACGGCATCATCCGTGTCATTTACTCTGTCTTTGGGCCATCGGTTTTGGCCAATCCTCCGACTGGAAAACTGCTACTGGGACTTGGTATCTTTACCATGATTCTTGGTTCGGCCTGTGCGATCCGTCAAGTTGAGATAAAACGGCTTCTTGCTTACTCCTCAATTGCTCAAATGGGCTACATAATTATTGGAATCTCCTGCCTGTCGTTTTGGGGGCTGGCAGGAGCCATCCTTCATGTGTTTAACCATGCCTTTATGAAGGGCTGTCTCTTTCTCTGTGCAGGAGCAGTAATCTACAGGACCGGGCTGAGGCAGTTGGTTGACCTCAAAGGGATTGGTCACCGGATGCCTCTAACTATGGGCTGTTTTACTCTCGCAGCTTGTTCCATGATCGGATTTCCGCCTTTGGCCGGGTTCATAAGCAAGTGGGTCTTGGCCAGAGGTGCTATGCAGGCGGTGGAGACGGGGATTATGAGCAGTGGCTCAGCTATCGCTGTTGTTCTGTCGCTGTTGCTGAGCAGTCTGCTTAATGCAGTCTATTATGGTCCGATCATCATTCGCGCTTGGTTTGCTGCAGAACTTGGCCACAGAGCGCGCCCGCTCGCTGCGGCTCCCGCAACGGCGCATGATGGAGGAGAGGAGCAAAGCCGTTCGAACGCGGTACCCAGAGGTAACACAGACGATCCGTCCTGGATCATGCTCGCTCCTCTGATGATTCTAGCCGCCGGGACAGTTCTGTTTGGCGTCTTTCCTGGTCTTCCGTTGAGTCTAGCCAAGGGATTTGCTTCTTTCCATTTTCTCCATTAAAGAGGGATAACAATGGAGCATAGTGAGGTGGCAAAAGTACTTATAAGTCCGGCACCCTTGTTTGCCTGTCTCATGCCGGTCATAGGGGCCATCCTCGCAGCCATTTGGGGCAAAAGAACAAGGATAAGAAACGGAATAGTGATCGGGACCACGCTGATAACACTGGGAATTGTGGTTTCCATGTACAATCCGGCTTATCAGCGTGGTATCGAGTATTCACTCCCTACCATGCTGGGCTGGGGGCTGAATTTTCGGGTAGATCTGGTCGGTCTCCTAATAGCTATCGTGACTGCGTTTGTGTGGTTTCTCTCTTGTATCTATGCCACCAGCTATATGGCAAAGGAACATGCACAAACAAGGTATTATGTCTTTTGCCTGATGACCGAGGCCGCCAATCTCGGGGTGTTGCTCACCAAAGACTTCTTTTCTCTGTTCCTCTTTTTCGAACTGATGGCCATCTTTTCGTGGGTGCTGGTTGTCCATGAAGAAGATGAAAAAGCAATGGCTGCCGGTAGACTGTATCTCTATATGAGCATAATCGGAGGACTTTTTCTGCTTTGCGGCATAATTCTGCTCTACGCATTCACCGGCCAAATGAGCATTCAGCCCTTGGCCCACCTGCTTAATGAGATCCCCTCGACCATCCGGTATTTAATAGCTGTGACCATGATGGTTGGGTTCGGCGTCAAGGCAGGTATCTTCTTCCTTCATGTGTGGCTGCCTGAAGCACATCCGATTGCTCCTACACCGGCCTCGGCGCTTCTCTCGGGCCTAATCATCAAGGCCGGGGCATATGGGATTTTGAGAACCGTCAACACCCTGTTTGCACCTGTGGCTGAAAAAGGAGCAGAAGCCGCTGTTCATGAAGCCCATGTCAGCTGGACTATGCTTACCACCCTTGGCTATAGCCTGATTTGGGTAGGCGTTATAACAATGTTCTTTGGTGTGGTTAATGCCTTAATGTCTCCTAATTGCAAGAGGATGTTGGCGTATCATTCCGTTTCTCAAATGGGTTACATAGTGATGGGGCTCGGCGTTGCTGCATATCTTGGCAAAGACGGAGCTATGGGGCTGGCCGGAGGGCTGTATCACATAGTAAACCATGCACTGTTTAAGTCGGCGCTCTTTTTGTCCATAGGCGCAGTGTACTTGAGAACGCGTGAACTGGATATGTATAAGCTGGGTGGATTGTGGAGGTATATGCCTTTCACCTGTCTGGCCTGCTTTATTGCAGTCATGGGCATCTCGGGAGTTCCTTTCTTCAATGGTTTTGCCAGCAAGACACTGCTTCACCATGCAATCCTCGAAGCGTATCAATTCTCAGAATCCTATACTACAAGTGGAGAATTGGATATCAATCTTCACATTGCTGAAGTATTCTTTATGCTCACTGCGTTTGGGACTTTTTGTTCTAATGTTAAAATGTGGCTGTTTGTTTTTATTTGGAAGAGGCCCGAGAGGTTTAGAGACATACAGCCTGCTCCGGTTTCGATGAAAATTGCTCTGGGCACATTATCTTCTGCCATATTATTTGTCGGGCTGCGACCAAACTGGATGCTTGAAAAGTTTATCGGGCCCTCTTTGTCATATTTTGGCTTTGAACCGGCGACTCATGCCTATCGCGTTCTTTTCAATGCGCACAGCCCTGCAGGCACATTGCGATCAACCATACCGGTGCTTTACGATCCCCAGACTCTTTCGATCTTGGGAAGCCCGGAGGCAGTTCATAACATTGCCGTCTGTGGTACGGTGGTTCTTGGTGGAGCGATGATGTTCATTCTCGGATACCGGTTTGGATGGTTTCACATACATCCTCCCGAGTGGCTGTCTGTAAAGTATTGGTATCTGAAGCTGGCAAAGGGCTTCATAGTTGCGGTTTCAGTTCCGGGGCAAGCCGTATCTGATGTTACAGATGAACTCTATTACACGCTGGCGAGTGGTTTCCTGTCCATCCCTAGATACATCACTTCCCGCAGGCGCACTATATCATCTGCTATTCTGGAGTTCGCAGGCGGAGCCGCGTTAAGGGACGAGAAACTCTGGCTTGCCAAGCTTGCGGAGGCACAAGAAGCCCGCGAAAATGAGCGAATCGAATATGTCCGGAAAGCGGTAACAGCAGCGAACCACCGACTTCGCAGACGAGGCATATCATCAGAGGAGCGCAAGGAGCATTTGACCAAAGTGAGAACTGATGCCAGCTCTTGGGCCTCGGCAATTGCTACTGAGAAGATAAAGATCATTGAAGAAGCTGCTGTGGAGCTGCGAAAGGCCGAAATACCGTGTGCTCAAAGAATAGGGCAGTTGGACTCGATAATGAAACTTGCGGATACCATAGAGACCATAAGCACCAAAGCCGCCAAGCATCGGCAGCTTACCAAAGAGGAGCTGGAAAGAATCGTAAGGCACTGTTTTGAGATAAGTAAGAGCAGAGATGAGTGGCTGTTTGATGAAACTGATTTGATTCAGAAAGAGACCCTTGGGCTCGGAGCCTTGCAGGTTTTGGAAGACGCAATAACGGCGGCGGGAGCAAAGGGCGTCGCGTTTGCGGGTACAGAGCGGATGAACACCTCTTCAATTATCAAGGAAACCAGCCGGCGGATGGCAAAGATTGGCGACGTCGTCACCGAAAAAACTTGGGAAGATATTCTGTCAGGTAGTCACCACAGGTGGCAAGAGGCTCAGAGAATCTCACAGAGATTAGAACGAAATGTCATTGAAAAATGCACCGTTTGGCTCAGAAGCATGATGAGAATTCTAACAGAGGTCGTAAATGAGCAAAGAGTACCTTGGGAGATCCCAAAGAGTATCACCGAGGAGGACATCAGCAACGCTCGTGCAATCATAAGGACCTACACGCGTGATATGAGCTATAATATCCTAATCGCCGTTGTGTTGATAGTTTTGTATGTTCTGGTCATGTATGTGTCCCGTATCGGCTAGGCCTGCTGAGCTGGCCTGTAGTCGGCTAGCGGATAATTTTTTTGGTATTCTTGACAGTCTAATTGTGAGGAGTCAGCAGCAGAAGCTCTTGGCCAAGCTGGGGTCCCCTAAATATTGTGTCACCGCTAGGACTGCGACAGCCGCCTATAAAATGTACCCGGTTTTCACTGAGCGGTTGATGAAACGCCTCGATTCGGTATTTAATCCTTTCAGTTTTGCACTTTTATTTTGCACTTTGTATTTGGCCATTACCTGCTAGTTGACTACTCACTGAGACGCATAGAGACTTCGTTGTCTTTTTTTTCATGGTTGTTATAATATAGCGGAGCCGTTGCCTTACCCTTGGAGAACCTACATGTATGCAAGCAAAGAAAAGCGTAGAGTCATCATTCTCACCAACTCAGTTCGTATTGAGGGGGAGATGCATCTGGTATCGGGAACAAGATTAACCGACATTGTAAATGTGAAAACCAAGGACTTCTTCCCCATCACCAACGCCAAGGTATTTGCTGATTCGGGCGAAGCAATGTATGATCTAGACTATTTGGCGGTCAACAGAGAGACAATTGTAGCCATATTTCCAATTGATGATATGAGGACCTAGCAGCAGCGGCGCTCAATGCAAAGTGCAATGCGAAAGGGTCCAAGCTGCAGGCTTTAGAGTATGGGAACGAAGAGCAATGTACCTTCTAGTGGCCCTTTTGGCAGCTCTTTTCCTCGGACCGCTGATTCCGTTCTTCTATATTGACCCTTTAGGTAAATGTGTATATAGTGTAGAGAATATATGGCGAATAGGCGGTTTACCCAAAAACTGCATGCGAAGATGACCAGTTAGAGGGGTGAGAGAATGGGTAAAGAGAATTATTTGCGGGTTCCCATTACGATGCCGGAGGACATGTTTCTCTACTTGGAAGAGACCAGCCTAAAGTCCAAAGTAAGCGGAGGTCGCAAGCTGGCCAATACTACGATAGTAAGGGCTTGCGTAAGTGCCGTTATGGACCTGGATCTGGATGTGACAGGCGTAAAGGACGAGGAACAGCTGAAAGACCGGATCAAACAGGCCTGGGCAAGATCTGGCCTGTAGAGGGGTGGGCAAGTGTCATTATCACCGGCACGCATCAGAGTCAAGTTGGCAAAGAGGGTGTCGAGCAACATAGCGGTCCGTTCTTTAGATGGGCACCAGGCTGATCTGTGAACGTAAGGGGAAGAATTGAGCAATTGTTGGGATCTTAAGGGTTGTCCAGCGAGTCATTATATGGGGTGCAATGCTTATAAGCGCCGCATCAATTGTTGGGAGATTCAGGAAGGTTGTCTCTGCCATGCTTATGAGAACTGCCAGGAATGCCCTGTTTACGCAAGGTTTCAGGATGAGTCCAGAGACAAATAATTAGGAAAAGTCCTGGTATGTCTGACTTCTGAGTCAACGATTTATTCAGCAGCTTCTGTGTGCTCTAGAGCCAATCAGAGACCCGCGATCATTGGAGCTGTGACATCAAGCATAGTGTCTCTGATGTGCAATGGCTGAAGATGAACAAGGCGACATAAGGTATCTGAAAACACGCACTTTTCTCTGCGCCGGATTCCTTCCTGATTTTGAACTTCGCAGTAACCAGTCAGCATTTTGAGCATTGAAACTTTCCGCAGCGGCAGGCAGAATCATGTCCTTCATTAAAAAGTTCTTCAACTGCACTGCTTAAATGTCAGAATTCAGTTTCATCCGAATGTTTCTCGGGAGGTAGCCGTGGATTTTGAAGAGGTAGCTCAGCGCATAAACAAGGAACTGCAATCAAAAAATGAGGCACGGGAAAAAGCTCTCTCATTCGCGCGCCAGACAATTCGTGCTTCAAGCAGTTCAATTAGGGCGATACATCAGGAGGATTTCGATCGGGCCTCAGATCTGCTTGATCAGGCTGGAAAAAACCTGAAGGAATGCGATGCACTTTTGGGCGATTTTCCTGATATCTATTATGCAGGATTTCTCCAGGATGCACAAAAGGAATATGTCGAAGGACAAGCAACGTTTGCTTTGATATTGGGACAGCCGCTCCCTGGTCCGGATGAGCTGAATGTAGGATATACATCATTTTTGAACGGCATTGGCGAAGCAATAGGTGAGCTAAGAAGGCATATCTTGGATATAGTAAGAAAGGGCGATCTTGAAAGGGGAGAAGACTTCTTGGCCGCAATGGATGAGATATACTACTTGCTGACCTCCTTTGACTATCCTGATGCAATAATGCCGGGCCTCAGAAGAATAACGGACGTGGCTCGCTCGATAATGGAAAGAACAAGAGGAGACCTAACTACAGCGTTGAGTCAGGATAATCTCAAAAGAGCTCTTCTCGAGGAGCGAAACAATGTGAAAAAGCAAGGCAGCTAGTGTTTATTGCCTGCTAAACGGGCCAATAAGCGGTTGACAAATTCATGGAATGGAGTATACTTAAATTAAAGGAAGGGGCGACCGCCTTTATGTTTGCCCTTTCTTTATTTTTTGCATCTTTGAGTATACTCAGCAACAAAGGAGAGTGGTGGCGATGCGAATTGCCCAGATGGCCCCGATTTGGCACTCGGTTCCTCCGAGAGGTTATGGCGGGATTGAATTTGTTGTACATCTTCTTACGGAGGGGTTAGTCAGCAGGGGACATAATGTAACGTTATTTGCCTCGGGCGATTCCATTACCCATGCCGAGCTCTGCTCGGTGTTTGATTTTGGTCCCTGCGAGCAGAGAGGGCAAGTCTACCCAGACCTGCTCCATGTTGCGAACGCATATAAACGAGCAGGAGAATTTGACATTGTCCATGATCATACGGGAATTATTGGTCCTGCCCTTGGTTCTATGGCAAGCACTCCTGTTTTGCACACTCTTCATCAAGCAGCGACCGAAAAGACAAAACGCTTGTATAAACTCCTAGGTCCCAATGTGTATTTCAATTCGATCTCCGACTATCAGAGAATGTCCTACGGCGAGTTGAATTTTGTTGGCACTGTATACAACGCAGTCGATACCGATTCCTTTCCGCTGGTCGAAGATAAAGATGACTACCTGCTGTTCGTCGGCCGCATGAGTCCGCAAAAGGGTCCGCACCTTGCTGTCGAGGTTGCAAGGCGATTAGAGATGAAATTGAAGTTGGTGGCCAAGATGACCGAGCCTCATGAAAAGAAGTACTTTGCCGAGTATGTCGAGCCGTGTTTGAACAATCATTGCGAAATAATTGGTGAAATTGGGCTGAAAGAGAAAGCGGAGATTTACGCCAAAGCCAAGTGTTCTCTGATGCCGATTCAATGGCCGGAGCCGTTTGGTCTTGAAATGATCGAATCGATGGCTGCCGGTACAGCGGTAGTTGCCATCAGGGATGGCGCGACCCGCGAAGTAATTATTGACGGCGAGACAGGATATTTAGTTGGAAATGATATTGGTGAGATTTGCCAGGCGGTGAAGCAGATAGACAGGATCGATCCAAAGAAATGCCGAACGCATGTGATAAGCAATTTTTCCGTTGAGAAGATGATCAAGAACTACGAGCGCACCTATGAGCTCATCTGTAATAAGGCGGCGATCTCAGGATTTGATAGTTTTATGCCGGCTAATGTAGAGCCGCCTCGTAATCGCCGCAGGGTATGAGGCCGATACAGATTCCGTAATGTGATACAGACATTTCCGACGATTGGTATCTCATCGATATCCGTGATGCATGTGAAGCAGCACAAAACTGGATGACAGGCTAAGCTCAAGGCTATCATCCTGGATCAGGAGCAGAAAGAGAAATCGAGGAGAGGGTCAAACTTCTCCCCTTTTTTTGAAGGAACTTTGGTCAGTTTGTCGAAATACTAAGCATAGACCCCGCTTTTTGCATCTCTTATTATTCAACTTAAAAACAGGCTTCTGGAGGTTTCTTAGTGGACATCGAAAAGGAATTGACAGAGGGATGGAAAAGGGTCGCTAAACTGCAGCAAGAAGTAAATATGAGCGGCTCCGAACCTGATGACCAAATATTCTTGCTCGAGGAGGATATTGAACAGCTTTCCCCGAATGCCGGGCAGAAGGATAGTCGGATTGATTTGTTAGCCCGTCTTTGCCTATTGTCGGAGATCTGCTCTGCCATAGACTTCGATAAGATGATTGATGCGCGAGAAAAATTTCAGGATTTGCTCCCCGATCATTTTGACTATTATCTCGCCCATTTGGATTCGGCGCCATGGCACATTGGTTGGTCAGGCTGCTTAGGATGCACACATTTCTCCGGAACCTGCGCCCTAAAATTAACGCCGCAAGAGATTTCTGACGGAGACGACCATATCAAGAAATTCTGCCCCTCAAGAAGTCTAAGATCCCACAATCTGTGAAGATCCAGTCACCGTTCACAGTATACCGCAGAACCACTGGTTACGGTCATGTAACGATGCCTGTGTGGTAATTCAGTGTTCGGTTTTTCTATATCCGCTAGTACAAAAACTGCATAGGACTGTCGCAACTGCAGTCCCCAAGCCTATTCTGGACTAGGCGGTTGGCCTTTTTTCTGTTCGCGCTAGCCGATAATCGCAAAAACTATCTGTTCCTATGACACAAGCTTCCTTACTTTGACCTTTCTTCACTTGCTCACTCGATCACTCTCTCACTCCATACAAACATGGCTTGTTCCGCTCTCGTCTTCCTTGATGCTAAGCACGTACTCAACGCGATCCTTTATGTCATCTACGTGGGTGATAAGGAAGATCTGTTGAAACTGATTGTTTAGTCTGCTCAATGCCTTTAGGATGTTATCCTTTCGGTCGTTGTCCTGGCTGCCGAACACTTCATCAAGGATAATGAATCCAAATCCGCTGCCTTTGTTC
>CAYFXD010000087.1:0-6140 GCA_964347095.1 uncultured Actinomycetota bacterium | reverse complement strand
CCAACGACTATACCAGGCAAAATAATCCTGTTTGGAATCAGCATATGCTCTAGGTCAATGGCTGAGATGACAATCAATACGCAAGCAAAGAAGGATAGCACAACAAAATCAGATGTCATCCCATATTTGAGATACAGCAGAAGAATCAAAGACGCAGTTATAATCTCAACAAGAGGATAGCGTGCTGGAATTCTTTCCCTGCAGTACCGGCATCGGCCCCCAAGCAGCAGGTAGCTCAAGACAGGGACGTTGTCATATGCCCTGATTTGCTGTCCACATTTCGGGCAAAAAGAAGATGGGAAGGCCACAGATTCTCTTCTCGGAATGCGGTATATGCAGACATTAAGAAAACTGCCTAACACCAAGCCTGTTATAAAGACCACAAGATATTTGAGGATGCTACCTATCTCCATTATGTCCTAACCTTTGAATCCTGAGCTGATTATTCTAGACGACTCTGCACTGAATGGGCTCTGCTTGCCCCTACTCTTAAGCAACCTTTGGTCACGAACGGAAACGCATATAAAATAAAAGGTGGCAAAGCCAATCGCTTCGCCACCTTTCTTCGGTCAACTAACTACGGATATGAGTGACCTGCAATCCCGCCAGTACACGTAATGGTTGGTGGGTCACCAGCCGCGAAGGTATAGGCTTGCTGATCGGTGGGGCATTGTGGTGCTTCCTTAACATAATCAGGCACCAAATCTGCTATACTACCCGGCCAGCCATCTTGATCTGCATTGTAGGTCTGAACTGCACCATCTAGGGTTCTTAGGTTGGCCTGACAAGTTCGTCTTTGAGCTGCAGCCCTAGCGATGTTGAATACTGGTACAGCGATTGCCACCAAAATTGCTATAATCAGGACAACTACCATCAACTCAATCAGAGTAAAACCTTTTTCCCTTTTCAGTAAAGTTAACATTGCTTCTAAACCTCCTTTCAGGTTATTTCAAATATGCAGGACATCGCCTCCTTTAAAACAAAAACCGCTAAAGATAGCGGCTTGCGAAAAATAATCTACGGCAACCCGGCTACCCTTTTTTCTTAAGAGCCCGTGGCTTTGCGTCCCCGCCTTACGACGGGTTTGCCTTTTTCTTCTTTTCAAGGATCTCTTTTATATATGAATCGGGTCCATGCTATTAGAGCTTTAAACCGTTGCCCAATGCGCATTTACTACTTCAAAAGGGTTATCACGTTAAACATGGGCATGTATAAGGAGACCACGATAAAGCCAAGCACTATGCCCATTACCATAATCATCAACGGCTCGATCATTGAAGTAAGGGATTCAACCATCGTTGCCACTTCTTCATCATAGAAATCGGCGATCTTAATGAGCATAGCATCGAGGGATCCAGTTTCCTCGCCAACCGATATCATATGGACCACCATTGGTGGGAAAATGGGGCTCTGAGAAAGCGGGCTGGCTATGGTCTCCCCTTCTTTGATACTGGTACGAGTGTGCTTGACAGCCCGCGCTACGACGGCATTTCCAGCAGCCTCACCGACAATCTCTAATGCTTGCAGAATTGAAACACCGCTGGAAACCAAGGTCCCGAAAGTACGAGTAAACCGCGCAATAGCAATCTTCTTACTCAATTGGCCAAACACCGGCAATCTTGTTTTTAAATTGTCAATGGTGTATCGCCCTTTCTCTGTTGCTCCGTACTTCCGAAAACCGTATATTGCCCCAACTGTCATGAGTATCCATACAATAAATCCCTTTCTAATCGCTCCACTAACAACAAGTAGAATACGAGTAGGCAGTGGAAGTGTGCCACCTAGTTGAGAAAACATCTTTACAAACATGGGAACGATGAATGTGACCATGATAAATACAATGAGCATTGAAAAAACGAACATGGCGATCGGATAGGCCATCGCTGATCTTATCCGTGATCTTAGAGCAGATTCCTTTTCAAAGTGCTCTGCTATTCTCAACAGGACTTGATCCAGAATTCCCCCAGTTTCACCAGCTCTGACCATACTGATGAAGATAGAGGGAAAGGTTTTTGTATGTTTGCTTAAGGCCTCCGACAGAGCCCTGCCGCTTTCTACATCTTGTTTGACCTCTATGATCAATTTGGCCAGTCTTGAGTTTTGGGTCTGTTCGCCCAGAATATTCAGGCTCTTTGTCAAGGAGAGACCCGAATTAATCATGGTTGCAAACTGCCTGCTGAAAACGGTTAAATCCTTTGATTTGATCCGCTTCAGTCCCCCAAACGAGAGATTCAAACCTTTTTCCGCTTTTTCTTTTATGTTTACGACTATATACCCCATTTGCCGCAGCTTGCTGACAACTGCAGCCTCGCTTTCGCCCTCGAGCGTGCCTGTCACCAGTTTCCCCTGTCTGTCGCGCACCTCATATGCATACGTCGACGCCATGCTAACCTCTCTTTTGGGCTTTTAGCCTACTTTCTGTAGCAGTTGCTGCAGATCAGACACGTCAACTGCTCGCGACATCGCCATCTCCAGTGACACCGCACCTCTTCGGTACAGATCGGCGAGCGATTGATCCATGGTCTGCATTCCATGTTTTTGCCCAGTCTGAATTGCTGAATATATTTGGTGAGTCTTTGCTTCACGAATCATATTCCTGATGCCGGGGGTAGCAATCATCAACTCTACCGCGACCGCCAAGCCCATCCCGTCACGGGTCGGCAAGAGTTGTTGCGCAACAATACCCTGAATAGTGCCCGCCAGTTGAACTCTAATCTGTTGCTGCTGATGGGGAGGGAAGACATCGACAATTCTATCAATCGTCTGAGGAGCATCTTGCGTATGAAGAGTAGAGAATACCAAATGTCCCGTCTCTGCAGCGGTGAGGGCAGCGGAAATGGTTTCCATATCCCTCATCTCCCCCACCAGAATGACATCGGGGTCCTGTCTCAAAACATATTTTAGGGCAGAGGAAAAGGATTTGGTATCGCTGATTACCTCCCGCTGATTCACAATGCATTTCTTATGTGCGTGCAAAAACTCGATCGGATCCTCAATGGTCATTATGTGTAGGCTTTGGGTGTGATTGATAATGTCGACAATACTCGCCAAAGTGGTGCTCTTTCCACTACCTGTCGGGCCGGTCACCAAAACGAAACCGCGCCTTTTTGCTGCAAGATTCGCCAGTTGGGAAGGCAAACCTAACTCGTCGAGCGATCTTATCGTTATCGGAATGACTCGAAATGCTGCTCCCAAGCTGTTCCTTTGATAATAGATATTGACTCGAAACCTAGCTTTTCCCGGCAGCGAGTAAGAGAAGTCGAATTCCAAGTTTCTCTCTAACCGTTCTCGTTGTTCTTGAGTCAGAATACTGTATATCAGGTTCTGCGTGTCGACCGGAGAGAGATTGGGATAATCGAGGTACTGCAGTTCACCGTGCAACCTGATTGTTGGAGGTATGCCTGTGGTTATGTGCAGATCTGAAGCTGTACGCTCTAGCATATCGGAAAGAATATCGTTAATATCCATGTAAACGCCTCCCTGCGTAATATTCGTACCTATTATCGGCTGCAGGTGGGGGAGACCTTAGGCCTTCATCAAAAAATAACCAGCGCATTTAACTGGCTATCTTGAATTTCTATGTCAAGCTTTGAATTGGGTGGAGTCATGCAGTCTCTGCATGGAACTTCGTGAGAACCAAGGACTATACTATTACTCGCATAATCTCTTCAATTGATGTAAGACCCTCAAGAACCTTTTGAAAACCGTCATCCCGCAAGGTTCGCATACCCTCGGAAATTGCCACTTTTCGAACATCTACCGCCGTCGCCCTCTCCACCGTCAATTTCTCAATAGTCTCACTGATCAGCATAACCTCGTAGATGCCAATCCTGCCCTTATAACCAGTATTACTGCATCTTGCACAACCACTCGCCTTATACAAGGTAGGTATCTTGCCTCCTTGAAGTGGAAAGCCAATGTCGATCAAAGATTTCTCCGAAGGCGCATATGGCTCTTTGCAGTGCTTGCACAGTTTCCTTGCCAGCCGCTGCGCTTGGATACAGTCAACCGCCGACGACGTAAGAAATGGTTCTATTCCCATCTCAGTGAGCCTTGTAATCGCTCCGGGGGCGTCATTGGTGTGAAGGGTCGAGAAAACTAGATGCCCTGTCAGAGCTGCTTCTATAGCAATCTGAGCTGTTTCCTTGTCTCTAATCTCCCCTACCATTAGTATGTCCGGGGAACTTCTAAGGACAGAACGTAAACCCGTCGCAAAGGTCAAGCCGGCTTTTTGACTTACCTGAATCTGATTGATACCCGGCAGTCTGTATTCTACAGGATCCTCAATGGTCACGATGTTTTTGGATTCAGTATTGAGCACATTGAGGGTTGCATATAGGGTCGTAGATTTGCCACTGCCAGTGGGTCCCGTAATCAAAATGGCTCCATAAGGCTTGGTGAAGGACGATCGATACCGGCCAAGAGAATCTCCGGAAAAACCAAGATCATCCAGATTGAGCAAGATACTTTCTTTCTCGAGGATCCTTAGAACAACTCGTTCACCATAAACGGTTGGCAAGGTGGCAACTCGGAAGTCAATTGCTCGGTCTTTTACCAGCAGACTGCAGTGGCCATCTTGAGGTTTGCGCTGTTCAGCAATGTCCATTCCTGCCATTATCTTGAATCTTGAGAGAACAGCCGATTGAATTCTCTTTGGAGACTGCATCACTTCATGTAGTACCCCGTCGATTCTGAATCTAACCCTTAAGTCCCTCTCCTGTGGCTCTATGTGAATATCACTTGCTTTGTCCTGAACTGCTTTGTGTATAATCATATTCACCAACTTCACGATTGGAGCATCTTCAGTTATCTCTTTTAGCTCTGACAGTGTTGCATCTTCGCCACTTTCATCACCGAGAGCATCTTCAACGGACACATCAACTTTAAAATAGTGATTAATTGCCGATTTTAGTTCCGATTCCAACACTATGACCGGCTTAATGTCGTAACCAGTCACAATTCTAAGGTCATCAAGAGCGAAGATGTTGCTGGGATCATTCATGGCCACGACCAGTCTGTGGTCCTCGAAATCGATGGGCAACACACTGTATCTGCGGGCCAAGTCTTCTGAAATCAGAGAAACGGCGCTGGGATTGATTCGGTAATTGCCCAGTTCAACAAAGGACAAGCCGTTCCGCTGGGCGATCAGCATCGTAACTGCCTCCTCGCTGACTAGGCCCATGTCAGTGATAACCTGCAGCAACAGTTTACCGGTCTTTTTCTGCATCTCCCGAGCCTGATCAAGTTCCTCGGCGCTTAGAATATTCGCATCCAGCAAGATTGTCTCGATTTCTTTGTCTAGCTTCACTACCATGGAACATATCCTTATTCTCCGCAGCGCGGCGTCAAGGGTTGTTAGGCTACGACCCTCATAATCTCCTCAATGGATGTTATACCTTGCAATACTTTCGCATATCCGTCGTCTTTTAGAGTAAGCATTCCCTGAGCGATCGCACTATTCTTGATCTCATCGGCGGTTGCTCTCTCCACGGTTAACCTTTCAATATCTTCGCTTACGGTCAACACCTCGTAGATCCCAATCCTCCCCTTATAGCCCTCGCTGCACTTGTTGCATCCTTCTGCCTTATATAGGGTCGGCAATTTTTCCTGGTTAAAAGATAATCCAGAATCTTTGAGCGCTTTTGCCGAAGGCACGTAAGACTTCTTGCAGTATTTGCATAGCCTGCGGGCAAGTCTTTGGGCAACCACGCAATCAACTGCCGAAGAAGTCAAAAACGGCTCAATACCCATCTCCGTCAGCCTAGTAATTGCGCTAGCAGCGTCATTGGTATGAAGCGTGGAAAGCACGAGATGCCCGGTGAGTGCCGATTCAACAGCTATCAGAGCAGTTTCTTGGTCTCTGATCTCTCCTATCATCACGATATCGGGGTCATTTCGTAGAATCGACCTCAAGCCCGTCGCGAAACTCAGACCCGCTCTGACATTCACCTGAACCTGGTTCATCCCTGGTAGGCGATATTCGACAGGATCCTCAACCGTGATAATATTCTTTTCTGGGACATTCAGGATATTCAGCGCAGCATAGAGAGAGGTTGTTTTACCACTGCCTGTCGGCCCTGTCACTAGAATCGCACCATAGGGCTTCACTAGCGAAGCCTTGAACCGGTCCAGCGATTCAG
>CAYFXD010000086.1:0-22588 GCA_964347095.1 uncultured Actinomycetota bacterium | reverse complement strand
AGCGAAACTGAACAGGGTCTTTATTTTCAGGACACCCGTTTTTTGAGCGGGTATAGAATGCTGATCGACGGGAAAGAGCCGATTCTTCTATCATCCAAGCAGGTCAACTATTTCACGGCTCACCATTATCTTGCCAATCCGCCTGTGGAACGCGCACGCAGCAGCATTATGAGCATTGCGCGCACTCATTTTGTGGGAGATGGGTTGCACGAAGATATTGATATTCAAAATCATCACGAAAAAGAAATAGCCTGCACCCTGCAGCTTATCTATGAATCCGATTTCGCCGACATCTTTGAAGTCAAGTCATCAAGCGTGGAAAAAAAGGGGGATCTGTCTTTTGGACTCGGTCAGGATCCCAACAGTATCGCCTGCGAATACAAGAGGAAGCAGTTCTTCCGAAAATTGGTCATCAGGTTTTCGAAGCAGCCAACCCGTTCTGAAAACATGATAACGTTTGAGATCAATCTCAAACCCAGTGAGAAGTGGCACACCTGTGTTGATTATATGACCTTGGTGTCTGAGAATGAGGTAAAGCCTAAAAATACTTGTACGTCCCATGAGATGCTTGAAAAGTACAAAATTGAGGAATTGGCAAGACTGGCAGCATACGGCTCGAGCGTTGAAACCGATTACGAACCACTCCAGAAAGCCTACGACCGGAGTCTTGTTGATCTAGTATCACTGCGGCTGCAGGGCTCGGATTTTTCCGGGTCTGAGACCGTTCCAGCGGCTGGTGTGCCATGGTTTATGACCTTTTTTGGCAGGGACATGATAATTACTGCCTATCAGACCTTGATCAGCTATCCTGACATGGCTAAGGGCGCTCTGAAGATTCTCGCTGACTATCAGGGACAGAAGGAAGTGCGCGAAACGGCGGAGGAGCCAGGCAAGATCCTTCACGAAATCCGCTTTGGAGAGTTTGCAGCCTTGCGTGAGATTCCGCAGACCCCATACTACGGCAGTGTGGACGCGACGCCTTTGTTCTTGATTCTTCTTTCAGAGGCGTACACCTGGATGGGCGAGGAGAAGCTGCTATCTGATTTTAGGGACAACGCTGAGGCAGCGCTGGGTTGGATCGATCATTTTGGGGATAAAGACGGCGATGGATATGTGGAGCACAACTCGCCATCAGGCAAAGGGCTGGCTAATCAGGGGTGGAAAGATTCGGGGAACGCAGTACGGTTCAAGGACGGTTCTCTTGCAAGGGCACCCATTGCCTTATGTGAGGTCCAAGGGTATGTCTACGATGCCAAGCTGCGAATGGCCAAGATCTTTCAGCATTTCGGTGACAGCAAGAGGGCAGAAGCGCTGAGAAAGCAGGCTGAACAGCTAAGAAGACGCTTCAATGAGGATTTTTGGCTTGAATCTGATCAGTTCTTTGCGCAAGCCCTCGACCGAGACAAAACCAAGGTCGATTCAATAACTTCAAACGCTGGCCATCTACTCTGGTCGGGAATCGTGGAGGATGAGAAGGCGCAGCCGCTTGTTCGCAGATTGCTTGCTAGAGATATGTTCTCAGGGTGGGGGATCCGAACGTTGAGCGAAGACAGCATTGGGTATAATCCGTTAAGCTATCACAACGGATCTGTATGGCCGCACGATAATTCCATAATCGCCGCAGGCCTTGCACGGTATGGATATCTTGATGCGGCTCGGCAGGTGTGCTCGTCAATCCTTCAAGCAGCCTCTCATTTTCAAGATTTTCGCCCGCCTGAGCTTTTTTGCGGATTTCCAAGGCAGGAATCGGATTTTCCGGTTGAATATCCGACAAGTTCCAGCCCACAAGCATGGGCCTCGGGAAGCATCGCCTTCTTTCTAACCACGATTCTAGGTATATCCATTGATCAGAAGGGAAAGCAAATCAACCTCAATCCCACTCTCCCTAGGGGCCTTGAATCACTTCTGGTCAAAAAGGTCAGGATCGGCTCGTCTCAACTGGACCTAAGGCTGCGTCGTCATGAAGGCAAAACGGCAATTGAGTTGATCGGATTGCCTGAAGGATTCAAGGTCAGTCTCTAGCAGTCTGAGGCCGGTGTTGCCCTGGTGAATAACTGTGTGACAGGCCTAGGGAGAGTTGTATTGCAAAACTGGGTATCGACCTAGTTCCACGGTAGCCATTTCCTTAATACCATAGTATGTGGCGAAGAAATGATTGGTTGTCTCTGCGTGAGAACGAGAGGCAGCAATAGTAGTCAGAAAAACTTACGCAGAGTTTGCTCAGGTAAGGTAATCCTGGGCTATTACCGATAAGGAGGTGGGTTATTGTGAAAGGGAAATGGAATTGGCTGGATTGGACGGCGATGGTTCTGCTAGTCATCGGAGGTTTAAATTGGGGTTTGGTCGGACTTTTTGAGTATGATCTAGTTGCTGAGATCTTCGGTACGCTGAGTACTGCTGCTCGAGTTATCTACACGCTCGTTGGAATAGCGGCGATCTACATCGCGATTGTTGTCCCGGTCAAGGCGGGCGCGACAGCGGCGAGTCCAGGACAACCAACAGCCACCCCAAGTAGATGATTTTAGGACCAACAATCAAGAGAGAGAATTGAACGGGCACCCCAAAGAGGGTGCCCGTTCATGCCTACATCGTTGTGTCGCTCATTATACCTCTGCGGTGCAGTGCCACTCAATGGATCCTAGGCCGTCCACGTCAATGAGGATCTCAAAAGGCGCCTTCTCGCCCGTGCCGATCTTCTTCAACTCGTCGGTTCCCAAGCCAATCACTTCACCCTGGTCATCATATGCATTGCCGCTTGCGATAGCGATGTCGATATTCTCATCAGAGTTATTTCTAACTACTCCGTGCAGTACAATCTGATCTCCGGATTTAAATGAGTCCTGTTCCAGAATTTCGATGGGGCCTGAGGCAGTGCCGCCTTGCTCTTCTTGCTCACTGCTGATGTTCCAACCTGATGCAAGAACAGCAGCAAGAAGCAGAATGAACAAGGTATAGGGAGTGTTACTCTGAAAGTCGTTTGGGGCTTAATCAATTCAATGTACCTCATTTATGCGGACATACAGGGACATCGTTTTTTAGACTAACATCTCTGAAGCCGGCTGCTTGCGAACAAAACAGATGCTCGATGTAAGATTCTAGATACTGGTTTTTTTCAGACGATCCCGTGAGACTGGTTTCTATTGCGGATCTAGCATCAAGAACTCAGCGCTGGTTTCTCGTCTTTATATTGTATCGCTTTTTTGGAGATCTGCCTGTGACTGCGTCGGAGAATAGAACCGTGCAGGCAGCCCAAGGAGGACAGGACTAGAATTCAATTATCGATCTTCGTGAGCTTCTCGGGGGGTGGAAGCCGAAGGGAAGTTAATATCTGAAGAACGTCCCCTGATCAAGATTCCGTGCTATACTTATGGCAAGCCTAGTTTCTACTGCGAACTGCAGGGCCATCAGGGCACCGAACTGGTGATGTTCCGGGTACTGACATAGGATATGAGTGAGAAGAAAAAGCCCGAAAAGGACCGGGCTACTCCAAGAAAAAAATCAAAAAAGGCTTTGAAGCGGCAGGGCAAAAATGTCTCACAAGAAGTCGAAAGCGAAAGCCAGCGGCTAATTCATGAGCTCGAGACTCACCGTATTGAGCTGGAGATGCAAAATGAGGAGCTGCGCCAAGCTCAAGAGGAACTTGAGGCATCCCGCGCGAGGTACTCCGATCTGTATGACTATGCTCCGGTGGGCTATTTTACCTTTGACAAAAAAGGCAGGATAGAAGAGGTCAATCTAGCCGGAGCCGCCTTGTTGGGGATTGACAGAAAGTTAGTGGTCAGCAAGCTCTTTGAGTCATTTATCGTCTTCCCCGATCATCGCATATTCCAGGAGTATACTAGGCAAGCGCTGGAAACAGGTACCAACCAGGTCTGTGAGGTCAGGCTTAAGCAGCCGGATGGATCCCAAATCCATGCGCGACTGAGGAGCATCCGGCCTGAGAACAACCGAAAAAGTCAAAAACAGCTTCGGACAGTGGTAACTGACATAACAGAACTGAAAAAAGCTGAGGCGGCTGTTGCCTTGCTGTCCAAATTCCCCGAACGGAATCCGCATGCTGTCGTGGAGGTTGACCTAGCAGGAACTGTCCAATATATCAATCCAGCTGCTGAAAGGCTGTTTCCGGAGCTCCAGAAACAGGGCTCTGAGCATGCGTGGCTGAAGGACTTCGAGAAGATTGTCGCTACGCTGGCTGATAAGGGAGTAGAGACGTACCAGCGTGAATCAAAAACCGGCGACCGCTGGTACGATCAGACATTCACATATATTGAGGAAGACCAATGCATCAATGTCTACGGATTGGAGATAACCGCGCAGAAACAGGCTCAAGAAGAAACCGCAAGATCCCTTAGAGATTTGGAGTTTATGTCATCCGCAGCAACGCACTTCTTAAGACCAATGTCAAGAGCGCACTTTTTCCATGCGTTTGGCAAGAGACTGGTTTCTCTGACGGGCGAGGCCTTGGTCGTGATTTCTGAGTATAACGAAAGCGAGGGTACGGCAATCATTCGTGGCGTGTTTGGAGACAAGAAAGGTATTGAAAAGGTAAGAGATCTCATTCAATGGAATCCCATCGGGGAATCCTTTGTTGTTGCAGATGAAACAAGACGTGATTTGTACAAAGGAAGATTGGTGAAGCTGGCCGAAAAACTGCAGGAGCTCACGTTTAACCAGTTGCCGGATTATCTTTGCGAACAAATTGAACAGTCAATCGATTTGGGAGAGATCTATGGGATGCCGCTGCTAGATCAGAAGAGGAACTTTCTCGGCTTGGTAAACGTATTCACTAAGAAGAACCATGATCTAGCTAACCTGCCCGCGGTCAAGACCCTAATCGGCCTTGGTGCCATTGCTCTAAACCGGATCAAAGCGGAGGAAGAGCTCCAAAGAGCTCTTCGTGAACAACACAAGCGCACAGCTGAGATCTCAGCTATGTTCAAGGGCTCACGGGCGATCCTTGAGCATCATGAGTTCCAGGATGCGGCCAAGTCCATCTATGACGCCTGCAAGAGCATAATCGGTGCGACTGCGGGTTACATTGCGTTAATGAGCGAAAATGGACAGGAAAACGAGCTGCTATTCGTGGATGCGGGCAACATATCCTGTACAGTTGCACCGAGTCTTCGGATGCCCATCCGTGGAATGCGGGAAAAAGTGATTAGTCAACGGAAGGTGCTGTACGATAATGACTTTGCCCAAAGCGAATTTGTGAAGTTGTTGCCGGACGGCCACGCGGAACTGGAAAATGTACTATTTGCGCCACTGCTTATTGGAGATGAAATCGTGGGCCTTCTAGGGCTGGCCAATAAGCCGGGGGGCTTTGTTGAGAACGACATGAGGATCGCCTCTGCATTTGCCGATTTGGCAGCGATTGCATTTGGCAACAGCCGGACGTTAGGGTTCTTGAAATCCAGTGAAGAGCGATATCGTTCGCTTGTGCAAACCGCGCACGATGCCATAATCGCAGTCGACGCTGAAGGAACTATTCTTTCATGGAATAGAGGAGCAACCGCTATCTTCGGTTATTCAGCCGAAGAAGTAATAGGCGAGCCGCTTACTGCTATAATGCCGGAAGCGTTCAGGGACGCACATCAAGCTGCCATGAACCGCGTCGTTAAGACTGGTAAATCGACGATCATGGGAAAGACTGTTGAAGTATGCGGGCTTAGAAAGGACGGCAGCGAAGTGCCTATTGAGCTATCGCTGACCTCAATGGAAACCAAGGGCACTATGATGTTTACCGGGATCATCCGCGATATCACACTACGCAAACAAGCTGAAGAGGCCCGTCAAAAAGCGCGGGAGGAGCTGGAACAGCAGGTTGCTGAAAGGACGGCAGACCTAACAAAGGCAAATACAGAATTGAGAGCCGAAATTGAGGAGCGGAAGCGAGTCGAGAAAATGCTCAATACGACCTCCGAGCTATTGAAGCGAATGTTTTCCAGCATCGACGTGCTCGTTGCCTACATGGATAGAGACTTCAACTTTATTCGCGTAAACCGCGCGTATGCAGAAGCTGACGGACGAACACCTCGGTTTTATGTCGGCAAGAAGCACTTCGCCCTTTTCCCCAACGAGGAAAACGAGGCAATTTTCAAGCGCGTGGTCGAGACAGGTAAACCGTTCTTCGTCTACGAGAAGCCATTTGAGTATGCGGAACATCCTGAGCGTGGTGTCACCTATTGGGACTGGAGCCTGCAGCCGGTCAAGGAAAGCGGAGCAGTCACAGGCGTGGTGCTCAGCTTGGTGAACGTGACCCAGCGAAAAATGGCCGAGAAGGCCCTGGCCGAAAGTGAAGAGCGATTTCGTCTAATTACGGAGAGATCGCTTGATGTTATTGGTCTTACCGACATGGATGGGCAATTCGTATATGTAAACCCCGCTGGAATGAGTGTCTTAGGCTATTCCATAGATGAATTGCTGGAGATGAACAGCTTTGACCTCATGCATCCGCATGATAAAGTTTCCCTGGGAGACTGGCAAAGTATGCCGCAGGTTGAGTTCCGTGCAAAGAAAGCAAATGGAGAATGGATCTGGCTTGAAGGTTCCACGTACACCATTGCTCTGGATGGGCAAGACTACGTGGTGGGCATATTCAAAGACGTTACCTTCCGCAAATATGCCGAGCAAGCGCTTCGTAGGTCGCAGCTGGAACTTAGGCATTTGTCTTCCAAACTGATCACGGTCCAGGAGCAAGAGAGAAGAAAGATCGCCAGGGATATCCATGACAGTATTGGGCAGTCGTTGGCTGCGATTAAGTTTCGGATCGAGCAAGCTCTTCGGCGTAGGAAAGTCAAGGGGGAAGAGGCTGACAGAGGATCATTGGAGGGAATCATCCCATTGGTTCAGGAGAGCATCAATGAAGCAAGAAGAATACAGACGGATCTCCGTCCCCCGTCCCTTGACGATCTCGGGATCGTAGCGACAATAAGCTGGTTTTGCCGCCAGTTCCACAAGAGCTATCCTGGTATTGGGATGGAGACGAGACTTGACTTGGAAGAGACCTCCGTCTCCGACAGGCTAAAAATAGTGATTTATCGGATTTGCCAAGAAGCCCTGAACAACGTGGCAAAACACAGCGATGCAACAAAAGTGGAAGTCTACTTGGGTGGAGAAAGCGATGCTGTTGAATTGAGAATACATGATAACGGCAAAGGATTTGAGTTGGACCAGACTCTTTCGGAGAAGTATACGGCAAATAGGATGGGTTTGGTCAGCATGAAAGAGCGCGCGGAGCTTTCAGGCGGCTCTTTCACAATTGAGACCGCCAAAGGCCGAGGAACCACCATCCGGTGTTTTTGGCCCTCTTTCCGCATCATGCGGCGTGATGCTGCTACGGCCGATGAACAGTCAAAAGTGAATGGATTCTCGTTCTAGAAACATCTTGGTGGCATTGCGAGGACTTGGACTAGGCTCAGAACAGGCAGGCCGACGTTTGATCTCTGCACATCAGTTCAACAAGGATTGTTTGGTCGCACAGGTGAACATGGCATAATGACGAATGATCAATTCAGAGAAGCGGGGTTCTTTCATATTGATGAGACCTGTGCAGTAGGGTTTTATCCGGGATCCAGTGTCACATTTTTGACTTCACTCAACTAAAACCAGCTCCTGGCCTTCCACTTTATGGTCAAGCTGCCTAAGTGGGCTAGTCGCCGGTCCGGTGATCACTGCGCCTTCGGGTTCAAATGTGGAGCCGTGGCATGGGCATAGCCAGACTTCGTCCTTATGGTTCCACATGACTTCACATCCCATATGAGGACATGTATTGTCCATGACTACGAAATCACTGCCCCTGTTGTACACAGCAACGGATTTGCCATTGATGTTCCCTGCCAGACCTTCACCAGAGGCGATCTCGGAAGACTTCATCATCATCACCCTCACTAGAATCAAATGCAGCGTATTATGGTTGCATACACATGCGACAAAAAGGTCCTGCAAACTTGACGCCGGGCCAAGTGTGTGCCGGACAGCAGTACCTAGCGCGTGTTGCCTGCCCGGTATGAAGAACGAACCAAGGGTCCTGATTCAAAATGGTTGAATCCCATCTTCAGCGCCTCGAGCCTTAGCATTTCGAACTCATAGGGCCTGACATATCTTGCAACCTGAACCTGCTGCGCGGACGGCTGCAAGTATTGGCCAAGGGTTATGGAGTCGCACCGTATCTCTTTGAGGTCAATCATTGTCTTTAGTACCTCATCCCGGGTTTCTCCTAAACCAAGCATCAAACCTGATTTGGTCAAGAACCGACTCCCTGACCAGTCCTTGGCCTTCTCCAGCAGCTGCAGCGAGCGCCAGTAATTCGCTTGCGGCCGGACTCTCGGATAGAGAGCAGGTACAGTCTCCAGGTTATGAGCCAGAACATCGATTGGCAGCAAGACGATTGTTCCAAGTGCCTGCATGTTGCTCTGAAAATCAGGAATGAGCAGCTCAACGCCACAATCTGGACTCATTTCCTTGATCTTCATCACGGTCTTGGCAAAAAAAGAAGCTCCCCCATCCACCAGGTCATCCCGGGTCACTGAGGTAATAACCACATAGTCCAATTGCAGATCGGATACGGCCCTGGCGATTCTCAAGGGCTCGGTGGTATCCAGATCTTGCAGCATCCCATGCCCAACCGAGCAAAAGCTGCACTTTCTTGAGCAGTTGTCTCCCATGATCAGGAAAGTAGCCGTTGAGGCGTCGAAACACTCCCGAATGTTCGGACATTGTGCCGCCTGGCACACCGTATTTAGATTATGCTTTTTGAGCGTGCGGCGGGTGCGTTCATATAGCGGACCACCCGGTGCACGCACTTTGATCCAACTAGGATGCCTAGCCACAGAACTAATCGCTCCTTCACTTCCGCCATGGACACGTCCTGGCCCAACTCAGCTTGCAAGGAGGTCATGTGTGCATTGTGCAAGCCACAAGAAACAATCTGTTCAAAAAAGCTCAAATCTGTGTTCACGTTGAGCGCAAAGCCGTGCATGGAAATCCCTTTTCTCACTCCAATACCGATGCAGGCTATCTTGCGCTTGGCGGTCCAGACTCCGGTAAGGCCGCGACGCACACCAGCTGATATGCCAAAATCCATCAACGTCCTGATCAGGATCTGCTCCAGAAGTCTGAGATACGTATTCACATCGAGTCCGTATTTCTTGAGCTCAACCAAGGGATAGCCCACTATCTGGCCAGGCCCGTGATAAGTTGCATCTCCGCCGCGGTTGATCCGAAAGACGGGGATCCGTTTTGAGCAGGTGTTGCCGGGGAGATTCTCAGGATTGCCACCACGGCCTGTGGTATAGACGTGAGGATGCTCCGCCAGCAGAAAATGGTCGGTCTTCTGGCCTCTGATCTTTGCTTCAACCAGCTCGTGTTGGAGCCGATATGCCTCTTGAAATTCGACTGTTCCTAAGTCTTGGGCAACTATGCTCATTGTGACTCCTATCCGGAATTCCCGAATGCGGCAGGATACGATCAGCGTGACCAGGACCGCTTGGCAAATGGCGATCAGTTTTCGGCAGCCGGTTAAGCTCAAAGGCAGTTCAGCGCTGACCGCTCACGGTCAGCCACAAACCCAGGCCGATAACCACTTGTTTTGATTTTGCGCGAACCGATAACTGCAAACCGCTGACCGCTTGGATGCTGCTTCCTTGCTGTAGTGCAGAGACGACCTTCAGCCTTACTTCAGCACCGACTCCTTGTTCACATCTAGCGCCGCTTCTTTGACCGCTTCTGAGCGCGTAGGGTGAGCGTGGATAGCTCTTCCGAGTTCATAGATGGTGCTTTCCGCAAACATTGCCTCAGAGCATTCCATGATAAGCTCAGTGACATCGCGACCGACCATGTGAGCTCCGAGGATTTCACCCGAACTCTTGTCCGCGATGATCTTGGTGAAGCCCTCCTCTTCACCGTCGCACAAAGCTTTCCCGCTGATCTTGAAGGAAAACCGACCCACCTTTACGTCATAGCCTTTCTCTTTCGCCTTTTGCTCCGTCAAACCTATGCTGGCCACCTGCGGCTCGCAGTAGGTGCAGTGGGGGGTCTTGTCAAAATCCACGGCGGGACTCTCTTTGCCCGCAATCGTCTCTGCTACATAGATCCCTTCGCTAGCCGCCTTATGAGCCAGCAGCGGGGGACCAGCGACATCGCCGATGGCGTAGATGCCGGGCACGCTGCTCTGCATTCTTTCGTCCACTTTGATGAAATTGCGATCTGTCTCGACTCCGATGTCATCAAGGCCTAATCTTTCGATCAGTCCGTCCCTTCCGATTGCGACCAAGAACTTCTCCGCGGCAAGAGTCGCTTCCTGGCCGGCGGGATCAGTGAATGTCACAGCGACCCCGTCTTTGGTCTTTTCCATATCCGACACTTTGGTGGCGGTCATAATGCCGATACCTTGATCTTTCAGCCTTTCTTCCAGTTCAGCTGATATCTCCTCATCTTCGTTTATCATGATCCTTGGCATGGCCTCAATGATCGTTATTTCCGTGTCAAGAGTATTAAACAAGGTGGCGGTCTCTACCCCGATTGGTCCGCCGCCCAGAATAATAAGAGATTTGGGGATTGTGCTAAGGTCGACTATATGGTCGCTGAACAGCACCTCGCTACCGTCGGCGGTAAATGCAGGAATAAACTTGGGCTTAGAGCCGGTGGCAACAATAATATGCTTGGCCTGGATTTCACTCTCCCTGCCGTCATTTAGGTTGCGAACCATGATCTGTCCGGGAGCGGTTATGCTGCCCAGACCCTCCATATAGGTGACCTTGTTCTTTTTGGCAAGAACCTGAAGGCCGTTATGGAGCCTATTAACAACGCCGTTTTTCCGCTCCATTATCTGGTTGAAGTCAATATGCTCCTTCTTCTCTCCATTGTTGTCAAAGCCAAACTCCTGTCTCTTACGGAATAGACTAATGACTCTGATGTTCTCCAGGAGTGCCTTGTAGGGGATGCAGCCTGCATGTAAACAAATTCCGCCGATCTTGAATACCTCGATAAGAGCGGTGTTCATGCCAAGCTGTGCTGCGCGAAAGGCGGTGCTGTATCCAGCTGGTCCTCCACCGATTATGGCCAGGTCAAACTGTTCTTCAGGTGTCATCTTAACTTCTCCCTCTCATACGATTAGGTGCGCAGGATTTTCCAGCAAGGATTTACATTCATCCAGGAACCTGGCAGCAACTATTCCATCCAGCATGCGATGGTCGACCGATATGGTCATCCTCATCATTTTTGCTGGCACTATCCGGTCACCCTCGACTTTTGGTTTGTCCTTGATTGAAGCCACAGCAAGGATTGCGCTCTGTGGAGGGTAGATGATAGCGGCGAACTCATCAACATCGAGAATTCCGGCGTTGGAGATGGAAAATGTGCCTCCGGTTAGATCACCAGCGCTCAACCGCCCATTTCTTGCCTTCTGCACCAGTTCATTTTCCCGGTCAGCTATCTCCACCAAAGCAAGCTCCTCGCAGTTCTTGATCACTGGTATCAGCAGACCTCCTTTTACTGCTACCACAACTCCGATATTTATGTTCCTGTTCTTCTGGACCTTGCCGTCGCGAAAATAGGCATTCAACATCGGGAATTCCTTAAGGCTTCGGACCGATGCTTTTATGATCAGATGGGTGTAGGTCAAGTGACGGTCGGCGAACTGGCGGGATGTCTCTAAAGACGCTTTCAGTTTGACCATTTCCGTTACGTCCACCTCGACAGTGACATAAAAGTGAGGGATCTCGGTCTTGCTCTTGACTACTGTTTTGGCAATCGCCCTCCGCATGGATGAAAGTTCTTCCAGCGCGGTTCCACCTCTGGACTCTTCCGCCGCTTTTTCAACTTCTTTGCCCGGTGGCTCACCTTCTTCTCTCACTCTCGCAGCCGATTCTACGTCCTCTTTGGTGATACGGCCTCGCGGACCCGTCCCCTTGACTTGCGACAGATCGATCCCATCTTGCTGTGCTATCCGCCGGGCCAGTGGCGAAGCAGCGATCCTGGTCTCTTCTGCAGAGGGTTCCATCGGTTTTGCTTCAGGAGCCGGCGCCATAGCCGCACCAGAGGGCACTTGTTCTCTTTCCTCAGTTATTTGGGATGTTACAGTCTCTTTTTTACCCAGCTCGACTTCCACTACTTCCGGCTTTTCTTTTGGTTCCGGACCGGCTGGCTCTTTTCCCTCTCTTGCCTTTTCGGGCGGGCTGGGAGCTGCTTCTTCCTCTGCCGTTTCCTCTTCTGCAGATGTCAAGAGGGCAATCGTAGTCCCCACCTCTGCAGTCTTGCCCTGCTCAAGTAGGATCTTGCTCAGAACGCCCGAATCAAACGCTTCCACTTCCATATCGGCTTTGTCAGTTTCCACTTCGAAGATCTTTTCGCCCTTTTCCACGTGGTCTCCCTTGCTTTTCAACCATTTCAGAAGCTTGCCTTCTTCCATGGTGTCACTGAGCTTGGGCATCACGATATCGATCGGCATATTCTCACCCTGCTTTCCTATTCATTGTTTTGCTGATTGAGGCCGGGTATTCGGCCTGTTGCCAGCCAAAGCCTTGTTGATTGCTACCGAAGCAACAAAGATATCTATGAGGTTCCTTTGCCCAGGAGCTGCATAACAGCCTCTACTATATCTCTTTGCTGGGGCAAGGAAGCTGCTTCAAGCCGCCTGTTATAGGGCGCAGGTACATCCTTCCCCGTTACTCTGATCACGGGAGCATCAAGATAGTCAAAGGCTCTTTCTTGCAGCTCGGCCGCGATTTCGGCGCCGGCGCCCCCGGTTCTCCATGCTTCGTGCACAATGACTGCTCTTGATGTCTTCTTCACTGATTGAACCAAGGCCCCCATGTCCAGGGGATTTAGGCTGCGAACATCAATAACCTCGGCGTCTATTCCTTCTTTTTCCAGTTCGGAAGCTGCCTCAGCAGCAATTAAGGCCATCCTTGAATACGAGACGATTGAAACATCCTTGCCTTTGCGCGTCACATTCACTGTTCCGATAGGCAAGACGTAATCGGGCGATTGGTTGACCTGGTCCCTTGTGCCGTAAAGACTTTCGTGCTCGATGAAGATCACGGGATTGTCGTCTCTGATTGCGCTTTTTAGCAGCCCTTTTGCATCATTTGGGGTTGAGGGTATCACTACTTTTAGACCTGGGCAGTGGAGGAAATATGCCTCCAGATTCTGAGAGTGTTGAGCGCCCAGCTGATGGCCAGAACCCTCAGGGCACCGGATGACTATGGGAACTTTGGTCTGACCGCCGAACATGTATCGTATTTTGGCGGCGTGGTTCACAATTTGATCCATGGCTAGAAGGGCAAAGTTGATGGTCATCAGTTCAGCTACGGGCCGCAGTCCAGCCAAGGCTGCACCAACGGCGCATCCTATTATCGTCGCCTCAGAGATCGGTGTGTCAATGACTCTTTTCTCTCCAAACTGAGCTAGCAACCCCTCGGTTATTTTGAACGATCCACCGTAAAAGGCCACGTCTTCACCAATGACAAAGACCCTTTCGTCTCTTTCCATTTCCTGCCGCAGAGCCTGATTCAGGGCCTCACGGTACCTCATTTCTCGCGTCTGTTCTTCTTGCGCCACATGCTGGGTCATGAATCCTCACCATATTAGTATAGGCAGTCAGAAGAGGTTGCAGTTAGGTCTACGACACCCGTCTGGTCGAGCGGTTGCGTCAAACAGCTTTTTGGATTTGGCAGCAATACTGACCAGGGGGCGAAACGGGCTTCTTCACCCTAGCCTTTTGGCACAACCGCCGAGCCTTTCCTACACATATACGTCTTCAAACAGTGCCTCAGGTGGTGGTTCCGGACTTTTGTCCGCAAAGTCCACCGCGTCAGCGACCACCTTGTCAACTTCCTTCTGGATCTGCTCCAGTTTTTTGGCGTCGGCAATTCCTCTGCGGCTCAAATGCTCGGCGAACCGCTTGATGGGATCCCGATCGCGCCAAATCTTTAACTCCATTTTGCTGCGGTATTCATCAGGATCAGCCATGGAATGACCCCGGAAGCGATAGGTCTTTGCTTCGACAAAGATCGGGCCTTCGTTCCCGCGCGCAGCATCGACGGCCTCGATCGTGCCCTCGCGCACCGCAAGCACATCCATACCATCTACCTGCAATGATCTGATGCTGTAGGAGCAAGTTCTGCGGTAGAGATCCTCTACCGCAGAAGCTCGGCTGACATTTGTGCCGATCCCGTAGAAATTGTTCTCACAGACAAAAACAATCGGCAGAGTCCAGAGCTTTGCCATGTTTAGGGACTCGTGAAACACACCCTGGTTAACAGCACCATCGCCGCAGAAGGAAAGAACAACCTCTGTTTCGTCTCGATACTTGATGGCCAATCCGATCCCCACTGTAATGGGCAGTCCCCCGCCCACAATTGCGTAGCCTCCCATGAAATGGAGCCCCGCATGGAAGAGGTGCATGGATCCGCCTTTTCCGCTGCTCAGCCCGGTAGATTTCCCGAAGAGCTCGCTCATCACCTGCTGTGGCGAAGCCCCCTTGGCTAGTGCGTGTCCATGGTCACGATAAGCAGTTACCACGTAGTCCTTGTCCGAGATAGCAGACATTGCCCCAACTGCGACCGCCTCTTGTCCGGAATAGAGATGAGTGAAACCTGTTATCTTTCCCTTGACATACTGTTCAGCACAGGTTTCTTCAAAAGTCCTGATCAGGAGCATTTGCCGGTATAGTTGAAGGTGGTCTTCTGCATTCAATTCAAGCTCGACGGTCATGTTTGGCCTCTCATTGACCTTGCGGGTTCTTCAAGTGTATGGCTCTTTTCTGGAGACTTCGATGGTATCAGCGGTCTCTTGTACGTCAAAGACTTCCTCGTCCCTCATAAGCAGAGCGGCTGCTTTTTGCAGAGCCCATGGCCAGTTGCTGACCGATTGAACCAGCTTCCCATTGCTGATATCGAACTTCGATCCATGACAGGGACAGGTGACAATTAGTCCTTCCAGTGTGCCCTCGCTCAATCTGCAACCCAGGTGGGTGCATCTGTTCTTGACGGCATGTACTTGGCCGTTGACCTTGGCGACCAGGACCAGCAGTCCATCCACATCATAACCGCGCATCTCACCATCTTGAATCTCATCTTTGGCAATCGTGAGCATATACACTTCCTCTGTCTGGGTATTCGGCTTGTTCCTTATTATTGGCCTTTTAAAGACTGGAAGAAAACTAGGCTTTAACCTAGTTTTGTTGTGAGTGTCGACTTCACGGCCGCACGCAGGCTTGCAGCAGTCTCCCAATTCAATTTAGGGTCATTTCCTAGTTCAATTGCATCAGCCAGCTGCGTAAAATAGTTTTACTTGAAAATAGTTTTACTTGAATGCGGTAAAAGTAGAATAACCGGAGACCAAAGGGGAGAGGATGTTTATTAGGGAGATCAAACCAAAGGTTTATTCAGTCGGAGCTATTGATTGGGACCGCCGTCTATTTGATGAGCTGATCCCGCTTCCAGACGGTACCAGTTATAACAGCTATTTGTTGATGTGCAGCAATAGGACTGCACTAATTGACACGGTGGATCCGCCCAAGGAAACGGAATTGTTTGGCAATCTCAAGAAAGTTGGAGTCAACCGAATCGACTATCTTGTCTCTCATCATGCTGAGCAAGATCACTCAGGCGTAATCCCCAAAGTATTGCAGGCGTATCCTGAAGCCAAGTTGATCTGCACTCCCAAGGCCAAAGATCTGCTCAGTGGGATACTGCCCATCGCTGAAGACCGCTTTATGCCCGTAAAGGAGGGCGACACTGTGGCCGTAGGCCATAAGACCCTAGAGTTCATTCTTGCTCCCTGGGTGCACTGGCCGGACACAATGATCACCTATGTCAAGGAGCTGAAGTTGCTGTTCAGTTGCGATCTTTTTGGATCACACCTGGCCACGAGCGATCTGTATGCAATAGATGAGCCGCGGGTATATGAGGCGGCCAAACGTTATTATGCTGAGATCATGATGCCGTTCAGGAAGAATATCAAAAACCACCTACGGAGGATTGCTGGTTTGGATATCGAGGTAATCGCGCCCGGTCATGGCCCGGTTTATGCCCGCCCCGCATTCATTCTGGATGCCTACGCAGACTGGGCATCCGATCAGGTCAAAAATGAAGTGGTTCTTCCTTATGTCTCAATGCATGGAAGTACGGCCAAAATGGTTAATCATTTCATAGATGCGCTGATGGAAAGAGGGATCACAGTAAAGCCGTTTGATCTGCCTCGGACTGACATCGGCGAACTGGCCAAGGCTCTTGTTGATGCAGCGACTCTGGTAGTTGCGGCACCAGCTGTCTTGACTGGTCCTCATCCAGCTGCTGCGTACGCAGCGTACCTTACGAACGCTCTGCGGCCTAAATTGAGATTCGCAACAGTAATTGGATCGTATGGTTGGGGTGCCAAGGTGGCTGAGACCATTGTTGCAATGCTCGGTCATCTGAAAGCGGAGGTGCTGGAGCCTGTTCTGATCAAAGGGCTCCCACATGAAAACGATCTCGGCGCTCTGGACCAGCTGGCCGAGCAGATCCTAAGCAAACACAGGGAGATCGGGATCGTGCCAGAGAGCAAAGCAAGTGCTGTAATTTCCAATATCGAATAATTGGACCAAGCAGTCTTTATAGGGGGGGTGAAGTGATAATGAGCAAAGCAAATCCAAGAATACTCGTACTTTTCTATACCATGTACGGGCACAATTATGCCATGGCCAAGGCGGTGGTAGAGGGTGTAGAAGCTGAGCAGGGAGAGCCGGTGCTTAAGAGGGTTGAAGAGTTAGTGCCTAGAGAGCAATGGAATGAAGCAATGACTCAAGTGCAGGAGATGATCAAGGACGTTCCTGTTGCAGATCCAAGCAGTGACTTGAACGGCATTGATGGCTTGATAGTGGCGACGCCTACTCGTTATGGCAATATGGCCACGCAGATGAGAAACTTCTGGGATCAGACTGGACAGGCCTGGCTCGACCATGCATTGGTCCGGAAGCCTGCAGCTGTTCTCACCAGCAGCAATACTCAGCATGGGGGCCAGGAGACAACGATTATCTCTACCATGATAACGCTGCTACATCACGGGTGCGTTCTGGTGGGATTGCCCTATATATTTGGCGAGCAAATGACCATGGATGAGATTTGTGGCGGCTCGCCCTACGGTGTGTCGACTATAGCCGGTACCCAAGGGGAGCGAATGCCGTCGCAGAAGGAAATACAGATGGCACAGCATATCGGAAGTCACTTAACCTCAATTGCGCGACAATTAGCTTCTTGACCAAATGCCAGTTTATCTTGTGCCATTGCCACCCTCCCAGATCCAGAATGCTCTGACTTCTGTACATGTCGTGTTCGCATGAATGACCAGATAAGAGCATTTGAGAATACAGTAGTCACGCTGTGCAGAGTCCTATTGTGTTTGGTGATGAGAATGAACCAAGTGCCCTTTATTGACCGCGAAGACGCAGGTGCCAAGCTTGGCCAGGTTATAAACGACAAGAGTCCGGAATCTCCTTATATTTGGGCAATTCCCGCGGGGGGCGTACCGGTGGGGAAAAAAGTGAGCAGGATTCTCAAGGCCCCCTTTGACCTGGCTGTGGTACGCAAGCTGCAGATCCCGTTCAATCCAGAGGCGGGCTTTGGAGCTACGGCACCCGACGGTCAGATCATGCTAAACCGAAAGCTGACCTCGACTCTGGGTCTTGGCCGAGAACAGATAAGCAACGTAGCGAAAAAAACGCAGCGTGAGATCAAGCGACGCGAGGAACTATTCCGGCGCAACCGGCCCTATCCTGATCTGCAGGGCCACATTGCCATAGTCGTCGATGACGGGTTTGCTTCAGGTTACACGGTATTGGCGGCTGTCAGATTCCTGCGAAAGCTGTCTCCCAAAGCGATCTGGGCGGCTGCTCCAGTTGCCTCAGCCAGCGCCGTCGTCTTGCTGCAAGATAAGGTCGATCAATTGCAGATCATTCACGTAAGCCATGAGGCCTACTTCGCGGTGGCCAGCTTCTATGAGAACTGGTGGGACCTGAGCGATGAGGAAGTGCTGGATTATCTCAGGGACGGATTGTTTAATACAACGTGAGACTGACAGAATGTCAACAGGCCTCGTGGATCTAAGTGCAGTCTTTGAGCTGCCCTGGAATGAATGCGTGATGTCGAATGGGAGTGTTGACAAGCTCTCAGAATCGTCATCTTGCCAATTGTCATTCCCTTCCAAATTATGTTGGGTCATTTGCTTTTGCAACAGATATAGAACCATCCAGCATCGTCACAACAGTGAGTTCACTATCCGTGCTATCATTGGTATATGAAGTATTTCCGTATTGCCGCGTGGCTTGTTGTAGCCATACTTTGTGGTCTGAGTCTTGCCGTCCTTCTAAGTCCAACCCAGTATGAGCTAGCAGGAATCAAATTCGAGGTCTCTCTTTCCCCGCAGATGAAAGGTGGCACAGAAATCGTGCTGCCCCCTATCGGCTCACTGAAGGCCAGAACGCATCAGGTGCCTCTCGGGCTTAGGGCGGAAGTGGAAGGAATAAATGAAGGCTACCTCGAAACGGCATTTAGGCACAGCTCAAATACTGAGGATTATTTCACTCTGGTGAATCGCGATGCCCGTCGTCATGCTCTTGAGTTCTTGCTCAAGTTGGTTGCGATAGCGGCACTCGGGGGACTTTTTGGCACTCTTCTCTTTACCAGAGTATGGTGGCGAGTGCTCATTGGCTCGGTGGCTGGGATGATAGCTGTTGCGTCGCTGATAGGGGGGCTCTTCCTACAGTATGATGCGGCTGCCTTTGCTCAGCCTGAGTTCAGTGGTTCACTGAACGGCGCAAAATGGATAGCTGCCACACTTGCAAAAAAGCAAAATCCAATAGAGACGTTGAGAGAAGACATCAAATTGGTGGGCAAGAATTTGGCCAATTTTGCCACCAAGGTCGATGCTTGGGAGCCGATCGCTCCCGAAAAGGGCACAGTCAGAGTCCTGGCAGTCTCTGATATCCACAACAACCCTGCTGCTTTTACCCTGATCAAGAGGATTGCTCATGATTTCCAGGTTGATCTGGTGATCGATACCGGAGACATCACCGATTTTGGGACTCCCATTGAGGCCACTCTCCTGAATGAACTGGCCTCTTTCAAGAAGCCGTATTTGTTTGTTCCGGGCAATCATGATTCGCCGGCGATAATAGAGACCATGAGCAGCCTGCCGTCAGTGAAGGTTCTTGACGGGCATGCAATTGCCGTCAAGGATGTAAACGTCTTCGGAAAAGCAGATCCTATATCCAAGATAGAGAAAGTTGGACCCGCTGCCGACAGGGACATGAAAAAAATGGCGGCAAAAGCCGGTAGAGAGGTAGCTGCAATGCACGACCAACCTTTGATAGCGGCATTGCACGATCCACGCATGACGAAAAAACTGGTGAACCGAGTGCCGATCGTGCTTCAAGGCCATACTCATAAGCCCGGCATCGAAGAGGTGGGAGATACTACGTTTATCAATCCGGGGACAACCGGTGCCTCAGGGCTACGCTTGCTGAACAACGGGCATTCCCAGAAGCAAAGATATACGGTGAGCCTGCTCTACATTGATCCACAGAAGAAGACGCTGGTTGCTGTTGATTCGATTCAGGTCACTGGCTTAGAGGGTGAGTTTGTTCTCAAACGAAAATTGGTTCAAAAAATGGGGGGCGCTCCCCTATAGCAGCGTACGAGGACTAGTTCTGCAGGTCGGACAGGGAACTGAGCCCGAATGATCGTTCGACATGCAAGTGGGCAGTTGCGGCAGCAGGTGCACTGCGGCATTTTTTGATTGTGGAAAATGATCAAAATGGAAATGCTCTCCCTCTTGCAAGCAACTTGCAGGAGGGTAAGAATATAGATAGCCACTTGCCCACTATTCATGCTACACGAGCGAACACTGGGAGATTATGCTTATGAAAACCGGCAGGCAGCATTGGGCCACGCTGATCTTGTTTTTGCTGATCGCAGCATTGACCGCTTTGAGTGCCGGATGCAGCAGTGAAAGAACGAGCAGAAACAAAGAGAAAGAGAGAACGACGGCCAAGAAAGAGCAGGTAGTGAAGCAAATAGATCCCGATGAGGCGCATGTCATGATCAATGAGAATGAGGGTAATAAAGATTTTGTTATTCTCGATGTCCGAGAACCTGAAGAGTTTGACGAGAGCCACCTGGCGGGTGCGATAAATCTGGACTTCTATGAGGCAGATTTCCGGGAGAGAATTGAGAAGCTGGACAAGAGCAAGACGTACCTTGTATATTGCCGCTCAGCAAACAGGAGCGCTGAAACTGCCAAGATCATGGAAGAACTGGGTTTTGAGACGATATATGATATGAGTGGGGGCATTGTGGAGTGGGAGAGGCAAGGCTTTCCCACTGTCGGGAATCAAAAAGAACCCGAGAAAACTCGGGTCTTAGAGCCATCGGACTTTAAGCTGCTGCAAAGGGTATGATACCTTATCGGCTGGACAGATAGTCGATCACGACTTCGCGTTCTTCTTCGTTGAGCTTTGCTCCCAATTTAATCATGTGGTCAACGGTTCTTTCCCACCCTGCACGGTCAAAAGTCGCTGATTGGATGAGGCCGAGATTATGGCAGCGCGTGCACCGTTCCTTGACAAGCAGCTCGCCTTTTGAGCCAGGCGGCTCAGATTCAGCACGCTTCTTTTCTTGTTCTGACGTTTTGGTTCTGTTGCTCTTTGAAGTGGGGGAAGTTGATTCCCTGGTGCATGCAGGGACAACCAAGGCCAAAAGAAAGATCAACAATACTACGCCGCAAAGTCCAATCTTTTTCATGGTCGTCTCACCCTGAACTGAAATGCGTGCACTGAATGCCGAATTGATCTCAAGTACAATCAGGCGAAAAGAAAATATTGTTTCTCTGAAAGACTGCCTGACTGGTCAACAGTGCCATAGGCCAAAAATCCAATACAACCGCAGCATCTTCCCTACTGATGTCGCTGCCGCGGTTCTATAAGATTCTATATCATGTAGACTTCCTCATCAATACGTTGATAAAAAATGCAGGAGGTTCAATTAACAAAAAAAGGTGACATAGATCACTTTTTAGCTCCAATTTATCCCTTTGTGCAGTCTCCTGATTGCTTGATTCGCGGCATCGGGCTGTGATAGACAGGTTTTCTATGATTTTTTTTCTTCCTTGCGGCTTCTGAGAAAATCATCAAAATCTGTGGCGGGCATATCAAATTTCTTGCCTCTCTTTCTTGAAGCCTCAAAGATGTCAGTGTCCTCGTCAAGCCCCTCTTTCGCACTTGGTTCATGCATGAGTTCGGTTAGGGCGCGTCGAAGCGCTCTGATCTCAGCCTGGCTGACGGCTTTTTTGAGGTCACCATGCTGCATGCGCACAAGTAGTTTCTCGAGGATTGCAATCCTATCTTTGTCCATGGTCGTCTCCTAGTTCTTTCTGATGTTGAGGGAGATGCATCTAAGGGTCAAAGCTCGCCTTCCTACTCTTGCTGGGAACCAGATATATTTCTTCTGATAGTGTAACCAATCACAGCCAGCTTTTGAAGCATTGGGGCACGTTCTTCGGATTTAAACCTGATGGCGTAAATTCGCAACGGACGGCGGGGATGTCCGATGTGAAATCTGTCCTGGTCGTTGTGTAGGTTAGTTTGCATAATATACCTTGGCCATCTCGGGGTTTCTCCCCTGGCCTCGAGGTGGCCTCCCAATGCCTCCCACTTCCGTACAAACCTAATCTCCGCATATTGTCCGCCCAGAAATAGGAAAAGGCGTTAATTGGTCTGTGAAGAATGTGGAGCAACAGATCATGTCTGATCAGATCGTATGTTCAGGCGAGCCCACCTCACGTTAAGGAGGAAGGATGGCACAAGCGGCTGTCGAGCTCCTTTTCTTTCCCCAGGTGCTGGAATGGGTTGGCCAAAGCTTTCCAACTTACTATTTGTTCAACCCAATTATTGAGATGACCCAACATGGCGGAGCATTTTCGGATGTTTGGTTGAATGCAGCCATCTTCCTCGCCTTTGATCTGTTTCATTGTCCTTTTGTGGTCTCCAGTAAGAAACAGAAGCTTGCTGTCTGGGAGATGCTGAGTTCGCTTGCCCTGCTCCGGAAGCGGTTCAGCAGGTCATGATTCAGCTCTATTAGCTGGGGCTTTCGGCCGCCGACGGTTTACCGAAGGTAGCGGATTTGAAATCTTCATTCCGGCTATTAGTCAGGGCTATTCTGGTATATGATATGTAGGTGAGCTGGGTGCTGCAGTAGATCCAGCTCTAAAGTTGGCTTCATGCTTGTCATCCATGTGCTTTTTCCTCGCGCGCAGCAGATGGCATTGATGCATAAGCAACTGTCTTCCTCGACTAAGGTCAAGACACTCAAATAATTTTTGGAGAAGCTAAATAGAATGGAGCATAAATATGGCTCAAGCAAAGGCTTTTTTTGCCAAATGGTCGGAGTTTTTCATCGATAATTACCGCATTACCTTGCTGATCGTCATCGGCTTGATCCTCGGTGGGGTCTTTGGGGCGTTCACCCTGATTAGAGAAGGATTTCCCAGCATAGAGATTCCAATAGCCATTGTCCAGACCGTGATGCCCGGAGCTACATCTACCGATATTGAGGAA
>CAYFXD010000085.1:0-3510 GCA_964347095.1 uncultured Actinomycetota bacterium | reverse complement strand
ACAGGGGTGCCACCAGGAATAGCAGACCTGAAATAAGCAAAGCGATTCTTAGCGCCTTTAGTCGTTTCATGACCGGCTCCGATCGGTGCTCCTATTTACTATTTTAGCTGATCTGGATTGTATTTTGCACCATGTAGACCCTGAACTGTGTCCATACAATATCCGGCGGTCGACTATCGGGATTATAGGTCAATCTTCATTATGCGGTTTTATATCCAAAACCGGTGACCCATCAAGCATGTCGATATTCTTGACCTTTATAAAGCGCCCGTTTCGCTCAAGGATCTGGACGTGTGTCAGTCCGATTGGATTTGGACGAACCGGGGCTCGGGTAGCAAATACTCCTCGTTCTTCATTGTCATGCGGCGGCCTTACTCTTAATACGTCGCGTTTGGACTTGTGAAAGTAAAAGAGGACTTCGATCGCAGAATATTTTTCTATTCGGAATAAACCTTCCTCATATTCTGGAAAAATTTCGATTTCTGCTGTCTCCTCGGTCAGTGTTCCCCACCGGGGTGTCTCTGCCTTTGTCTTGAACGGACTGTGTATCACCCCGATTGGTTCCAGTTCAATGTTCATTAAGCACAACACCTGCCTTTTCCGATGTGGTAGCTTACGTGTCCGGGCTCAGCTTGTTTAGCATCTTCGAGTATGCCGATAAGTCTCCCGTTTTCGGTGCAATGAAACTAGTACGGGGCTTACTCTGTTTGTGCCGACACCCCTCCTTCAGAATAAAGCCGGAAAAACCTAAACGAAAATATGCGGAAGGCCGATAGGGACGATTGTCTTTCGACCAAAGAAAAGGATACTGCAAAGGAGGAGCAAATGCACGCACATGCCCATAAACATAAAAGTTGCCAGTTGTGTGGTGCGGAACTTGTTGGGGATCTTCAGTTTTTTTCCGTTTTGCCCAGGAGAAACCCTGTCGATAGATTGACATGGTATTTATGCAGTGAATGCAGACTCAAAATATTGAACCAGGCGAGAGAAAACCTTAAATAGCCGCACACGTTGTGTGACTGAGCAATATACGGCAAGATTCGGGACTTCCTGATAAAAGCGGAGGTCCTTTTTATATGCAGTCTTATGTCCTCAGCATCCTAAGGAGCGGATTTGACTCGTTCCGTCACATTTCTAAGATGAAAAGGTCTCTGATAGGTGGAGAAAAAGTTTTGGTCATCTAATAGCTCATACTTAGCGTCAAAATAGGTATTGAAGATCACCCTGAAATTATTGACGGGCGTGATCGAATCATATATCTGCCGATCATCATTGGGCAGATGGAACGCACTAAAGATCCGCATCCTTTCCTCGAGCATCTTGTCACTCGGATCCTTCCAATGGCGACTATTGTCCTTGCTGATGAGCGAAGCTGATCCGTGATCTGCTTGAAGGATTATTACCGGAGGAGTCTTTGATCTTCTCAATATCTGGTCCACCAGCACTTCCACCTTGCCGTTGATAAATGCCAGTTGATTCAGGTAGTGCCTTTTCTGAAGCCACACCCTGCCGCACATCTTCAGTTCAGTATCGCTTACCGGGTATCCCTTATCATCAAACAGATACGGTGGATGAGGTTTCAAAATATGAGCGAAGACGAATTTGGGGCCGCGTGCCTCAGAGACTTCACTCAGCTTGGTGAAGGTGTCGAGGACCCTCTTCCTCGCGTCATTGCCCAAAATGCTCTGCTCAAAGCAGTTCAGCATTGTGGTTTGCACCACGAGCTGCAAGAACTCATTGCCCTGACCACAGTCGACGTTCACATCGGCGTACTCATTGTGGCTGGTTTCATTCCAACCTGAACTGAAATGGACAATTTTGTAGCCCCTTTGCTTCAGAAAGGCAATGACTTTATTATTCCTTACTAACCTGTGTGTGATCTGCCGGTTCTTCGATTCGGCGCCGAACTCGTCTGTGAGGTAGTTCGTGTATTCCATATTCAGGGAAGAAGCCAGAGAGAGATATGTAAGAGCGTAGTTGCTTGTGCTATCTGGAGTAATATGGAAGCCCTTATTTTTTAAGCTGCTGGTGAATCTACTGTTTTCGTATCCAAAGATCTCTTTGAGAGTCTTGGGACTGGCATAACCGTCGAGAACAATAAAATAGATGTCTGGGCATGACTTTATCTCTTTGGTCGAGTCACTTATGGCGGCTCTTTCGGTGGAGCTGTTGAAAGTTGCTAACGTCCCGCCTGCTTGTAGCTCATAAAGCGCTGTGTTGAGCAAAGAAACCGCGACAAGAGTTAAGGCCATTATATTCAAAATGCTAGTCAAATTGTGCAGCTTTCTGGAGGTTCTGATCACCAAAATCGCTACGCCCGCGATGAGGACTGTCCATGTCGTGAGCAGATACTGGTGTTGTCCGAGCGGGAGGCCACCGATCTGCCAGTCCTTCAAAGCATCGTATGCGTGTCCATACGAGAAAAACAACAGCAAGAAGACCGACATGATAATGCCTGCTTTGCGACTATCTCCAAGCAGTCGCCAAAAAATTACAAAGCCTGTCAAGGTAAAACCCAAGGCTATCAGAAGCGGAAACATGGTGTCGGGAACAGCCACCAGCTCGTCACGGTTATAGGCAAACAAAAAAAGGATCGGAAAGATTGCAAACAAGAATGGGTGGATAGCCAGGGGCTTTCTCGAATTGTTCATGGCTGCCAGGTTAGCTCCTAGTCATGAGAAATAATGTTCTCTCGGAGTCATTGATCTGTGCTGATTTCATTATGGTGAAGTGCTTCTCAAACTTTGAGGCAAATGTCTCAATGGTGTAGTCGGAAAAAATGTCCTGTCTGGTCTTCAGGAGTCTTTGCACTTGAGAATCGGACTTGGGAACGAATTCAATGATCAGGGATTTGCAGATCTGGCGGAAAAAATCTGCGATCATGTGTAGAGGAACATTGTTGGAGATAGCAAGATGATGGATCAAAGCGAGAGCCAAAACAGTATCTGCCGGCCCCCGTGCCAACAAAGACATCCTTTCCTGGCTGTTCCAACCGATTGCAGGGCTGGGATTGGCTAGGTCCAGCAGCAGCGGAAGTATTCTTGTTTCCTTCTCATTGTTGCATTGGAGGTAGTTCTGTTCCACGGAAGCCGGATCAATATCAAATGAAAGCGTGGGAATTCCTTTATGGCTGGCCACTCTACTAAAGACGCCAGTGTTGGCTCCGAGATCCCATATCCAGTGCGGCTCCACCTCACCGATGTACTCTGCGACAAGCTGCTTCTTATGCTGGTGTGCTCTTTTAGAATAGTTCGTGTCTTCATAATAATCAGCCCACTCCGTGGCCTCAGGAAGCCACTTGAGCCTTGTGATTGCGGATTCCAAATTGTCCACCATTCCTCGCAGCGCCAGGTTGCTCATTCTGCGGCCATTTGTGGGAACTGCCTTGTCTGCGTAATGCTGTTGGCTTCGAGCATGAAGGTGGACATGACTAAGCAGCGAGAATCTTAACTTCGTTTGAAATGGAAGCAATGATGCTGCCAGGTCAAGGGGTACTCCGTCTATATATGT
>CAYFXD010000084.1:0-11479 GCA_964347095.1 uncultured Actinomycetota bacterium | reverse complement strand
GCGAGTTTCACGAAATGGACTACCAGATCGTACCCTTTCGTTCTAAGTCGCTTCCTCGCTCTCTGACTCAGAACCAGTTTATACCGTATTACTAGGTTGAAGCGGTCATTGGCTCTGGCCCGCCACTCATATCTCGCGTCAACTCAAAGAAAAACTCGGTCCAGGCCGCAGATGAAAAAGTCTGGATCAACCCGCTCAAGAAAATGAGGATGATTGTTCCTGGAGCACCCAATGCAATTGCCGGCAGCAGGCGGTCCATGAACAAGAGAGCAGCAGCCGGTGCGAGCAGGATGAGAGCTATGGGCAGGAAAATTATGCCCAACACAATGCCAATCAACACCATTATCAGCCAAAACAGTAGGACTGTCCCAAGATTTGACCGCAATGCCTGATATCCCTTCTCGATACTGGCAAACACCCGCAGCTGCTCAATCACCCGAAACCGATCAGACAGCGTCGCAACCAAAGAAAGAGCTATTGCTGTCGGTACAAACAACATCAGAATTAGAAAAACGGCCAATATAAGCAAAACAATGCCCAGGACGATCTCTTCAAAAACAAAGCTCGTTATCGCCGGAGCCAGCAGGACTAAGGACACGACCAGCGCAAGACCTGCAAAAGGAACATAGATCGTAAGGTTTATCCCAAACAACCAGAGCCAATTTCTCCAACCCCAACGGAAGCCTCTATTAATACTGGTCTGCCCATCCATTTCTACATCTTTTATCATCCCGATAAGCGCACCTTTGGCCAAGAATCCGACAAAAATGCTGAACACGATCATGATCAGAACCAGCAAGATCGCGCTGACTATAACAACCGGTGACAGCAAAGCATCGGCGATCTCAGAAGGGCTTTCTGGAAATCCTCGACTGCCAAAGTCGCTGGAATCAAAAGTGTAATTGAATCCGCCCCGCCCTTGAAAGATTGCATATAGAATCCCAAAAAGCCAGGTGGACTTATGCTTCCAAGTCACTTCGGCAGCTCGTTTGATTATTTTCAAATAGTCCATTGATCCCTCCTTAGAACAACTTGACGTTTGAAGATTGTTAACAAACAATCGCGCCAGAACATCGTAATCAGCCCAGCTCGAGCTGGGAATCTCATACCAAAGTCAGTCAGTGAAGACCATGGTTACGCCGCCGCTTGCCGAGCGGTGTCCGGTTTTCGATGCGCAGTTGGCGCAAGACAACACAGGTCGGTTGGGCCCGGGGTTGCCACTTATGCCGGATCTGTTGTTTGGCTTTTTGCTTTGATCTAGCGCGAACCAGCGACCGCTAACCGCAAACCGTTTTTCACGAAACGGGCTTCCTAGTCATAATCGCTACCGAACAACTGACAGCCGGTTTTCTGCCTGGATTGCGATGACCATTTTGAACATTTGCGGAGTCTATTGACCGGCCCAACGGACCTTTGACTTCCGACCATTCTGCGGCCGGCGAATTCAACTCTCAGACGTTCTCTTTGTCGCTTCTTCCTCAGCAATCGCTTGCACTGGACACATGCTGCGGCAGACACCGCACTCGTTGCATTCATCTGGATCAATGAAGTAAGTCTCGGCCCTCTCGGTGATAGCGGTTATTTCGCATTTGTCCAGGCAAACCCCACAGTTCAGGCAATCATTTGATATTCTATAAACCATTCATGGTCTCCTGTGGAAAGAGGTGCAAATTCACTGCTTCCCCCTCTCATTCTTTCACTTAATCACTTTTTCACCTACAACAGCCTGCTCACGTCACTTGTAAGAGATTATAGTCCATTGTCCCCAGCCCCATTTGCTCACCGTGACTAAGCTGCGGCATCCAATCGATTTCGGTCACTGCCTTAAACTTGTCCTCACTGTTAACATCTTTCAGTCTGCTTCCTCTCACGCCCTGAGTGTTGTTCACTAAATCAGCACTTGCTTTATCAATGGCCACGGCATCGCGGGAAGCAAGTATTCCTATGTCAGGGACAATAGCAGAATCATTCCACCCATAACAATCACAATCAGGAGTGATATTCATCAAGAAATTCATGAAGCCCGATTTCTTTTCTTTTCCGTCCAAAGCGCCCTTTGCATATTCAACTATTTTTTCCTGGGTTATCTTTGATTCCGTCTTCCAGCTGATTTCAATTGCTCCAGTTGTGCACGTGGCAGCGCACTCTCCGCATCCAAAACACTTGTCCTGGTCTATCCAGGCTTTTTTCTGAGAGAGTGCTATAGCGCTTGTCGGGCACCACGTCATGCATTCCGCGCAACCTGTGCATTTGTTCTGATATACCACAGGTAGCACGTCCGAATGCATCATCTGCTTGCCGCCTCGAGCCCCCAGACCCATGCCGAGGTTTTTCAGAGTTCCCCCAAAGCCAGTTAGCTCATGCCCCTTGAAATGAGCCAAGGAAATGATGGAGTCAGCATGCCAGGCAGCTGCGCCAATTTTCACCTCATCAAAGTGTTCTCCCTTGATCTCTACCGTTATGTACTCCTTGCCATTCATTCCGTCTGCTATCACAATCGGAGCCCTCACGACCGCATAATCAAAGCCATTCTCAATAGCAGTGCTAATGTGATCGACAGCATTAGAACGGCTTCCTGCATAGAGCGTATTGGAATCAGTTAAGAATGGCTTAGCTCCACACGCCTTCACCTTATCTATTATGGCCCGGACATAGAGCGGAGATAAAAAAGCCGTGTTTCCTCTCTCGCCGAAATGAATCTTAACTGCGACCACATCTCCCTTGCCAATCAAACTTGGGAATCCAGCCTGGTCAAAGAGATCCTGGGCCTTCATCAATAGGCTTTTGCGCTTGCCTTTCGTGCCAGCAAAATATACATCTGATGCCATCCAAACAGACCTCGCTTGCAACAACTGAGTTGGGCCGCATTAATGCGGCCCTTATCCTCAAAAAGCCTGAGAGCCGCGATTCAACAATTCACGTATGTATAACAAGCATCCTTTGAGGAGAACGATAGTTAATATGTGCGCAGGCCGTGTATACAGACGCTATAGATCAATAGGATGTGGGTCGAAGCGCAGCAGGTTCATGGAAACGTCATTTGATCTGACTACTCATCAGCACCATGAACATAGACTTTGTTTCTGCCCCCGTTCCTAGCGGCAAGGACCGCATTGCCTAGAATTTCGGTCAGCTCACCAATACTTCCGGCATGATCAGGATATGTTGCGACTCCAATGCTGATCGCACTCTTCACTGAAGGTTTTTTCTCCATTCCCTTGAACTCTTCCTCTTCAATGGCGCTCCTTAGCCTTTCGGCAACCTCTTGTGCTCCCACAACTCCGGTGTTGGGCATAATCACGGCAAACTCACCGCCTCCATATCGCACCGGAACATCTACCGCCCTTATCTTTTGCCGGCAAGTCTGTGCCACCCTCTGAAGCAACTCGTTTCCCTTAGAATAGCCAAACTTCTCATTGAATGAATTCAGATAGTCCAGATCAATGAGTGCCACGGATACTTTGCTGCCGAATCTATCCGATCTTTCCTTTTCTTCTTCCAAGCGATCGCGAAAATAGCTGAAATTGTAAAGACCGGTCAACTTATCGACAAGGGCATATTTTTCCGACTCCAGCCGCCCGATACCCTTTGATCTCTGCATATTGCCGAAGACAACGCCAACCAGCAAGATAATGCCAAGACCAATCGCGACTGCAATGAAATTCTGCAGACTGATATCGCCAATGCTGAACTTGAGATAGATGAGAATCAGAGCAATAACATCCACAAAAGCGGCTGAGACTATTCCTCCCCATAAATCATATGAAAAGGTTGCCAGAAGGACCGGAATAAAATAAAGGGGCCAAAACTCGATTATTCCGTCAAAGACAAGAACCAACGTGGTTATTACGGCGAAGGAGACAATTGCCAGCAAAATCTGTGCTATTCTTCTGGTCGAACTCATAACGTTAACCTCCTTGCGTTCCTTTGAAAGAATATTCAAGTTGAGCATCAAAAGTCCTGCCGGAAATCAAATAAGCTAGTTGTGATATTTCACAGGCAAAACAGGCCAACCCTGGAACAGCAATCTCGTCGATGCCCGATCGCTGTGTCAGCCTTTTTGCATTATATCAGCTAGCTACAGAGATTTCCTATGCTATAATTGTACTAAGCTTAGACGTAAAAACTCGCGAATACAACCCTTTGGCACTGATGGCATTGGTGGCACATTTTCGCCTCTGGAGATGTCAACGGGCCTCCCGCCAGCACGTGGATTGTTGCTGAACCTGGTTGTGACTCCAAGCGAACCGGTAACGTTGACAAATCCACAAAATAAACTTACGCTTTAGGCTACAAAGCGGAAGGAGGACAACGCATGATCGGTAAAGATGAAACCGTTGCCGACGTTCTAGACAAGCATCCCCAGACCGCGGAAGTGTTCATGAAGCATGGAATGGGATGCTTGGGTTGTGCCGTCGCCAGCGGAGAAACGATAGAAGAAGCAGCTGCTGCACACGGGATCGAAATCGATGTTTTGCTTAAAGAGCTGAATGAATCAGGCTAAACGTAGATAGGCTATTTTATTTTGATCCAAGCATCCAACAGCAACGAGATTTTTGATAAAGAAGCCGGGAGCATAGACAACTCCTGGCTTTACTGTTCTGGATTCTTTGTCCACTTTTGCGAGTGCTGCATGTGTTTGGCCGAGTCAAATTGACTGGCATCCAGCACGGCATCAAAATCTTTGATCTCAAGAAACTGTCCAAAACTCACAAAGTCCGGTCCACGGGGAATAACCAGCCGCCCATCAGGGAAGATCATCACATATAGCCCATCAACCGCCTCGTGGCTCAAAAAATTGAGACGGATCTCAGCGCGATCCCTATGTTGCTGCTGCAAAACCGCGAACTCCTCGTCAGTAACGAGTAGCTCATCCCAATCGACAGGATGCATGGAACGTGGGAATGTCTGGAAGATGTTGTAAAAAACACGCGCATTGGTGGTCCTGGCATACTGCTCGACCAGATTGACAATACGCGGGATCTCCGCAAGATTGTGCTGTGTCACGGCAGTGCAGATCTTGATGTCTATGCTGGGGTGATCTCTAAGCCACTCCAAGGCATGCATGACGGCAGTGAACTGCCCGGGCTGTTTGGTGCGCGAATTAACCTCTTCGGTAGGACCGTCTATGGGCAGCGAGATTAAATCTATAAAGGATCCGATTGTCTCCAGAAATTCCCTTGTCAGTTCATCGCCTGTTGTGGAGAGCGCGACCTCGAGCCCAATTCTTTTAGCATGCCTGATTAGGAGACCAATGTCAGACCGTTTGAGCGGATCACCCCCCGTGAACACAATGCGCCTGGCACCTACTTCCTTGACCCGGGAAATAATTCGAAGAGCAACACCCTCGTCCACAGGATGTTCAAATCGTTGGGGACCCCAGCAATATGAACACGACCCGCTGCACTCCGAGGTCACATGAAAATCAATTGTGGCAACCTTAGATGATGGTTGAGCAGAATAAGGGTTGGTCTTGAACCTTTCAGAATCAGTCTTCATTTTTCTACATCATTTTTATATTTTCATTCTCACTCTTTATCTCTGGTGAAATTGGGTATCGTAACCCTGGCCGTAACCGATCGTTTTCGGTGAACGGTCAACGGCGACCCGGTCTTCAGTCAATGCCTCAATAAATACTCATAGGCTGCCAGTGCAGCTTTTGCCCCATCGCCGGCGGCTATTATGATCTGCTTCTCTGGGATATTGGTGACATCGCCGGCAGCAAAAATACCGTCCGTGCTGGTTCGGGTGGAACAATCCACCTTGATCTCGCCTTTTTCGTTCAATTCAACCAGATCGGATGCAAATTGAGACACAGGTACTGATCCAACCTCCACAAAAACTCCCTGAACATCAAGTTCACGTTCTTTCCCTGTTGAGACATCCTGAACAACCAAGCCCGAAACTATTTCCTGGCCTTTGATGGCAACCGGTTTGTATCCAGTGTAAAGGGTAATGTTGTCAGCCCCCTGCACCTTTTCCACTATGACTTCGTCGGCTTTTATCTTTGCCCGTGCAACCAGATAGACTTTTTTGGCAATCGAACTGAGTTGTGCGGCAGCAGAAAGGGCCGAATTGCCACCACCGATAACAGCCACATTCATTCCAGAAAAGACTGGTGCGTCGCAGGTCGCACAGTAGGAAACACCCCGTCCGATCAGTTTCTTCTCGCCCGGTATTGTCAGCCTACGAGATGCTTTGCCGCTTGCGATGATTACCGCTTTTGATTGAAATTCGTGTCCTGCTTGGGTGGCTACTGAGAAGCTATCATCTTCCGAGCCCAATCTCTCGACTATGCCCATTTCTTTGTCGATCTCAAACTGACCCAGGTGCTCTTCAAACTTTTCGACCAGTTCAAGCCCACTGATATACTGATAGCCCAGATAGTTCTCAACGGCCGGACTTTGTAGCGCCTGCCCTCCAAAATCTTTGGTAATTATCAGGACTTTGAGTTTTTTTCGCGCAGCATACACACCCGCGGTCATTCCCGCGGGACCGCCGCCGATGATTATCAGATCGTACATTCTTCTCCCCCAGGGCAAGAAGGACACCGGTCAAGTATAGGATTGGACAGCAACCAACCCAGAAACGAAAAGAACCAACGGTCGTCCCAAAAAGGCTACCGTCCGGAGGCCTGCATGTTGCAAGCTAGAAATGCAAAATGAAAGGTGAAAAATGACAATGCAGAAATTAAAAAGGACCAGGGAATTCGTTTTTCCATGTCGTTTTTACCCTCTCATTTTACTTTTTCATTCTGGGAAACGGGCATTCCCTTGCTCTTGCCTTTGGTTCCTAGTTGATCGCTTTGTCCAGCTTTTCTTGGTTGAAGCCGATTATGATCCCACCGTCAATCACGATCACAGGCACACCCATCTGGCCAGACTGAGTGATCATTTCGCGTCGACCTTCCTCATCCGAGGACACGTCGATTTCAGCGAATGATACATTTTTCTTGCCAAGATACTCCTTGGCTTTGTGACAGTATGGTCAAGTAGGTGTTGTGTAGATCTTGACGCTCTTCGTTGTGCTCTCTACCATGTTCCTTTCCCCCTTGGGTTCTTTCTTATTCGTGGTTTGCACGGCGCTGAAAGAAGCTTTGAATCCCCTTATTCTTCTTCTATCATTTCCTGGAATTCCTGAAGATGCTCTTCCTCTTCCAACCGTATTTTGGTCAAAAGTTTTTTTATCTTTCGATCGCCAATCGCGTCTATGTGCTCCTGATATTGGTCTATTGCTTCTTGCTCCAGTTCCACATCTCGGGATAGCATATCTTGGGTCCGGCGACCCCCAAAATCAAGGGTCGCGTGCTCTATCTGCGGCTCTCCTCCCAGCTCGACAATAAGCTCCCCCAGCCACTCCGCGTGCCGCATCTCATCGACGGCAATCTCTTCGATCTCACGACTAGGTTTGCACTCTTTTATCACCAGAAAATGCTTCATATAGGTGAGAACCGCCTCGACCTCATGCACTAGAGCACCGTTCAAAAGGTTAATAACATCAGCAGTATTCATTGATACTCCCTCCAGCACACACCTGTGAGGAATTCATTAACTGGATCTTGCGACCAAAAAAAACCAACGTCTATCGCATCCCGCAGGCATGTTGATCTGCCTCCTTACTCCCCATGCAACTTCACTTTTTTTGCCATTAGCTGCTCCTCTGTCTCCACGATATCCGGATCAGGAACGCAAGCATCTACGGGACAAACCTCGGCACACTGTTGCGTATCGTAGAAACCAACACACTCGGTGCAGCGGTCAGGCTCGATCACAAAGATATCCTCACCCTCACTTATAGCCTCATTGGGGCATTCTGCTTCACATATACCACAAGAAGTACATTCATCGTTTATCAAATAGGCCATTTCTTTCACCTCCTTTTTGAAAATGCCAAAAACCGATTAGCGGTTTGCGGTCAGCAGTTTACGCAAACCGAACACAGCGAACCGCCCACCCAAAGCGCAAATTTTGCAGCGCAATCATCCTGCAACCCAACGACTACCTCCGCGCCAGAATCATTACGTTTTCTTGACGTATGCCTTGAAAATGCCGTTTTCTTCTTCAATCCCCAGGCATTCATTGCCGGTAGTGCGGCACCATGCTGGCATATCCTCGGTGATTCCCTTATCGTCGGCCAGAACCTCCAGGACCTGGTCTTTTCCGAGCTCTTGCATGGCAGCAGCGGCTTTCACGATTGGCATGGGGCAATAGAGGCCTATGCAATCCAATGATTTATCTGCTTTCAATTCCCTCACTCTCTCTCGGGAAATACTAGAAGTGAACCAGTTGTAAAGTGATGGACTAAAATGCAGCTGGACCACCGGTCCCACGCTCTCACTTCTTCAAGGATCACTCTCTCGCTGTCTCACTCAAATGAACAGATTTATTTTGGAGTTTCGAGCCTCATCCAAGTAGGTGGCGGCTCCCGCCATTTTGTCCACCATTGGGATGAATGCATCTTCATCCACGCCCATCACGCCGCACGACGTTGTGCACGCGATGAATTCGACCCCCATATCCTTGGCCATGGAGATAAAGTCATCAACCGTGGGCATATTGGTCTCCCTCATGAGTTTTTTCATCATGGCAGTGCCAGCTCCAGCCATGTTAAACCTGGACAACTTGAGCCTACCTGACCCGCCCCGGTTCACCAAGTTCAGCATTTTTTTGAGTAGACCCCTACTCCTGATAGGGCCCTGATTCCTTTTTATGATATTCAAGCCCCAAAAGGTAAAAAATATGGACACACGCATGCCCATGGAAGCAGCGGTTGTAGCCAAAATAAAGGCAGCGAGTGTTTTATCCAGGTCACCGCTGAAGGCGATTATGGTCATTTTATCTTCTGCAGCATCTGCCATCTTCTTCTCGCTCTCTACTTAGCCGTTACCCCTTTTCTATGCTGGCACCACAGTGAGGACAGACTTCCTCCCCTTTGCCAACAGGCTTTTGGCATTCCTGACAGAATATCAAATTGACCTGGCAGGCCTGACAGAAGGGATACTGCATTTCAATTGGTCCTTCACAATAAGGGCAGGCACAGCCTGATTTAGTATCCCATTTGCCAGATTTATTTGCTTTAGAGTAGTCCTTGTTTCCCATTCTGACCTCCCTCTTCCTTTGTCAAGCTAGGCACTTTTAGAATTCTTCTTGTCTAGATAATCGCTGATTGCTTCGTTGAGTGCATCAGCTCCCAGGTTGGAGCAGTGCATCTTTTGGGCCGGAAGCCCTCCCAGTTCCTTAGCGACAACTTCCTTGGTTATTTTGCGCGCTTCCTTCAATGTCTTTCCCATTGCCATTTCACTAACGATGCTGGAAACTGCGATCGCCGCCCCGCAGCCAAAGGTTTGGAACTTGACATCGGTTATCACATGGTCTTTGACCTTTATGTAGAAGGTCATCAAGTCACCGCAAACCGGGTTCCCCACTTCTCCGACGCCATCAGGTTCCTCAATGACTCCGACATTCCGAGGATTCTGGAAATGATCCATTACTTTCTCGCTATACATAGCCATTATGTTTCCTCACTTTCCAAAAAATTGCGATACAGCGGCGACATTTCTCGCAGCCGTTTTACTATCGGCGGTAACTCTTGCAGAACATAGTCCACGTCCTCCTGAGTATTGTCCACTCCCATGGAAAAAACAAGAGAACCATGAGCAACTTCATGCGGCAAACCAATGGCTATCAGTACATGAGAGGCCTTGAGTGCTCGTGACGTACAGGCAGAGCCACTTGAGGCCGCAATTCCCTTCATGTTCAGGAACATCAGCATGGACTCCCCTTCAATGAATTTGATGGCCACACTTACATGACCAGGCAAGCGCTTCACCGGATGACCAGTCAGTTGGATGTGTTCGATCTCGCTCATCAGTCTCTCAATAAAGTAATCTCTCAGTTTCCGCAGCTTGCCCATGCGAGACCCCAGTTCTTCTTTGGCAATCTCGGCTGCCTTGCCCAGCCCTACAATCGCCGGGACGTCTTCGGTTCCCGCGCGTTTTCCTTGCTCTTGGATCCCACCATCAATCAGTGGCCTGATCCTCAATCCTTTCTTCACGTATAAAGCTCCCGCACCTTTCGGACCATAGAACTGATTGGCAGCCAAGCTCAAAGCGTCGACTCCAAGCTCGCCTGCATTGACTGCCAAACTGCCGACAGTGGCCACTGCATCGGTGTGAAAATAGACGCCGCAGTCCTTCGCTATCTTGCTGATCTCCTCAATCGGCTGAATCGTTCCTATCTCGTTGTTAGCGTGCATTACCGAAACAAGTATGGTCTCCGGCGTGATTGCCTTTTCCACAGCTGAAGGACTAACTAATCCATGTTGGTCAGTGGACAGATGAGTTACCTCAAATCCCAATTTTTCCAGAGTTCGAGCAGAATGAAAAACTGAAAAATGCTCAATCGCCGAAATGATAATGTGCTTGCCTTTTTGACGGTTCGCATAGGCAATGCCCTTGAGAGCAAAATTGTTAGCTTCGGTGCCGCTGGACGTGAAGATAATTTCCTCCGACCGCGCGCCAACCAACGCCGCCACCTTTGCCCTGGCCCCCTCGACCGCCTGTTTTGGCAATTCTCCGAAACTATGCAGACTGCTGGGATTGCCAAAATGCTCCCTATAGAAAGGCTCCATAGCAGCCAGCACCCGCTGATCCACCCTTGTGGTCGCGGCGTTATCCAAATAGGTTTCTCGCATTTTTTCTCCGGCAATGGTTCTTCTACCGGGCTAGTTCTGGGAAGAAATATCCAAGATTAGAATCCCAGCTCGTAGTGCGCCTGCCTTTGAGCCACACCGCCCAAGAGCTGCTATCAAACTGTTAACCGAATTCTGCGTATAGAAATTATCTTTCAAATACAAACCGCTGTCAAATAGGCAAAAACCTAGGAAATATGGCATAAACCTGGGAAATCGCAAGAATTCATCTGTTGTATCCCTCGGTCTTGGGTACTTCTATTCCGCAGGCCATGTGGGACCAACTAGATGATCTGCACACCTCCTGACAGCGTCCAATGGAACATCCGGTCATGCAAAATCTAAAGGCATATGGAGATAACATGCTTCTTGGTGCTCTGAGGCTAGGAATATTGATGGTGGCGGGACCCGGAATCGAACCGAGGACGCAGGGATTTTCAGTCCCTCGCTCTACCGACTGAGCTATCCCGCCACCAAACGGTGGGAGCCACAATATGCAAAACATGCACAATTATAAACAACCGCCATCAAACCTGTAAAGAAGCCCATTGAACTAGATCTTGGATACTAGATACTGGATACTGGAAAAAGCAAAACCCAACAAACCATCATCTCGGATCCAGCATCATGTATCCAGGATATTGAATCAAGTATCTATCTTTCCGGTTCTATTCAGAATCGAGGATCCAGGATCCAGAATCAATTGTCCATGGTATTGTCTATCCGATTTGCTTGACTAATTCTTCAAAGGAGATGTCGCCCTGCAAAGCTTTTTTGTAGGAATCCGATC
>CAYFXD010000083.1:0-4447 GCA_964347095.1 uncultured Actinomycetota bacterium | reverse complement strand
AAGACTATGCTCTTTGCAGATTCCCCATTGGGCTTTATGATCCGAGAAATGCAGTTCTTCCAGAAAATCAGATTTCTCTTCGCCGGCCTCAGGATTTTCACTCTGGTTTGCAGCTTATCGTTTACCCATGTATTCTTTTGCTTTATTTCATCAATAGATGTTAACTGGCAAGACATATATCCTCCCTTCGTTCATTTTGCACTCCACACCACGTTTCAGCTAGCTAGTCCTGCCCCCTATTGAGACACGCTGCCACATGCTCCAGGTCTCGATCTGAAAGGCTATAATAATGAGGGACAATTAGAACTGTTTTTGAGCATAACTCCGCATTTGGACAATCCCCCTGGTACTGGTAAGTATTTTTGGTAACTTCGATAATATCATCAAGATACTTTGCCGAATCGATTCCGTTGGCAAAGAGAAAGTCGGCCATATTGTTTCTTTGTTCATGACTTTTGAATCTGATTGGAAATTGATAATAATTGCTCTCCCGATCCCCTTTTTGACGAGTAAGATAGGCATCTTCCAACCTCAGTTCCTCTAGAAGATACTGCGCATTTCTTCTCTGTTTGTTCACCTTGTTCAAGAACGAATCGAGTCTCCGAGTTATTATCTCCAGATCAGACCGCGCAACTTGTTCTTTTTTGAAACCCGCCTTGGCCGTTAAGTTATATTTCTGGTCAAGCCTTTTGCCCAAAGGATATCCAAGACTTCCATACAGTGGACGTCGATACAGTGTTGATTTGACATAAGTTGCAGCGGTGTGAAGGATCTCTTGATGCAAATTACGTCTTTCGAAGGTATCAACGAGCGCGGTTATGGCATTCCTTATCGATGTATCATTACAAAAAACTGCACCACCTTCTCCTGCTGATATGTACTTTCCGGAGCGAAAAGAGAAAAAGGATGCCGTCGACAATCTTCCTGTCAATTTGCCTTTGTACGTACTGAAAAGTGAATGTGCGCAGTCTTCGATAACCGGGATGTCTGTGCAAACAGACAATATCTCATCCATGTCAGCGGGATTTCCAAACATATGAACAACAATGAGCGCTGAGAGCGAATCCTTCTTCTTCTCGAGATCTGCCACCGATAGATTGTAGTCATTCAAGTTGATATCTATAAACAAAGGTTGCAGGCCGGCCTCGCAAATCACATCAAAGACAATAGAACAACAAAACAAAGGAACACCCACACGAGCGCCGGGAGCCAGATCTAAAGATCGCAAGATTGAATACAGCGAGCTCCTGCCCGAAGAAGTCAGGATTGGCTTCTGCGAGAATATTTGTTCAAAACCCCGCGTACCATTAGATTTGCCGGAGATCGCGGCATGACCTGCGTTCAAAAGATCAAAAAGACCATAGTCCCAATTGTATCTGGGAATCAGCCGCGTTCTGTTGCTAATCATCTTCCGGTCTAAGCCAGTCTTCATGCCACAGCAAGTAACAACTGCGATCACATCTCGTGTCAAATGATGTTCTTTCGCCATCGCATATTACTCCATCCAATATGTAAAGAGGAGCTCGGCTTTTGTACATCTTGAATTTGAATTCGTCGAAGAAATTGGTCACCGTCTTCAAGACCTGGAATGTCCCCCCGCAGAGATTCCACATCTGGTCCATGAGAACACACCCATCGCATGTTCCCTGCGAGTCTAGGGTCTGAGATATTTCGTCTTTGGCGCGGATTCTCACACTGTCTCCAACGGATAATTTCGGCATCTGCGTTTCTTGACTTTTTCCAGCCAACGCCATCAAGACCTCCTTTCTGAATACTTGCCTGATCTGCAGTCACGGCCGACGACCGTTCTCCAAAACCACGGCCAGCAGCCACATATGGGGTGTTACGATCGCTACAGAATATTGTCGTCCCCGAGTGTGACTACAAGCAGCCGTTGAAGCAAAGCTCTTTCAGTTATTATGAGAAGAGCGGCTGCCTGTAGTAGTGTTGCCAAAATCATGTTCATACGGAACCATCTGGTTTTCGTTTAGACTACCGATGCCTTCGGCGTGACACATGTCGAGATATTGTCTGAAGGGCCCCCTTAAATTATCAGGATCATTCCACTCGGATCGACTTCCACCCAAAGGAAGAAGCACATGTTTTGCAGCATAATAGTCAAGTGCTACCGGATCCTTCGATGCCAAAACTGTCCTTGTATGAGCTGGAGTTTTCCATCTACCCTCATAGCCGGAAAATTCAGCGGCTATGATATTCAGGTCTGCCGCCCTGATCGTTTTGATGAAATATCCAACCGCTCCTCCAATGGCCCCGCTGAGTGGACTCATCCTTATCAATGATTTGGTCAAGAAACTCGACCTTCTGATCACATGGGTCTCTATCATCCGCTCCAACAGTCGTCCTAAAAAGGTATTTTTTGACCACCCTCTAGCGATGTAATGGAAATTATAATACCCTTTGGGCTTAAGGCCGTGTCTTCCGCACGTCATATCCACAACACCGAGATAATTCTTCACAGACGCCGTGACGCCGGCATAGGCTCCGCTATGATGGTTGAGCGCCGAGATATTTATGAACTTAAGGGGACGATCACAGTATTTGCCATTCATCCACACGCCATTTCTAAAATCGATTACAACGCCACTATACGATGAGGTAAAGATCGGATAGCTCATCTTCACTTTTCTGCCCTGATAGGAGTATTCATCGGTTGACCAAACATAGCCATCCCCGTCTTCGGGACACGAGACAACGCTGCCATTGCCCGCCCGAAATTGCAGAGGGTATGGATTTAGCCCAGCATCTCGCCAATGATATTTTGTGACATTGAAGTGCCCAGCGACATGGTAATGCTCTACAAGTTCATTAAGGTTGAAGCTCCCATTTCTATTCGTAGTGGTCCAGGCCCTACTGTTGTCAGGATCATCATGATGATTGTCTGCGATTATGATTTCACCCTCAAAGCCATCAGCACCAAGAACTAGATCAATCAACCCCTTGATAGTGTCGGTATTGGTACCACCGTGACCAACCCATTGGGCGTTCGGTTTTATGATCACGATGTCCGTGGATCCAATCACGGTTGCAATACCGCCCATCATTTCCAGCACTTTCCCCACGTTTTCCTCAGGCGTCCCGTTCTTTGACACATAGATACGTGTTTTTTCATCTTGAACTTGACCGAGCATCTTGAGATGTCACATTTCTTGAATCACTTAGTAAACAGAAAGAGTTCTTGCACAACCTGATTTAGCAATGCGGATGAACAAGCGGCGCATGGCAATCTCCTTCTTGAACAGCACATCTGCAGAGATGCGAAGCCTGTCAAGAAACCATTCCAGGGTCGGTGCGCCCGCGACCTGCTATTATGGGGAAGCTCCTAGTCATGATTTGGACAACAGTTCTGACAACAGATTCATTTGCAGCTCGGCAGACTTCTTTTGAATACGATTCTTCCTCCGGAGGAGGTCTCTGCATTCGTCGAGTGATCTTCCTGAGACTGCTCACTAAAATGCGCAATCACTGACTCGCCAGCAAACACTTGGTCACCAGGCTTCGCCTTGATTCTTAAGCTTGGCAGCTCAGGTATGACCAAATCCACTTGTGAGCCAAATCTGATCTTTCCAATGCGCTGACCAATCTTGACATCATCGCCTTCTTCAAGAAAGGATACTATTTGCCTTACAAGTCTCGAGGCTATCTGTACAACTCCGACCTTAAACCGCCCGTTGTCAATAATGGTTGTCAACCGTTCGTTCTCTAGAAGAGCATTAAACTTCTTCAGGGAGGCAAAGGCGCCCTTGTGGCGTTTCAGCTCAATAATCCTGCCGTCTATTGGCGCTCTGTTGACATGAACATTTAACAGATTCATGCTTATACCGACGAGAAACAAACCGTCTGCCAGCAAAGTAGTCTTGGTAATCTCCTTGAGTTCAACTCTGCGCCCTTTCTTTTTCGAAAAAGGCACCTTGCCTCTATTCACTTTTTCCACATAAAGCACGGTCCCATCCGCAGGTGCCACGATTATATCCTTTTGCCTGGGCGTTTCCCTGCCTGGATCTCTGTAGAAAAAAAACAGCACTGCAAAAGTTGTCATCAAAACAATGAACGCCGATTCGGCCAAAGGAACCGGAAGAAAGCCTAGGTTCCTCCTAAGCAGGTCCCAACTGAGTAGGACTCCTGTCAACCCCCCAACGGCCAAAGCTCCTGCAAGTGCATGCCTTGCACTTATTTCCCATTTCATGGCCAGCGGCAGCAAGAGGAGCAAAGCAATGACTAGACTAGAAAAGAATACGTCAGCTTCCATCAGAACCCTCTCTTCTTCCACAAGAGGGGAGCAACGAAAAGCTCGACAAAGAAAGGCAGAGGATCATCCCAAGCGAAAACGGCAAGCTGCTTCTTTCCAGTCATCGATCTGAAGTAGTCTGATACTGTTATGCGATGTTTCAAAACCGCACCAGCGGCAGTAGGAATATCAGTTACTTCC
>CAYFXD010000082.1:0-17418 GCA_964347095.1 uncultured Actinomycetota bacterium | reverse complement strand
CAAGAATAACAATCCTGTAGTGGCCTCCTACAGCCTGGATGCGACAGTTTCCTCGATCTTGGAGGTAGTCTGTAGCGCTGTCTTTGACGCTGAAAATGCATTAACCGTCTGAGAGGCTGAGATTAGTCTCAGCCATCTGAAAGCAACATTACCTCCGTTCTTGATATTTGAATTCTAGCTTAGGAGGCGAAGCTCATTTGCCGATTATCAGAATTGCTGTATTCGAAAGGTCACAAGAGTGTGGAGTCATTGACTAACAAAGAAAGGTGTATTCCATGGATCGAGCAGAGTTAGAAGAAAAGAAACTGGCTGAACTTATGCCGATTGCCACTGATCTTGGGGTAGCGGGTGCTTCCAAGATGAAAAAGCAGGATTTGATCATGGCCATCCTAAAAGGCAAAACTGAGGGAGAGGGACTTCTGTTTCGCAAGGGGATCCTGGATGTCCTGGCAGAAGGATATGGGTTCTTAAGGACCAAAGGTTATTTGCCCAGTGAAGATGATATTTATGTCTCTTTGTCACAGATCCGGCGGTTCAATTTGCGAAAAGGCGACGAAGTCGCAGGCCAAGTAAGACCGCCGAAGGATAATGAGAAATATTTTGCCTTGTTAAAAATCGAAGCGGTTAACGGGCAGGATCCGGAGTTAGCAAGACACAGGAAGTACTTTGAAGCGCTCACTCCGATCTATCCAAGTGAGAGATTGAGATTGGAACACAAGCCAAATGAGATAAGTCAAAGAATAATCGACCTCGTGGCACCTATCGGCAAAGGACAGCGCGGGCTCATCGTTTCGCCGCCGAAAGCAGGAAAGACGACAATATTGAAACAGATCGCCAACAGCATGACCACGAACAATCCTGAAGTGCATTTGATTGTCTTGCTAGTCGACGAGCGACCCGAAGAAGTAACTGACATGGAAAGGTCTGTGGACGGCGAAGTTGTAAGCTCAACCTTCGACCAACCCTCAGAGAACCATTTGCAGGTCACCGAGTTGGTCCTGGAACGGGCCAAAAGGCTGGTTGAACACAAGCACGACGTGGTTATTCTTTTAGACAGCATTACTCGAATGGCCAGAGCGTATAATCTCACAGTCCCTCCCAGCGGCAGAATTCTCTCTGGAGGGGTTGACTCAACTGCCCTCTATCCGCCCAAGAGGTTTTTTGGAGCTGCGCGGAACATAGAAGAGGGCGGGAGTTTTACGATCCTTGCCACCGCACTCGTGGATACTGGCAGCCGCATGGACGAGGTCATCTTTGAGGAATTCAAGGGAACAGGCAACTGTGAGCTGCATCTTGACAGGAAGTTGGCTGACAAGAGGATTTTTCCTGCCATAGATATTGATAGATCGGGTACCAGAAAAGAAGAACTGCTGTTGGATACAGCTGAAGCTCAGCTCATTTGGCGTCTGCGAAGAGTGCTGCACGCTTTGGATTCTGCTTCTGCTATCGAGCTTCTAATTGATAAGATCAAGGAAACAAGGACAAACAAGGATTTTCTCACGCAGATTGCGAAGGCCCCCGTTCAAGAATCATAACGTATGGACCGCTCGTCTACATCCTCAAGCCGCGGCTTGCCGCTTATTTGACCTGGTTGTAAAGTGTAATTTCCTATGCTACCATTAACTAGGTCTGAGACCCGAATATTGCAACATACACCGTGTGTATTAGCTTCCCGCCTGGGCGGTCGCCCGAAGATTTGTCAGATGACTCATTGAAATGCATAAGAGAGTCTTTGCGGGATGGCGATCCCATATCTAATATCAAACGTGCAAAGCAGGAGGTGAGACTATGAAAAAGGATATTCATCCAGAGTATGTTAACTCCAAAGTGGTGTGCTCCTGCGGAGAGACTTTTGAAACTCGGTCTACAGAACCCCTGCTAAAATTGGAGATATGTTCGAAGTGCCATCCTTTCTACTCAGGCAAACAGAAGATAGTTGATAGGGGCGGCAGAGTGGAGCGGTTTCAGCGACGGCACGGCCTGAAGGGGACCAAATCGGAGGAGGAGACTGGTGAAACCGAAGAGTCCTCTGAAGAAAGCCAAGAATGATGCAGTGGGCGGAGCTGGGCTGGGAGATTTATGAAAAAAATACGCATCGGAGGACAAGCAGTCCTCGAGGGTGTTATGATGAGGGGGAAAACAAGCTGGGTAGTGGCGGTTCGGAAACCGAACTCAGAAATTGTGGTTCGCGACCATCCGATGAAGCCGCTTGCCGAGAGGTTTCCATTTCTTAACTTAATCGTATTTCGAGGTATTCTGGCCTTATATGAATCGATGAGTCTGGGCATCAAAGCAATAATGATCTCGGCGGAAGAGTCATTTGAAGAGGAGGATGTCACCATTAGCTCCAAAGAAATGACTCTTTCAATCATTTTGGCGCTGGTCCTCGGCATCGGCATTTTTGTGATTCTGCCTACGTTCGCTGTCAAGCTGGTCGATAGGCAAATGGGAACATTTGCCATAAGCTTTTCAGAAGGGCTATTGAGGATCCTGATTTTTGTAGGCTATCTGTTCGCAATTTCCAGAATGAAAGACATTCAGCGGTTTTTCGAATACCACGGAGCGGAACACAAGACGATTCACGCTTTTGAAGATGGCAAGGACCTCAATCCGGATACGGTTTCTCGATACAGCCCTCTCCACGTTCGCTGCGGGACCGCTTTTCTGATACTCGTATTCATCATCCTGGTTTTTGCTTTTGCCTTGATCGGAAAACCGCCTTTGCTGTGGCGGATCGTCTGGCGAATTGTTCTTATCCCGATTGTTGCTGGAATCTCCTATGAGATCATTAGGTTGGCGGGCAATCATGAAGATAATCTATTCATAAGACTAATCATGAAACCGGGTTTCTGGCTTCAGGGACTGACAACCAGGGAGCCATCCAGCGAGCAGTTGGAGGTGGCAATTGCTTCCCTCAAGGAACTGCTCATGCATGAAGGTGTACAAAAAAGGGAAGATGTAGAAGCGGCGATGCCCTAGAGAAGTGAGTAGTGGGTAGTCGGTAGTCAATTAATGGGGAGTGATCAGGCGGGGCAGTGAAGAAGTGAGAAAGTGTGATGTTTGTTGAGGTTTTCTGTCGACTATGAACAGACAGACTACTGACTGGCTTGAGGTATTGAAGAGGGGAAAAGAGATCCAAGATAGTGAATTCGAGATGCTGAAACGGAGAGCATACGCTGTGCTTGTGGGTGGGACAAATGGTGGATATTAATAAGTTGAATGAGATTGAAAACAAATATGATGAACTGACGAAGAAATTGGCCGATCCGGAAGTGCTTGCTGATCACAATAGATATCAAGAATTAGCCAGAGCTCACTCAGAGCTTTCTAAGCTGGTGGAAAAAATACGGGATTTCAAAAAGGTCTCCAACGATATTGAAGAGGCAAAAGAAATGCTAAGTGAGGCGGAGGACGAAGAGATGGAGCACTTTCTTCGAAATGAGCAACACCGTCTGGAGAAAGAGAGAGAAACTGCAGAGGAGCAGCTTAAAGAGATGTTGATCCAAAAGGATCCGAATGATGAGAAGAGCATAATAATGGAGATAAGGGCGGGTACTGGCGGTGAAGAGGCAAGCCTCTTTGCGGCGGATCTTTTCCGTATGTATTCGAAGTTCGCTGAGGGACATGGGTGGACTACCCAAGTGCTCAGCTCGTCTCCATCGGACATGGGCGGATTCAAAGAGATAATTTTTGACGTTAACGGCAGAGGTGCGTATAGCCTGCTGAAATACGAGTCGGGGGTGCATCGAGTCCAGAGAGTTCCGGTAACTGAGTCAAGTGGCCGTATTCATACGTCTGCCTCAACTGTCGCGGTACTTCCTGAAGCCGAGGAAGTCGAAGTCGATATTAAGCCTGTTGATCTGAGGATTGACATATTTCGTTCAAGCGGGCCAGGCGGACAATCAGTTAATACCACTGATTCCGCTGTTAGAATAACTCACTTGCCGACTGGCATGGTCGTTTCGTGCCAGGAAGAAAGGTCTCAGCTTCAAAACAGAGATAGAGCGCTAAAAATTTTGCGGGCCCGCCTCTACGAACGCATGCAGCAAGAGCAGCAGGAAGAACTAGCAGAGGCAAGAAGATTGCAGGTTGGTACGGGTGACAGAAGTGAGCGAATTCGTACGTATAACTTTCCCCAAGGTCGGGTGACCGACCACAGGATCGGCCTGACCCTTCATAACTTGAACAGCGTTCTGGAGGGTGACTTGGCAGAGATCATTGAGGCTCTTTCTGCTGCAGACAGAGCCAAGAAGCTGGAGCAGGCAGGATGAACTAGAGACTCAAAACTAGAAACTGGGGACTAGATGGTTGAAGGCAGACTTTTTCGAAATCCAAATGCTTGAGCCAGGTTCCTGTTGCGATGCAATGTGAGGGTGGAAACAACCAAGTGCGATTTAACAAAAGACAGTTGGCGAATGGGCGCGCTACAGCTAGAGAAGCTCTAGGGCTGGCATCAGATCACTTGAAGCAGGCGGGGATCAGTTCGGCTGGGCTGGATGCTGAGGTGTTGATCTGCTCAGTTCTTGGCTTGAGCCGCACTCAGCTATTCGTGAATCTAGACCGGGAATTGTCCAAACTCGAACAGGCACGGTTAGCAGCGTATGTTGATCGAAGAAAGCAAAGAGTGCCGCTTCAGTATGTTACAGGTCAGTCCAGCTTTCGTTACCTCGATATCAAGACAGACTCGCGCGTCTTGATTCCAAGGCCAGAAACTGAACTGCTGGTTGAAGCAGCGTTGAGCTTTCTCCGAGATTTGGACGCCCCGTTGGTAATTGACATTGGGACTGGCAGCGGTGCCATTGCATTAAGCATCGCCCGTGAGCTGCCTCGTTCACAGGTTATTGCGGTCGATATCTGTCCAGATGCGCTCAAAATGGCTGATGAAAATGCCGCCAGCTCAGGCCTGGGAGACCATATACAACTGGTACGCAGCGATCTTTTCAAGAGTCTCGATCAAGACTTGATGGGCAAAGTAGATGCCATAATCTCAAATCCTCCCTATGTGGAGTCAGATAGTATCAAGGACCTATTGCCCGAGATCAAGGACTTTGAACCGGCAATCGCGTTGGATGGCGGCAGAGACGGGCTTTTAGTGATCGGAGAGATTGTCCAGGAATCTATACAATTTCTTAGAGCTGGAGGCTTGATGGCTTTGGAGGTTGGATGTGGACAAGCGGAGCGAGTTCGGGAGATCATGGGCAAAACCTACGCCTATACTAGTATAGAGATCAAGCAGGATTATTCGGGGATCGACCGCATAATTACTGCTCAGTTGAGATCCTAAAGCCGCGAATTGTCTATCAACAGCCGCGGAGACACAGAATGACGAAGATTCTGACACTCGATCCCCTTGATATTGATCATTCGCTTGTTAAGGAGGCAGCCGCCGTCCTGCACCGAGGTGGCCTGGTCGCTTTTCCAACGGAGACCGTCTATGGAGTGGGGGCGGATGTTTTCAACCAGGAAGCAGTCAGGAAGATTTTTGCTTCTAAGGTACGATCTCTGGGCAAGCCGCTCGCAGTCTGTGTTTCTGACTCCCACCAACTGCGTCAAGTCACGGCCTCTATTCCTGAGGAGGCAGAGGTGATAATTGAGGCTTTTTTGCCGGGGCCTATCACACTGATTCTGCCCAAGCAGCCTACGATCTCAGATCAGGTCACTGCACGTGCAAAAGGAGTAGGGATCAGGTTTCCCAATCATGCAATAGCTTTGGCTCTGATCAAAGAAGTAGGTATTCCAATGGCGACGACCAGTGCTAATATTTCGGGTGGTCCCGATGCGAAAACAGCAGGGGAAGTAATCAGTCAGCTTCGAGGCAGGATCGACCTACTGATTGACGGGGGTCCGGCGCAATTAGGAATCCCATCAACGGTTATCGATTTTACTGCTCTTCCATACCGGATAGTGAGGCATGGCGCAATATCAAAGCAAGAACTGGATGGCTTTCTGCGCGGCAAAGGACTTGCTGAGCTTGAGACTCGATGCTAGACTCTCGACACTCGAAGCTCGACGGTTGGTATAGGAGCAGCGTCGATTGCGGTTCCTCACAATAAGGCTCAGTCTTTCTCCTTTTGGAGAACAGAGAATGGAGAGTCGTTTTAAAGAACTTGATTATTTGCTATCGGTTATCTATCCTCTAATAGGATTTGATTGCCGTAGTCGACGAGGGTATCTAAAAAACGATACCAGATCCTTGATATTGAATGCTGGCCGAAACTCAAACCTTGAAACAACCGCGGGGCTACAACTCATATCAGAAAATGCGCAGCTTTATCTGAATGGAAGGTCATAAGGAGATTTGGATGCTGGAAGAAGTAGAAAGAGCTGATCCTGAGATTGCTGCGGCGCTGAAGAACGAATTGAGCCGTCAGAGAAATAACCTTGAGCTGATTGCTTCGGAGAATTTTGCCTCGATGGCGGTTCTCGACTCTTTGGGATCGGTGCTCACCAACAAATATGCAGAGGGCTATCCGGGAAAACGGTATTATGGCGGTTGCGAGTTTATGGATGTCGTTGAGGAACTGGCTCGGGACCGTGCAAAGCGCATTTTCGGCGCTGACCATGCCAATGTACAGCCTCATTCTGGTTCGCAGGCCAATATGGGCGTGTATTTGGCCGCTCTCAAGCCTGGCGACACCATCATGGGACTCCAACTAGCGCATGGTGGCCATCTTAGCATGGGAAGTGCACCCAACTTCTCAGGCAAGCTTTATAGCGTTGTTGCCTACGGTGTGAATAGGGAAACTGAGCAGCTGGACTTTGACGAGCTTTTGGCTTTGGCAAAAAAGCACCGCCCCAAACTGATTATCGGCGGAGCCAGTGCGTACCCTCGGCGCATGGATTTCCAAGCATTCAAAAAAGTCGCCCAAGAAGTCGGAGCATATTTGATGGTTGACATCGCGCACATCGCAGGACTTATAGCGGCCGATCTGCATCCCAATCCTGTGCCTTTTTCAGAGTTTGTAACTACGACGACCCATAAGACCCTGAGGGGTCCTAGGGGTGGAGTCATTCTCTGCAAGAAGGAGTGGGCCGAGCAGATCGACAAGGCCATATTTCCGGGTATTCAAGGCGGTCCGTTAATGGACATCATCGCCGCCAAAGCAGTCTGCTTCAACTTGGCAATGACCGAAGAATTTAAGCAATATCAAAAGCAGGTCATAGATAATGCTGTCGCGCTGGCGAACGCCATGGTGGATCGCGGTTTCAGATTAGTTGCGGGCGGGACCGACATACATCTTTTTCTGCTCGACCTAACCGCTCAAGGGATTACTGGTAAAGATGCAGAGGAAGCTCTGGATGCTTCAGGCATTACAGTCAATAAGAACACTATTCCTTTTGAAACACGGAGCCCCAGCATTACCAGTGGGATCAGGATCGGCACTCCTGCGGTTACGACTCGCGGGATGAAGGAGGAAGAGATGGAGATCATAGCGGATCTTGTGTCCGACGTTCTGGCTAATATAGGCAACATCAGCGCCTATCGTAGGATCAGGTCACAGGTCAAAGCTCTGTGCGAGCAGTTCCCGCTCTACCCAGAGTTGGATCAAAGATGAAACCGGATATCTGATAACTTGATGCTCTATACTAGATGCCGGATCCCAGGTCCCGAATGGCAGTAGCGTATCTTTTATCCGGCATTAAGCATCTAGCATCCAGTATCCATTCCAATGGTGGTTCTATGTCAAATCAGAAACAGTCTCGACCTTCCTGGGATCAGTATTTCCTTAGGATTACAGAGCAGGTAGCTGGGAGATCCACATGCTTGAGACGACAGGTCGGAGCTCTTCTGGTCAAAGACAAGAGGATACTGGCAACTGGATACAATGGAGCGCCTGTAGGATTACGTCATTGCTCAGAGGTTGGTTGCTTGAGGGAAAGCCGTGAAATCGTCTCTGGTGAGCACCATGAGCTTTGTCGTGGGCTTCATGCAGAACAGAATGCTATTATTCAGGCAGCTCTGCACGGCATAAAGATTGCTGGAGCGACATTATACTCCACGCACCAACCATGTGTTCTGTGTGCAAAGATGCTGGTTAATGCAGGGATTAAAAGAATTGTTTATCGGGACAGCTACCCTGATGATTTGGCTGAAAGCATTCTTGGGGAAGCGCACGTAGAGTTGGTGCACCTGGGGGAATCATACTGAGTATAGTGCCTCGTGGGGAGTGCGAGAATTGAGAACATATCTTTTGGGTTTTGTTATTGCGCTTGCCGGCTCCTATGCCATAACCTTCATGGTCGAAAGGCTAGCAATAAAAGTGGGAGCGGTCGACATCCCGAATGCGAGAAAGGTTCACGTTGATCCGGTTCCCAGGCTTGGTGGGCTTGCCATATTTGTTAGCTTTTCTCTGTCCCTTTTAGTCCTGCTCCTCATCGAACATGTTGATCTCTCCAGGCTCGGTCTCCAACTGTGGGGTATCTTGATCGGTGGCACGTTCATTGTCATCGTTGGCGCAATGGATGATATCGCTGGTCTTTCAGCTCAATCCAAGCTGCTTGGCCAGGCCATTGCCGCCATCATCCTTTTTCTGTTTGGATCCCGTATAGAGTTTATAGGAAACCCGCTCGGCGGACTGATTTATCTGGGAGATTTGAGTGTCTTTCTCACTCTGTTTTGGGTGATTGGTCTGACCAATACGGTTAATCTTATTGATGGTCTCGATGGCTTGGCGGCTGGCGTGAGCGGCATTGCTCTTGTGATTTTAACTGTAATAGCTTTTGAGACGGGCAGGCAAGAGGTGGCCTTTATCTGTTTGATCCTTCTGGGCAGTGTGCTTGGGTTTCTGAAGCATAATTTCAATCCGGCCCGCATCTTTATGGGCGATTCGGGTAGCATGTTTTTAGGTTTCATGCTGGCTGCCGTCACGGTCCAAGGTGTGATGAAGAGCGCTATTGCCATTGCGCTGCTTGTGCCCATCGTAATAATGGGTGTTCCTATTCTAGATACGGCCTTCGCAATTTTGCGCCGGTATAGGAACAAGCAGCCGTTGACACAGGCTGATGATGGCCACATCCATCATCGGCTTTTACATAAAGGCTTTTCGCAGGTGCAGACTGTGATAATAATATACATATGGACAGCCGCCCTGGGAGCTGCGGCTCTGGCGCTTAGATTTGCTTCCAACCAGATCAAACTGGCTGTATTTCTAGGTCTGGCGCTGACAAGCGTCTTTTTTGACCGTTTTATTGGAATTTTTGAACTACCAAGGAGACGTGCCGGCGAAAGACATCTTGGAGACGCGGATGGATAAGCTGATCATCAACGGCGGCAATAGACTCGAAGGTGCTATCTGCGCAAGTGGAGCCAAGAATTCAGTGCTCAAACTGATGGCGGCTGCAATCTTGACCAAGGGCGAAAGCACACTCCGCGGAGTTCCAAGAATCAGAGACGTTTTCACCATGATTGAAGTACTTAACAGGCTTGGTGTGAAGACAGATTGGGAAGAGAAGGGCAGATTGAGAATAGTTCCCTCCCAGTCAATCAGCTGCGAAGCCTCTTATGATCTGATACGTGAAATGAGAGCTTCAATCATTGTCTTGGGCCCGCTGCTTGCCCGGTTAGGGCAGGCCCGCGTTGCCATGCCGGGGGGCTGCAATATTGGATCGCGAAAAATAGATCTTCATCTGCGTGGATTTGAACAGCTGGGTGCGCAGATTAAGATGGGGCATGGGTATATCCAGGCAAAAGCTGATATCTTGAAAGGAGCCAGAATAATTCTGGAATTTCCCAGTGTTGGAGCCACTGAGAATCTAATGATGGCTGCGGTCATGGCAAGAGGCACTACCATTATTGAAAACGCAGCAGCTGAGCCTGAGATTGTGGATCTTGCCAATTTTCTGAATGCAATGGGCGCACGCGTCAGAGGTGCAGGATCCAAATTCATTACTATCAAGGGAGTCGAGGAACTGAACGCAGTAGATTACCAAGTGATTCCTGACCGGATAGAAACAGGAACATTGCTAATAGCTGCAGCAATCACTGGAGGGGACCTCTGGGTGAAGAATGCATTTCCGCAGCATTTGACAATGGTAATCAAAAAACTGCGGCAAGCAGGGGTAAGGCTGGAGAAGAAGAGATCGGGTATTCGGGTGATATCCACGTCAAGACCCAAACCTACTGATATTGCTACTTTGCCTCATCCGGGCTTTCCCACAGATCTGCAAGCTCCAATGATGGCGTTTTTGTCTCTAGCCGATGGCATCAGTGTCATTACGGAGAATGTTTTTGAGAACCGGTTTGTCTTCATTGATCAGCTGAATAAAATGGGTAGCAGAGTTCAGGTGAAAGGCCAGCATGCCGTCATCGACGGGGTGGACAATTTGAGAGGGGCAACAGTTGGATGCACAGATCTCAGAGCCGGAGCAGGCCTCGTGCTGGCCGGATTGGCGGCCGAAGGAGTCACTGAGATAGGGCAGCTGCATCACATTGATCGAGGATATGAGCATTTTGAGCAGAAACTGCAGGAACTGGGTGCGGAGGTCCGGCGCGTGTCCCAACGAGAAAAGAAAAAGGGATCAGCGCACGTCGAGATAGCGCGCAACTCGTAGAGAATCGGGGATCCGGATACTTGACTTGGATGCGTGATTCTGCGAATGGCAGAGGCAGGGTTAAAGGATCCAAATTGCGAAGATCGTGTATTCGCGGCAGAACCGTCTTGAGGTTCTTGATTCTCTGCAAGCTCTAGACGAGTTGAGCACCATCTTTGCGATTCATGCACTAAGCAGTAGAAACAATAGCCCTTTGGGCTGTTCCACTTTGTGCTGAGTGTTTAGGAGACGATCGAAGATTACCAGAGAACCGACGGCGCTCTAATAAGAAACAAAGGCAGCTTTTGACACCATATCAAATTGATAGTGATGGGCGGACCCGCTTCAAGGCATGAGTTAGCTGCATATCAATGTGGGCTTGGATTTGCGTTATGATGAACGCGGAGTCACGCGGGGATGAACTGAAGCGATTAGAGAATTGCAGGATCCAAGGGCCACCATTCTTTTTTGGAAAGGAGAATGCACATGTTGGAGCTCAAGCAAATTCGGGAGATCATTCCACATCGGTATCCTTTCTTGCTGATAGACAGAATCGTTGAGCTTGAACCTGGACAAAGGGCCGTGGGACTGAAATGTGTGTCAGGAAACGAAGGGTTCTTCAGCGGCCACTTTCCCGAGTATCCGGTTATGCCCGGCGTGCTCATAGTGGAAGCTTTGGCTCAGGTCGGAGCAGTGGCTATGCTGAGCCAGGAAGCTAGCAAGGGCAAGATCGCCTTTTTCGCCGGGATTGATGGATTTCGATTCAAGAGAGAGGTATTGCCGGGTGATCAGCTGAGACTGGAAGTTGAGATAGCAAAAGTGAAAGGCCCGATTGGGAGAGGGACGGCAGTCGCCTCAGTCGGCGATCAGACGGCTGCTCAGGGTCAGCTGATGTTTGCGATCAAGTAGTTGAACTGGGTGTTCAGTTTACAGTGTTCGGTTTGCGCATCGCCAACTGCAAATTGCGCACCTTTTACCTGGTCAGGATCGTGCAGCAGTATGGACTTACGGTACTGTGTTTACCAGCGTTCCGATTGGCACTCTAGGGAAAAGGTCTTCGACGTCAGAATTGTACATTCTGATGCAGCCGTGAGATACAGACTGTCCGATCAGCCACGGTTGGTTGGTTCCGTGAATATTGTATGCGGTATACACATAGCTGCTGCCCGTCCACCTAAATAACCTCATTTTCCGTGTTCCAGTTACCATTCCCGGAGATCCGTAGTATTTAGCACCGATGGTCCACTGAGCTACCGGAGTGGGAGTAGACGGTTTGCCGATTGCCACAGGATAGGATTTAATCAGTTGGTTACCACCATAAAGGTAAAGTCTGTGATCGGACAGGTCAATGATTATTCTGGGAGTCCCGGTATTTTCCTCAGGCTCTGGTTGTCCGAAATACATCGATCGCTCAGCGATCACCGGCTGATCCGACTCGATCTTGGCCGACACCTGAGCGTTGCCAAGATACGGAGTCTCATCTACATGAATTGAGTACCGCTGGCTGGCGGGGACGGTGTAGGAGTAGTAGATGGGTCCCCCGTCCTTCACATAGTAGGTCACATTGAGATGGGCCTCGGCATTATTGGGATTTTGAACCAGGAGCCACGCATCGTAGTCGCCTCCGGTAAAGCCTTCGGCAAAGTACCAACTGTTGGAGGGTGCGGCTGCTCCCAGAGTGGTGTGACCACCCTGGGGAACAGCGGAGGCTGAACTGCAGAAGAAGAGAAAGGAAAACAAACAGACAACGAGGAGAAATATCCATCTCGGTTTTCGAAGCAAGTTCTGCACTCTGTACGATCCTTTCTTGGGACAGTCTTAGTCTGATCATTGTTTTTAATGTCTTTGCAGCTATAGGCACAAACGTGATCCGGAAACCATGCTTACTTGCTCAGACAGTAAGGCGAGAATAAATGGACGTCGCTGTCTCCCTGCGCTTATTGTATGATATGATAAATATGGGCACCAAAAATGACAAGCACTTAATGTAAGAGAACCATAAAGGGGTATAGGATTAGTAGAACGCATCTTAAGGCGCTTCTTAGCACAACGATTCCATTTGCACTCGTGTTGGCAGGTGGAATCTTGATATTAGCGACAGCAAAGGCTGTGGCATCTAGTCCAAACGCGTCCGCATCTCGGCAGAGTGTTGCAGGTTCCCATGCGGCTGGCGAGATATTGGTTCGTTTTAAGCCCACTGCCTCCAAACGGGACATCTGTCAGTTGAACAGGAAGACCGAAGGCAGGATTGTTCAACAGATCAAGCAACTTGGCATCTACAGAATCAGGCTTCCCGAAAACAAGTCGATATCTAAGACGATCAATCAATATGCCGGCGAGCAGATGGTGGAATTGGTTCAGCCTAATTATGAGTATCAGCTGATGGCGGTGCCAAATGATCCAATCTACGGTGAGGGTTCTCAGTGGAATCTCCAGAGGATACAGCTTGAAGAGGCTTGGGATATTACCACTGGAAGCAGCAGCACAGTGGTTGCCGTAATCGATTCAGGTGTTGACTGCGCCCATCCCGATCTTGCGGAGAACATCTGGCAAAATCCCGGCGAGATTCCGGACAACAGCATAGATGATGACAACAATGGGTTTGTTGATGATGCGATTGGCTGGGATTTCGTGAACAATGATAACGATCCTTTCGATGATTACATCGACAATTATGGAATTCCGGGGCACGGCACCAGCACGGCTGGCATTATCTCTGCTGTTACCGATAATGGGGAGGGAGTTGCTGGAATTTCCTGGGCCAGCCGAATCATGGCCATCAAATGCGCAGACTCCGGAGGAAATCTGAACGATTTTGACCTGAGCAGCAGCATAGTCTATGCAACTGATAATGGGGCAAGAGTCATTTGTATGAGCCTGGGGGGACCAACTACATCACCTATTCTTGCAAGCGCGGTCAACTACGCATACAGCAAAGGCAGCTTCATGGTGGCGGCTGTGGGCAACAAGACCGGCCAGAACGAGCAAAGAGTCTATTATCCAGCCGGCCTGGATCATGTAGTAGGAGTAGCCGCGACCACAGGTACAGATGCCCATGCCGAATTCTCCATTTTCAATTCTTCATGTGACGTGGCGGCGCCCGGCGAAAGCATTTGGACCACAGGAATTTCAGATACGGCTTATGAGTATTTTGCGGAAGATGGGACTTCGACGGCTGCACCTCATGTGGCGGGAGTTGCGGCGTTGCTGCTTTCCCACAATCCCCTTTTGTCCCCCGATGACCTGGAATCCATAATCATGGTCACATCCGACGACCTAGGCGTATATGGTTGGGACAGCTATTTTGGATATGGAAGGATAAATGCCTGGAAGGCTCTAAACTCTTCTTCCTGCTACTTTGCAGAAGGTGCCACCCTTGGCGACTTTGAGGAGTACATTCTCCTAATGAATCCGGAGGATCAGGCTGCGTATGTGGCACTTAATTATCTGGACCGATTCGGAGATGTCAAGAGGCAAACTGTTCTCCTTCCTTCTCAATCGCGGCGCACGGTTAGGGTCAACGACATCAGTCCGAATTCAGAGGTTTCCGCCAAGAATATCAGCGGCTCCAGGGTTCTAGCCGAACGCTCTATGTACTTTAGCTACGACGGAAAAGACGGAGGTCACGACTCAATTGGCGTGACCTCTCCTTCCACTGAATGGTACCTTGCGGAAGGATACACAGGAGGAGACTTTGACACCTATGTGCTTATTCAAAACCCCAACAACCAGACTGCCAATACCACAGCGACCTTCATGAAAAGGGACGGAACCACCGTCCAGCGGCAATATGATATAGGTGCCAACTCCAGATTCACCATCTACCTCGATGAGATACTGCCCGATGATGAAGTGTCGACCAAGATAGAATCAACAAATGGTATAGGAGTCATAGCCGAACGCTCTATGTACTTCGACTACAACGGAAAAGACGGAGGTCACGACTCAATAGGGGTCACAGCTCCCTGCCAGCAGTGGTACCTTGCAGAAGGATACACAGGAGGAGACTTTGACACCTATGTGCTTATTCAAAATCCCAGCAACCGGACGGCCAACACTACAGTGACCTTCATGAAGAGAGATGGAGAAACGGTCAAGAGACATTACGATATAGGCGCCAACTCCAGATTTACCATCCATGTAGATGAGATCCTGCCCGATGATGAAGTGTCGACCAAGATAGAATCAACAAATGGTATAGGAGTCATAGCCGAACGCTCTATGTACTTCGACTACAACGGAAAAGACGGAGGTCACGACTCGATAGGCGTTACCACGCCGTCTGCCCAGTGGTATCTGCCGGAAGGTTATACCGGAGACGATTTTGACACCTGGGTATTGGTTCAGAACCCGGAACCAGCGGAAACCCAGATAACCTTGACTTTTTACACCAAATCTCAGGCACCAATATTCTATGAGTTCGTTCTTGCCGGCAACTCCAGGGAGACCGTCGAGTTGGATCAGATACCGGGTTTGAGCCAGGCCGAAGTCTCAACCAAGGTTGAATCGGCGCAGCCGGTAATTGCCGAGCGAGCAATGTATTTCAACTACCATGTTCACGATGGGGGTCACGCTAGCATCGGCTATGAAGATTAAAAAGATGCTGAATTCTCGATACTCGATTCTAGATGAACACCTGAACCCCAAAGAAGATCAAACTGCGTGATCTCTGTCCAGAATCCAGAGTCTAGTATCCAGCATCTGCGATGCGGCGTTTGGCATTTTTGGCTTGACAAAATATTTCCATCAGCTAGGCTAGGTCTAACGGATAAGGATCGATACTTGCAGTCCCGCCTAACCGGGGAGCCTGCAATTTTTTTGTTGGTTTTTGCGTATCAATGTGCTTCAGCCCGTGCTTGAGGGCTGATAGGCTGGTTTGTACAGCATTTAGGACCAATGAGTAGCACAGAATGAAAGGATATGCGTGGGACGCAGAAAAGGATCGACCCTAAGACTCTCAGCGGTCGCCTCTATGATTATGCTGATGCTTCTCGCCTCGGCCGGTTGCAAACTCGACCGCGAGGAGAGCCAAAAGAAATCCACCAGAGAAACTACTACGGAAGAATCAAAAAAATCCAAGAAAAACACCGGACAGATAGCAAAGCCAAAAACGCAGACCGTGAATGTCTATTTCTCTGATCAAAACGCTGAATACCTGATTCCCGAACAACGAGAGATACCTGATTCTCCAAACGCTGTAGAGAATACGCTGCAAGAGCTTATAAAAGGGCCTAAAGAAGAAGGGCACCTGGCGACAATTCCAGAGGGCACTGAAGTTGAAGGAGTAGACATATCAGACGAGCTCGTGGCAGTTAATTTCTCCCGAGCGTTTGTCGATAACCATCCAGGAGGCAGCGCCTCAGAGCTGATGACTGTCTACTCGGTTGTTAACTCAGTCACTGAAGTGGCCGGCGTAAACAGCGTAGAATTCTTGGTTGAGGGGCAGGCGCTGGAGAGCCTGGCCGGGCACCTGGATTTGACTCAGCCAGTCGAGAGGGACGATAGCTTAATTAGACGATAATGCGGCTTTTTCAAAACTGGAGTCAATATGAAACGCCACTCTCTCCTGGGTGGAGCGCTGTTTCTATTCATCTTTATGATCTTGTTCTCTTTGCAGACAAGCACAGTCCTAGCTTATACTCCGCTGATTTGCCTTGATGCAGGGCACGGGGGACACGATCCAGGCGCAATCGGCCCCACCGGCTACAAGGAAAAAGATGCCAATCTTGATATAAGTCTGCGCTTAAGAAGTCTTCTGCAGCAGCGAGGCTACCAGGTAATTATGACTAGAGATTCGGATACCTATCCAACTTTGCAGCAGAGATGCGATATAGCAAACAACGCCGGAGCCAGCATTTTTGTCTGTATTCACAATAACGCATCGACAGGAGGAACAGGCCACGGAACTGAGACCTATTACTGGAAAAGCGGCGATGCGTATTCCGCCGAAGGCAAGGTTTTGGCGGACTGCATTCATGACGAGCTAACCAAAGAAATCCAGAGATATGATCGGGGCGTCAAAGGCGCGAATTTCTATGTTCTTCGAAATACCTGGATGCCAGCCTCGCTGATTGAGGGAGCTTTCATCTCTAATCCCACGGAAGAGCAGTTACTGAAGGATCCCAATTTCCGGCAGCGGATTGCCCAGGGCGTATTTAACGGGATTGATAAGTATTTCGGGGGCGTAACCAACACGACCTTTGAAGTCCCTGCTAACTCGAGAAAGTCAGTCGACATTGGCCGGCTGCTTTTTGGCCGGTCGGTGTCGGCCAAGGTTACTGCGGATCAACCAGTGACCGCCGAGCGCTCCATGTACTTCGATTACAAGGCTAATGACGGGGGACATAATTCAATTGGCGCCATCTCGCCGTCTGCCAACTGGTATTTGGCCGAAGGCTACACTGGACGTAACTTTGATACGTGGATTATGATCCTTAATCCCAGCTCTGAAACTGCCAATACCACCATAACCTTCATGAAAAGAGGAGGGGGGACATTGGTGAAACACTATGCCGTCAGAGCTAACTCAAGATTCACCATCTGTCTGGATGAAATACTGCCCGACAGCGAAGTATCAACTAAGATAGAGTCTGACGTGGGCATTGTAGCCGAGCGCTCCATGTACTTCAGCTACAACGGCAAAGATGGAGGCCACGATTCCATAGGGGTCAACTCTGCCGCCAATACCTGGTATCTGGCTGAAGGGTTTACGGGAGGAAGTTTTGACACCTACGTTCTTATTCAAAATCCCAGCAACGCAGTGGCAAATGCCACAGTGACTTTTATGAAAGAAGAAGGCGAGACCCTGCAGAAGCAATATTCCATACCTGCTAACTCAAGATTCACCATCTGTCTGGATGAAATACTGCCCGACAGCGAAGTATCAAC
>CAYFXD010000081.1:0-7324 GCA_964347095.1 uncultured Actinomycetota bacterium | reverse complement strand
CCACCGAGATCTACACTCTTTCCCTACAACGACGCTCTTCCGATCTCCGTTTCTGATCCATCAGGCTTGACAAAGGTGAGTGTTACCTCAGCGTCACCAGTGCTGCTCGGGTTGAACAGCAGAAGCCAGGTGTCAAAACCTCCGCCTGAGTATCCTTCGCCGATGTACCACGTGGCACCCATCCAATTATGAGTGGTGCCAAAAGGTGCCGTCCTATCGGCAGGCGTCGCCAGAGTCACATGACCCCCTTCCAGTCCATAATAGTCAAAATACATTGCACGTTCGGCCAAAATCCCAGAGACTTCCGTTTCAATCTTGGCTCCAAAGGATGCATCTGAGAATCCAGGCAGTTCGTCGACGTGGATCGTGTATCTGGATCGCGGATCAATATCGAAGCTCACCATGGTTGTGGTCCCATCATCTTTGATAAGGGTGAGATTGACTGTTTCCTGGTGCGGCCAGGGATTCATGAAAACTATGTATGTGTCAAAACCTGGCCCTGTGTATCCTTCGGCCAGATACATTCGGTCAACACTCGCCGGTGCAGGCAGCCCCATCGTGGCGTGGCCGCCGACCTTTCCGTTATAGTCGAAATACATTGCCCGCTCAGCAACGATCGATGGATGATCGTCGTATTCTACGACGTATGTTGAGAATTGGGCATTTGACATGCCGGGTACTTCATCGACGTGAATTGTGTGCCGAGAACGGTGAGGGACATACACGGTCTGCGAGACAGTTGTGCCGTCCTGCTTATAGTAAGTGACCTGTACTGTTGCGTCTTCTGTTGCATGAGGATTACTCAGAAGAATGTAGGTATCGAAATCTCCGCCCGTGAACCCTTCGGCGAAAGACCATCCAGGCGCGAGCCAGCGCGATGCAATGGATGAATGACCACCACGACGGCCGTTGTAGTCAAAATACATTGCGCGTTCGGCTACAATATTTGCACCATCATCCACGGCGATCGTGGCTGAAAAGGCTGTGTTTGAAAGCTCGGGTATCTCATCCACGTGAATAGTATTGCGGGACCTAGAGTCAACCCAGTAGTACCGTGTCAAGGAGGTTCCGTCCTGTTTCATATAGGTGATACGAACGTATGAGTTCATGGTGGGATGGAGATTTGCGAGCAAGATATAAGTGTCGAAACTGCCGCCAGTAAACCCCTCCGCTATATACCAAGTGTTCGCGGGCCATGTGCTTAGGGTAGCGTGTCCACCTTCAACCGCGTAGCTTGGAAACGAACTGAGCAGAAGGATTGCGACGACCGTGAACATCAGCGGAATAAGCAACCGAGTGGTTCTTGCTACGCATGTTCTCATTTCAAGAGCCCCCCTTTTTTTCTGCTCACGCTTGCAAGGCCCATTATGCAGCCCATTATGCTGGGCATCATTGTACTTCGACGCAGATTGGTCCACACCTGCTTGGAAAGCACTGCTATTGGGTGAATAAGGAATGCTCGCAGACAGAAAATCCTTGCCCGTGCTCTGCAGAGCCGGATAGGGTGTTTTCTTCATAGTCTTTTTCAAGCAAGAGATGAGCAAGGTTCCGACACTGCAGAACCGGCTGGATATTGAGAAGATTCTGAAGAAGATACCGGACATGTCAGACAAGCTTTAGACCGCTGATCCTGCGAAGAAAAGAAAACTGCTGGAAGCATCTAAGCTCCAGGCAGTATATGATACGAACACCGGCATAGTAAAACTGCAAATTGAATTATCTTCTGCTTTAGCCCAGTTAGACAAGCGTGTGCATTTTGTCTGTGCCGCGAGGGCGGTTTGGCACAGAGTACATTTTAGAAGGGCAGGTTAAGATAGTATAAGAATGAATCGTTTTATAGGACATTGTATGAGCACCAAGACAAAGACCCCGCCGCTGAGACGAGGTCTTGCCGAAGCGCTCGCCTGTATAAGGCAAGGTCCGATATGCTCCAGGACCTCGCGCCTCAGGGTCGGTCGCATTGTCCCATCAGTGACAGACTACGCAGGACATGGCCTTCGCTACAGCTGGCGACTTGTGAATTCCGGGGGGTGGTGCTGGCGGGTGGCACGCTTTGCATGACTGTGCCTTGTCCATGGCGGGTGACTTATGCGCCCCCACAGCCTTCCCAGCAATTGCAGGCATTGTTGCGACAGTCAAAAGCAGTGCGGTCACCAAGACCGCCAGTAGAAGAATCATTCCTTTTCTAGCCATTGTCTTCACCTCCTTTCTGGGACAACAAAAAACAGCCAACTCATTGTACATACGTGCGGGTTGGTCAATTTCCAGATTTCCTGCTCGATGGTGTGGAATCCGTGAAGATGAGTCCCCTAGTGAGAGCACTTCTGCAGATGCTGCCGCGTTTTGTTATGACGCCGCATTCATAATAAAGGGATACTCATTTCTTGGGTACTAGGGGAAACCCCGTTTTTTGATCGAATATATCGTGAGGCCCCCAGATTCCCCGTCCTTCCCACAGGCTCCAATTCTCTCAAGATTGCGGGCATGTATCCTTGCAATCCTAGATGCAGTAAAAGAAAAGACCCCACGAGTTGTGAGATCTTGTGACTTCTGCCAAAAAAAAGCGACTTGCATGCTTTGGCCAACTACTCATACATACAATAACCTGTGCCGCGAGGGCGGACTGGAACAATACCACATATTTAGAAGGGGAGGTCAAGATAGCCTAGGAATCAAAAGCATTGCAGCGGAAATGATAAGAACAAGTAATGAATACCCACATGCGCTTCCTGCGGACGATTATTCCAATAGATGTAATTTCTTGGCGTTTTTTGCATCATATAGCTGAGAGACGTGGTGTGATCTGTGGTTGAAAAGAGGATTGTCTGCCCCTGATGACGAAGTGTTATATCCCACGCAAGCGTCTTATCTGCTGAATAGGAGGTGGCCCAGCGTAGAGATGCAATGGTTCAAGTGTATGTTGCTGTGTTTTTGACTAGGAAATGAGAGTGTGAAGGGGAATGATTAAGAAGAAAATTGGATCGGTGCTGATGATAGCGGCTCTTTTGAATCTGCTTGTCTTTGCTGTAGCTCCGCTTGCAGCGGGTGAGCGTCTCGGTTCAGAGACCCAGATAAACACAACTTCAGCACGAGATCAGGACTCACCTGCAATAGCCATGAATCCTGATGGGGACTATGTTGTCTGCTGGGAGCACTGGAATGGGACTGATGATGATATCCAGTTTCAAAGATACGGTGGCTATCCTCACTTTCCACATACGCTGGGCCCCAATCGAACAGCGGTAGATGGCGATCTGGATCAAGACAACCCTTCCATTGCTATGGACGAATCGGGCAACTTCGTTGTGGTATGGGAGGAGTGTATTAGTGATCCTGGACCTGATTCTGGGGACAGCGAAGATATCAAAGCTCAAATATACGACTCTGAAGGGACTGCCCAGCTACCCGAGCCAATAGTGGTGGCAGACGGTGCTGACGACCAAGAAAGCCCCTCTGTGGCCATGAATGAGGCAGGGGAATTTGTAGTAGCGTGGGAAGTTGGTGTTAAGATTGGCAGCGTCACAGTCCGGAACATCAAAGCTCAAAGGTATCGCCGGAGCGGAGGTCGCGTGGGCTCCGTAATAGATGTGACAGCTGACTTTGCGGCAAACAGAAATCCCTCGGTGGCCATAAATCCTACAGGGCTCCTCAACCGCCAGAGCTTTGTGATCGTCTACGAATCGAGCTTGGATCTGAAGGCTCGATTATACAACTATGATGGTGCTGATAACGAGCTTAGGCGTACAATAACGATAGCAGATGGTCATGGTGAACAGGAAACCCCAGCAGTAGCTATGGACTATTTCGGTTACTTCGTGGTGACTTGGGAGGATGATTCAGGGGGCAATGAGGATGTGAGAGCGCAGAGATACAGGCCACATGGCGTTGTCACAGGAGCGGAGATGCAAGTTACGTTCGCCAGTGGTCACCAAGATACCGCCTCAATAGCTATGGACCCTGACGGAAGCTTTGTGATTTGTTGGGAAGATGGTGCTGGAGGCAACAACGAGGTCTGGGCTCAAAGATACAACTCGCAAGGTGCATGTTTGGGACCTGACTTCCAGGTCAATACCACTACAGATGATGCCCAGGGTGATCCAGTGGTGGCTATGAACCGCGATGGTTATTGTGTAGTGGTCTGGGAAAGCGAGGGCCAGGATACGGCTGGCTCACAGGGAGTCTTTGCCCAGAGGTTCACCAACTTAAGTACCACCTGGTACTTTGCCGAGGGCTGCACTGGATCTGGCTTTGAGGAATGGCTGACTCTTCAAAATCCTAATGCAGTAGAGGTGGATGCTACGATCACGTACTATTTCAGAGACGGGGGGACCCAGGTTCAGCCCGAGTCCATCCCAGCAGAGTCAAGGGAGACAATAAAGGTGAATGACGTGGTAGGGGCAGGCAGAGAGGTATCGGTCAAGGTAGTTGCCACCCAACCAATCATTGCCGAACGCCCTATGTACTTCAACTATGACAACAAATGGCAAGGTGGCCATACTACGATAGGGGCAACCTCCACCGGCACCTCCTGGTACTTTGCCGAGGGCTGCACTGGATCTGGCTTCGAGGAATGGCTGACGCTGCAAAATCCTGATGCAGCAGACGTCTTTGCTGCCATCACTTACTATTTCCGAGATGGAGAAACTGAGATTCAGAACATGGTCATCCCAGCAGAGTCAAGAGAGACAATAAAGGTGAATGACGTGGTAGGGACAGGCAGAGAGGTATCCATAGAAGTGAATGCTCTCGGACCTATTGTTGCTGAACGCCCCGTATACTTCAACTATGACAATAAGTGGCAAGGTGGCCATACTACGATAGGGGCATCCGTACCGGCCAATCATTGGTACCTAGCAGAGGGCTACACAGGAGAGGGATTCGAAGAATGGCTGACGCTGCAAAATCCTAGTTTCAACAGCGTGGCAACTATCACCTATTATTTCGCAGACGGGGGAACGCATACAGACTCTACAGTCATCCCGAGAGAGTCAAGAAAGACAATTAGCATAAATGAAGCGGTAGGGGCAAACAGACCGGTATCGATAAGGATAGACTCACCAGAACCAATAGTCCTTGAAAGACCCATATACTTTGACTACGGAGGCGTGCAGGGCGGACACAATTCTATTGGATTTGGGCCGTAGGCCGTGCTCGTGTTGCAGTAGTAGGCAAAAGCAAAGATCTCACATCTTCTGGGGTCTTTGCTCATCATAGAACACACGCCTCAAGACCACCTTTAAGGCCACTCATAAAGTTCATGAGTAGCCCAGTGCCGCGAGGGGGATTCGAACCCCCACCCTGTAAACCAGGACTAGGCCCTCAACCTAGCATGTCTACCAAATTCCATCATCGCGGCGAATGTCTGCAAATATTATCATGCGCAAAGAGCTAGATTAAAGATGGCCAATATCCTTAAATTAGTGAGAGAGGAAAGCAACCCTGTTATGGCGTGAAGAAAACATACAGGATTAGTGAGGTTATGCCAAAAATTACGCCCAGGGCAATAGTAATTCGATCCAAATTCTTCTCGATCATGCTGCTTCCGGAGAAGGTGCTCGGCATTCCTCCTCCAAAAGAAGTCGAGAGCCCACTGCCGCTTCCAGAATGCAGCATTATGGCAATGACTAGTGCTACCGCAACAATCATGTGAATGACTACAACTACCCTGATCACCATCTTCATCACTCCAAAAATCTAGATCATAGAATAGCATAACCGTACTAGCACAACAAGGAATAGATCCGGTTGGCCGATGACGGTTCACAGTTCACCGTTCGCTATTGCAGGCGTCTGTGAGGTTAGGGTCACAATGCCTGTTTCAGACGGTGATCGACGAGCAGCGCGCGCGACGACCGAGGTTGCCGGATTCAGTGTTTGGTTCCTTGTCCTTGTCTTGCGCACCGCACACCGCACACAGCTCAAAAACCCTATCGACCGGCGCGGGGGAGGTTTATACCTACTTGCTGGTAGTCTTTCTGGATTCTGGAGAAGGCGTTCTTTCTGTCCATTTGAGCTATTTCAAGAGCATAGGCATTTTCAAAGTTGGGCTTGTACGTGGAGTCTTCAAGGTTCTCCTGCTCCGACATCTTAAGCTGGGCCCTTGTCTCTTTCCAAACTCTTGCTTGTGCCAGGTAGCATCTGTATTCTTGCTCTACCGAGTTGGGTCTGAGGAAGGATATCAATTGGGCATGGGTGCCTTCGTGGGCAAGGATTGCCGCGATGACAACTGGTGATTGGTTCTTAAGGTCCCTGTTTATAATGATTCTGCCGTTGCTGATCAGAAATCCCGGTATATAAACTGCATTTGCTCCATCAGTATTGGTGTCACCAAATGTCACTCTGATCCGTTTCTTGTCAAGATCTTTGGCGATCGGATTTCCAGCCTGGGCATTCCGTAACATGGCAATACTCTGTCTCAATTTTGCATCTTGCACATCTGTCTTTGCAAGAAGCAGAGCATTATTCAGCTCACTGTCTGCTTCTCGGTCAAGGTTGAAGCTCAACGATCGTCGAGATCTGAATCCCGAAGCTGTGCTCGAAGACAAGCGATCTGTACGTGAGAGAAAATTGAATGGATCGGTCAATCCTGCTGATTGATCCCGGATAGCTCTGAAAAGTAAAAAGACTACCAAAATAGCCAGGATTCCGGTTATTTTGCGTAGTTGTTTCAATGCTTATCCTTCCCAAGTCTCGAATTGGATTATCGCCTTTAGCTAGTTGCCTGGCTAGGACAAGCGCCCCTGCAATACAGTCCTCTTGGCAACCCGGCTGCCCCTAGCGGGTCCGTTGCTTTGCGTCCCCATCTGTCGATCGGTTAGCCCCTGCAAGAGATATCTCACAACTGATTGTCAGAGTTTTTTCATCAATATTATGATCGTCGGGCAGATGGAGGGTCTAAATAGGATTTCGCGGAAAGAACCAGTTCAGATGGCTTATGGCTGCTTGTAGTGGGGGACAGGCGTACCAGTCATGATAAATGGTATCAAGCCGAGGATAAGGTGGGCAGATCCTCATCGAAGGGCGGTGCTTCAGTGTCTCAGGGTTGTCCAGGCGGCCAGAGACTGGAATTGCTCTGGCTTGGGATTTTAGAAGCCAACACACCTTGCTTTTGCCGACCATTAGCCGATGAGTTCGGTGTGGCACGCTACCTTTTCTTACTATCTACGCATTTCTCTTTATATATCTTCCGGTAGGTGTTGGCACTATCCACAACCGAGCAGTAACAAAAAGCAGGACAATCTGGGCATCGAAAGAACGACGGGACCTGCCATCCACACGGCATCATTTTGTCGATCTTTACCTTCTCCATCTGTGCTCACTTCCT